>FIZK01000145.1 GCA_900018335.1 uncultured Clostridia bacterium | reverse complement strand
TGGCCCTTCCTTGCAGGACATCTGTTCCCAACAGCGAATTGACTATCTTGGGTTGATCTGGATATCTGGGGGCAAAATAACCTGTAATGCATTCTTCGCGGGGTGTTAGATGGCGTGCTTGGGGTTGCTTTCATGTGATTCCCCACGCGCTTGGCTGCAGCGATCCCCATCTCAGCGGTGGGGTTTTTTTGGGGCTTTTGAGCACCAGCTCGTAGACGGCGGCAGTCTTCATCGCCATTTCCTCACTGGAAAGGTGGGTTGCGGCATAGCTGCGGCTCCACTTCTGCAGTTTCTTCAAGCGGTGGGGGCGCTGCAGCAGCCCATGCAGATCGTATTTCAGATCAGCCAGTTCAAAACGGCCCACGTTGCCGCTGAAGTCGAAATCTTCCAGCTTGACCAGGCGAGGAGAGATGATCCCATCGTATGCTTGCTGCATGAGCAGAACCGCGTTACCGCAGCTCAAAGCTTCCCTGGCGGTTCGTCCGCAGGCTGCCACGATTCCCGCCTGCTGAAGGTGGGGAACCAGGTTGACGCGCCAGGGTATGTGTATGGTGCCGGGGATCTGGGGGTTCCAGTTGGAAATGATCTTGAGGGGTGCCCCCACCAGCAAGGCGTTGGCTTCAACCAGGTAACGCAGGGGCTCCAGGCGCTTCTTTTCCACGCGGCCTACATAGAGCAGGGCCCGGCGCGGTCCTTTCTGGCCCTGGGGAGGTGTAAAAACCTCAGTATCCACCCCGTTGGGGATGATGTGCGTTTTGTGCCCATACTCACTCAGCTCAGCAGCAACCCTGGGTCCAATGGCAATGATGGCACTGGCAGCTGCCAGATAACGGCGGAAGCGGGCTTGATTGAAGCCCAGCCCGTGGCAGGTGACCAGGTAAGGGATGTTCCAGCGGTGGGCGAGCATCTGTGCCTGATGGAACAAGGTTGAGCTCTGGGCGTGGATCAGGTCCGGTGCAGCGGTGCCACTCCAGCCCGTGGCCCCGTGGGAAAAGGAAATCTGATGCCTGCGAAGGAAGGGCACGTAATCACTCCAGAACAGCTTGGTGTGGATGGTGCCAAAGGCGATGTGAGGTTTAACGTTCAGCTTCTGGAGCTGTTTGGCCAGTTCAAGGACATGGGTGGTTTGACCGCTTAAGAAGAAATCCGATAAGAGCAAGACCTTCAAGCATAATCCCCCCAAGTTCCGCTTCTACCTAATTTATGCGGTCATATGGAAAGGGTACTACATTCAGCGTGAGGGGTGCTGCTATGATTTCAGGATTCGACGTTGTCATTCATCTCATCGGTGGTTTGGGCATCTTCTTCTTGGGAATGCATCTCATGTCCGACGGTCTCCAGAAGGCTGCGGGAGAACGGATGCGCAAAATCCTGGAGCTGTTTACCTCCAGACCGCTCACGGCTGTGCTCACTGGAGCCGGTGTGACCGCCGTCTTGCAGTCCAGTTCCACGGTCACTGTAATGATTGTGGGCTTTGTCAACTCCGGTCTTATGAATTTGTCTCAGGCCTTGGGCACCATCATGGGTGCCAATATCGGTACCACCATTACCGCTCAGATCGTATCTTTTGATATCTATGCCCTGGCCTTTCCCTTCATCGGCCTGGGTGCGCTGTTGTACTTCTTCACCAGAAAACGGCTGCCCCGGTACTTCGGAAAGGGAGCCCTTGGATTTGGACTTTTGCTTCTAGGGCTCTCCACCATGAGCAGTGCAGTGCATCCCCTCAGATCGTACCAGCCCTTTCTGGACCTTTTAGTCATGCTTGGCAGACGCCCCATATTGGGCATCATAGCGGGCGCGGTGTTTACTGCCATTGTCCAGAGTTCCAGCGCCACTACGGGCCTTGTCATCGCCCTGGCTTGGCAGGGAGTGGTGGATCTTCCGGCCGGTCTGGCTATTGCGGTTGGCGCCAACATTGGCACGTGTGTCACGGCACTCCTGGCTTCCATGACCGCGGGTACGTCAGCGCGCAGGGCCGCCATCGGCCATCTGCTCTTCAACGTGTTCGGCACCGTTTTGTTCATTGTCATACGCAGGCCCTTCACCGGCTTGATTGAACTAACCGGAGGTTCTGTGGCGAGGCAGCTGGCTAACGCCCACACGTTGTTTAACGTGGGTACTACCTTAATCCTTTTCCCATTTCTCAGCCGTTTTGTGAAACTGGTCAACGCCCTGGTGTCCGGCGAAGATGAAGTGATCGAGATGAAGCCTCAGTTCTTGGATGAACGTATGGTGGGAACCCCAGGCGCCCTGCTGGCCGCACAGAAAGAAGTGGCGCGTATGGCCGACTTGTCCACCGCCATGCTTGAACAGTCTGTATCCGCCTTTTTGAGCGGGGATCTGTCGGTGCTGCGCCAGATTGAGCAGAGGGAAGAAGTGGTTAACCTTTTGGAGAAAACGATCACTGGCTATTTGGCCCGGGCCAGTCAGGAATCCATGAACGTTGCCCAAGCCAGGCTCATGGCCAATTTGATGCATGTGGTCAATGATGTGGAAAGGATCGGCGATCACGCCATCAACATCGCGGAGCTGGCAGAGGCCAGGGTGCGCGAAAACTTGGAGCTGAGTGAGGCAGCCCGGGCAGATATGGGGAACCTGTATGATGAAGTGATGAAAATGTGCCGCGGTGTAATCGAAGCCCTGACTCAAGACAACACTCGGCAGGCGGAGTCCATAGTCGCCCTAGATGATGTAGTGGACGATCTGGAGAAGCTTTACCGCACCAATCACATTGAGCGCATCAACTTGGGTGTATGCAATCCAGAAATCGGGGTTTT
>FIZK01000144.1 GCA_900018335.1 uncultured Clostridia bacterium | reverse complement strand
GCTGCATACTGGAACGTTCCCACCCGGATGTGGCTTTTGGCCACCCGGGCGAGGATGGCTCCCGGCAGGAGAGTTTCCCTGGGTATCGCCTCTCCAGTTGCCACAACTGCTAGACTTCTGGTGGTGGGGATGTTCAAGGCCTGCATAGCCTCGCTGATAATGTACTCCCTGAGCATGGGGCCCATGGTGGCCCTGCCGTCTCCTCCCCGGGAGTAGGGAGTGGGGCCGGTTCCTTTGAGCTGGAGATCAAAACGCTCCCCGCAAGGAGTGATCTGCTCTCCCAACAGCAGGGCCCGTCCGTCGCCCAGCATGGTAAAATGGCCGAATTGATGCCCTGCATAGGCTTGGGCCAGGGGCAGGGACCACTCTGGAACGGTGTTCCCGGCCAGCACGGCGGCACCTGCCGCGCTCTCCAGGGCATCGGCGTTTAGGCCCAGGGACTGCGCCAAGGGCCGGTTGAGGAGGACGATCTGGGGCCGGGGGACGGGTGCGGGCTTGACCTGGGAAAACAGGGATTCAGGCAGGCGCGCATAGGAATGGTCGAAGTTAAAGCCGAACTCGTTGGTCTGCATGGCGTACCTCCCGAACCTAGTATGCCCGGGCAGGAAGTTGGGGAACTATACCGAAATCAGTATACGTTCTGAATTTGAAAGGCGGTGGGGACAGGGATGCAGCGCACGAAGGTTTTGGTAATCGGAAGTCTGAATATGGATTTGGTGGTTCATGTTCCCAGGGTACCCAATGATGGTGAGACCATTTTAGGCACAGAGTTCCACCGCTATTTTGGAGGCAAGGGGGCCAACCAGGCCGTGGCCGTGGCCAGGCAGGGAGTGAGCACCCTCATGGCCGGCCGCGTTGGAGCGGACGCCTTTGGCCGCGACCAGATCGCCTCACTGCAGGCCGAAGGGATTGTCACGGATCATCTCCTCATTGACGAAGAGCATGCTTCTGGCGTGGCATTCATTGTCATTGATGTCCAGGGGAATAACAGGATTATGGTTGTCCCCGGCGCCAATGGTGCAGTGAGCCCCCGGGATATGCAGGCTCTGGAACCTGTGATGGCGGAGTGCTCCTGTGTGGTGATTCAGCTGGAAATCCCCCTGGAGACAGTGCTGGCAGCCATCCGCGCCGCCCATGCCCAGGGCGCGAAAGTGATCCTCAATCCGGCGCCAGCCCAGCCTCTTCCCGTGGACATCTATCCCCGCATCACTGTGATCACGCCCAACGAAAGCGAAGCCCAGCTGCTCACGGGCATCGAGGTCTCGGACCTCGCCTCCGCCCGCCAGGCGGCCCAGGTGCTGCTGGATCGGGGAGTGCTGGCCGTGGTGATCACCTTGGGTTCCAAGGGAGTATATGGCTTGACCCTTTCCGGAGAATTCCATTTCCCGGCGCACCAGGTGAAAGTGGTGGACACCGTGGCCGCGGGGGACACCTTCACCGGGGCTCTAGCAGCCCTCATCGGAGAAGGGCGCAGCCTAAAGGATGCGGTGGAGTATGCCAACGCGGCAGCTGCCCTTGCGGTGACGCGCCGGGGAGCGCAGCCCTCCGTGCCCACCAGGGCGGAAGTGCTCCGCTTCTTAGGCAGATAGGGATTGATTGTTGTGGAAAAGAGCTGCCGTTCCTGCAGGTGGCTCTGTCTTTTTCTCGGCGGAGAGTGGGAAAATAGGACCAGGAAGCACTACGTTTTTAGACAGGAGGCTGACCTTGATCGATAATGCAGCAACTCGCACCTACCGCGGCTTCGTCCTGGACCCTTTCCAGCAGCAGGCCGTTGACTACATCGATGAGAACAAATCCGTGCTGGTGGCGGCACCCACCGGAGTGGGCAAGACCCTAATTGCGGACTACATCATCGAAAAGATCTACCGCGAAGGCGGACGGGTGGTATATACCGCCCCCATCAAGGCCCTGAGCAACCAGAAGTTCCGAGAGTTCAAGAATGTGGTAGGGGAAGATGCGGTGGGCATCTTAACCGGGGA
>FIZK01000143.1 GCA_900018335.1 uncultured Clostridia bacterium | reverse complement strand
CAGGATCTGCTCATCGCTGTTGGGAACAAAGCACTCCAGTGAGCACACGCCTTGATAGCCGGAGCGCCGCAGGGTGGAGGCGATTTGCTTCAGATCCAACGTGCCTTGGGCCAAGCCTAGGTGCATCTTCTGCTCCGTGGCATCGCTGAGGTGCAGGTGGGCAATGTGGGGCCCAGCCTGCTCTATAAAGGAGAGGACCGCGGCCGTGTCTTTGAGGTGCGTTATATCCAGCGTCACCCACTTTTCCCTGCTGCTGCAGTCTGCAAACAGCCTGTCCAAGTCAGCCCAGTTTTTCACGGAAACGATCTCTTTGTCGCTGTCCATGTTTTCCACCGCGGCCCGGACGCCCTGCTCCTGGGCGTAGCCCAGGATCTTTTGCATGGAATCCACTTGGTTGGCCCAATGGACTTCATCCCCTTCCAGACGGGAAAACTTGCTGCCGGGGTGGATCACGATCAGCTTAGAGCCCAGCTCCTTGGCCAAGTCCACAGCCAGGTGGGTTTGCCTTATCGATTCCTCCCTGATACCCCGGTTGAGGCTGGCGGTGTTGATGCCAATAATCGGGCAGTGCACCGTGGACTGCAGGTTGTGCTTGGCCAGTACTGCTTTCAGCTCTGCGGCGGAGGCTCCGCTCCGTTCATCCCAGGCGTGGTCGGCCCAGATCTCTACGCAGTCGAAACCGCACTCTGCCAGGATCTCCACTGCTTCTGTGATGGGGCGGCGGAAAAAGGTCATGGTTGTTGCTCCAAACAGCATGTTTGAACCACCTTTCCTGAAGAAGTGCCGGCTTGGTCAGCCGGCACCCTGCTCATTTACTCATTTCGATGTAAGTGTTGGCTTCTGCCACGGCGTTATCTAGAATTGGTTTGGGATCTAGGTTGCCGAAGACCGCTTCTTCCACAGCCACTCCCAGGATGCGGGAAACATCCGCGTAGCTCACTTCATTGGGCCGCGCCCTGGCGTATTGAAACTGCTCAATCACCACCTGGACGGCGGGGTTTTCCGCGAGGTAACTCTGGTACTCAGGGGAAGCAAGCACCGATTTGCGCAGGGGAGTGTAGCCCGTGAGCGTGCTCCACTTCAGGTTGTTTTCGGGGCTGGACATCCACTGCACAAAGGTCCAGGCCGCGGCTTCTTCCTGGGGCGTGGTCTTGAAAATGGCCAGGCTCGATCCGCCCACACCTGTCACCTTCTGCCTGTAGCTGGGCAGGGGGGCGATACCCAGATCGAAGTTTACTTTGCGTTTGGTTGCTTCGATGGAAGAGGTGCTGGCGATCTGCATGGCGATGCGGCCCGTCTCAAAGCCTTCCTGGGGAGGGCTTAAGTTTAACACCTTGTGTCTGTGGGCTAGATCCCTCCAGAACTGGACCGTCTCCACCGCGGCCTCATCGTTAAAGGCTGCCGCGCTGAAGTCTTCGTTGTAGATGCGGCCACCGGCCTGCCAGAGGAAGGTGATAAAAGTGTACACTGCCCCCATGTTGGCCCTGGTGGTAAAGTTCACACCCCATTCATCGATGCGCCCGTCTCCATCCAGATCCCTGGTGAGCAGCTTGGCATACTCCAACAGCTCCTCCCAGGTTGCCGGGGGCTTTTCTGGATCCAAGCCCACTTCCCTGAACTTGTCTTTGTTGTAGAAGAGGATTTGGTTGCTGAGGGAAAAGGGCATGGTCCAGATTTCCCCTTCCACCGTCACCGTGTCCAAGGAAATCTGGTTGAAATCCGCGAAGTAGCTGTCCGTATCGACGAAGTTTTTCAAGGGAACCAAGGCTCCGGTGGCCACCATGAGCGGGGGCCAGAACTGATCCACCAAGCAGACGTGGGGTGGCTGTCCTGCTGCCACCGCGGCGATGAGTTTGTCCCTGGTAACAAATTGGTTGCCGGTATAGAGCAGCTCCACTTGAATGTCGGGGTGCAGAGCGTTGAACTCTTCCACCATTGCTTCGTGAATCTCCGCGTAGTCGCCGCTCAGGTAGTGCCAGTAGTGGATAGTGGTGGCTGCTCCCGCGGTGGCGCTGAGGCCGAAGGCCAAGACGAGGATGAGCACAAGGATGAGAGGTCTTCTGGACATGGTCGGAACTCCTTTCTCGATCTAATATTTCACGGCGCTGAAGGCCAGGCTTTCGATGAACTGCTTTTGGGCCAGGAGAAAGGCGCCGATGATGGGCAGGGTGGCTAGGACTGTGGCCGCCATCATCATGGGCCAATCTGGGTAGATGTCCGTTTTCATCAAAGCCAGACCAACCTGGAGCGTGCGCATGTTTACACTGTTGGTGATGATCAAGGGCCACATGAAATCGTTCCAGGCCTGCATGAAGGTGAAGAGGCCTAGGGTTGCTAGCGCGGGTTTGCTCAAGGGGATCACGACCTTCGCCAGCACCTGCAGTCTGCTGCAGCCATCCAGTACCGCCGCTTCCTCCAGAGAGGTTGGCGTGGACAAAAAGAAGCTGCGCATGAGGAAGGCGCCGAAGGGGCCGGCCAGGAAGGGCAGGGTGAGCCCTGCGTAGGTATCCACTAACCCGAACCTGCGGATGAGCATAAAGGATGGGATAATCAGAGCCTGCTGCGGGATCATCATGGCCGAGATGTAGATGAAAAACACCAGGTTGCGCCCGGGAAACTTAAGCCGCGCAAAGGCGTAGCCCGCCAGGACGCTGGAGAAAAGTTGGGCCATGGTGATGATTGTTGAAACCAGCACCGAGTTCAACCCGTACCTCAAAAAGGGCTGCTCATTCAAGGCCCGCACGTAGCCCGAGAAGGTGACCTTGGCAGGCAGCCAGCTCATCTCATAGGTGAACACCTCGTCCTCTTCCTTCAAGGAGGAAAGGACCATCCAGGCAAAGGGCAGCACCATGACTATGAGCATGGCGCAGAGGATCAAGTAGATTACTCCCCGTTTGATTTTGGCCAGCCAGCGCGCGTCCATGGGCCGCCCTCCTAAGCGCCCTCCGCCCTGAACAGGCGGTTTTGCAGGAGCGTCAAGACGAAGATCGCGGCGAAGAGCACCCAAGCTACCGCAGAAGCATAGCCCAGGCGGTAGAACTCAAAAGCCTGCTGGTAGAGGTAGTAGACAATGACCATGGTGGAGTTGGCCGGGCCGCCTCCAGTCATGACATAAATCTGGCCGAAGACCTGCATGGATTTGATCACACTCACAATGGCGGCAAACCCCAAGGGCCCCCTCAGCAGGGGGAGGGTGATATAGATGAACCTCTGCACGGGGGTTGCCCCGTCGATATCAGCGCTTTCGTAGATATCCCGGGGTATGTCCTGCAGCCCCGCGAGGAAGATGACCATGTTGTAGCCGAGGTTTTTCCAGATGCTGAGCAGAATCACCGAGGGCAGGGCCCATTTAGGGTCCGTGAGCCAGCCTGGGCCGGCAATTCCGATCTTGCTCAAGAGGGAGTTGATCAGTCCGTAGTTGGGTTCCAGCATCCAGCTCCAGACGATGGCCACGGCCACCATGGAGGTGACCACAGGAGTAAAGAAGGCGGTGCGGAAAAGGCCCCGGAACTTGAGCTTGTTGTTGAGGAGCACTGCGGCGAACAAGGACAACATTATGCCCACGGGCACTACCCCCAGGGTATAGATGACGGTGTTGAGCACAGCCTTTTGGAAGGTGGGGTTTTTGATCAAAGCGGCGTAGTTGTTCCAGCCCACAAAGCTGCGGCTACTCGAGATTAAGGACACATTGAAAAAGCTCAGGTAGAGCGAGTGGAAAACCGGGTAGAGGGTGAAGACGCAGAAGATCACAAAGGAAGGCAGCAGTGCCAAAAGGGCAGTTCTGGTCTGTTCATTGCCTAGGTTGCTTCGCTTTGCACGCATGTCTGCACTCCTTTCCCCGTGGGCTCCTTAATCCCTTACTTTTCTGGATGTTCCCCCAATTTCCTCTTTGAACAAGGCCGGATCGCACCTAGGGTGCAGGACTTGAGGTCCAGCTGTGGAACAAAATGGGCAGGGAGTTATGTAGGGGGTGTACCCTTTGTCCATCAACGGCGAACAGCTGAAAGCCATTCTTGGTGAGAAGTTGG
This sequence comes from uncultured Clostridia bacterium, assembly GCA_900018335.1. Classification (GTDB taxonomy): domain Bacteria; phylum Bacillota; class Limnochordia; order Darwinibacteriales; family Darwinibacteriaceae; genus DTU010. The sequence goes on along the minus strand of FIZK01000143.1, from coordinate 260 downwards.
CAGGCGTTCAGGTCGTGGATATGCATACGCATCTCTTTTCAGCAGACTTTGACGAGATGCTCCTCTGGGGTATAGATGAAGTCCTCACCTATCACTACTTGATCGCCGAGTACTTCCGCTACAGCCCCTTGGACTACGGCGAGTTTTTCCAGCTGCCCAAAGAGAAGCAGGCCGATGAGGTATGGCGGACCCTGTTCTTGGAGCGCTCGCCGGTGAGTGAAGCCCAGCGGGGGGTACTGACAATCCTCAAGCGTCTGGGC
>FIZK01000142.1 GCA_900018335.1 uncultured Clostridia bacterium | reverse complement strand
CAGGAAGCGGCCCAAGTGGGGCCGGCGGCTGCCATGGGCAAAAACGACTGGCTGGTGCCCGCCTTTAGGGAGCTTGGCGCCTGGCTGCACCGGGGTATCGACCTCAAGTCCGTATACCTCTACTGGTACGGCAACGAGTTCGGCAGCCACTTCCCAGAAGGGGTCAAGGTGCTGCCCATTGCTGTGCCCATTGGAACCCAGCTCCACCACGCGGTGGGCATTGCCATGGCTTCCAACATCAAAGGAGAAGATGATGTCACCGTTGCCTACATCGGCGACGGAGGAACCTCAACCGGTGATTTCAGCGAGGCTGTAAACTTCGCGGGAGTATTCAACGCACCGGTTGTTTTTATTGTCCAGAACAATCAATATGCCATATCCGTGGCCAGGGGCAAGCAGACCAAGGCGGTGACCATGGCCCAAAAGGCGGTTGCCGCGGGGATCCCCGGCATTTTGGTGGACGGCAATGATCTCTTCGCCATGTACGCGGCGACGAAAGAGGCAGTGGAGAGAGCTCGCTCCGGCGGAGGCCCCACACTCATCGAAGCCTACACCTATCGCTTAGGTGCCCATACCACCTCCGATGACCCCACTAAATACCGGGAAGACAGTGAAGTGGAAGAGTGGAAACCGCGGGATCCCCTGCGGAGGATGAAGGCTTACCTGATTAGGCAAGGCCTTTGGAGCGAAGAGCAGGACGCGGCCCTCTATGAGCAGTACGGCGCCTACGCCTTGGATGTGTTTCGGCAGGTGGAGGCAGAAGGCGAGCCCAAAGTGGAGGATCTGTTCAAGTACACTTACAAAGAAATGCCTGCCCACATCCGGGAGCAGTATGAGGAATATGTCCAGTATCTAGAAGGGAAGGTGGACTAAATGGCCCTGATGAACCTGATCACCACGATTAACCACACCTTGGATCTGGCCATGGCCCAGGACGAACGGGTAGTGGTTTTTGGCGAGGACGTGGGTGTGGAAGGCGGCGTGTTTAGGGCCACTGTGGGACTGCAGGAGAAGTACGGCGATCAGCGCTGTTTCGATACGCCCCTGGCGGAGTCGGCCATTGTGGGAGCGGCAGTGGGCATGGCCATCAACGGCCTGAGGCCCGTGGCGGAAATCCAGTTTTCAGGTTTCGCCTATCCCGCTTTCAATCAAATTGTCTCCCACGTGGCCAGGCTGCGCAACCGCACTAGGGGCCAGCGCAGCCTGCCCATGGTGATCCGCATGCCCCACGGGGGCGGGATCAAGGCCTTGGAACATCACTCGGAAAGCCTGGAGACGTTCTTCGGCCACATTCCAGGGCTGAAAGTGGTAGTTCCCTCCACTCCCTACGACGCCAAGGGCCTGCTCCTTGCGGCCATCCGCGACGATGATCCCGTGATCTTTTTGGAACCCTCCAAGCTCTACCGGGCTTTTAGGCAGGAGGTGCCCGAGGAGGATTACACCATTCCCATCGGTAAAGCCAAGGTTATCAAGGCGGGCACCGACCTCACTGTGGTGAGCTGGGGCGCCTATGTCCACGAAGCTGTGAAGGCAGCGGAGCTGCTCCAGGCAGAGGGGATTGATGCCGAGGTCATCGATCTGCGCACCATCTCGCCCCTGGATCGGGAAACAGTCCTTGAGTCGGTGAAAAAGACGGGCAGGTTCGCCGTGGTGCACGAAGCGGCCAAGTCCTTCGGGCCCGGGGCAGAGCTAGTGGCCCTGGTCAATGAAGGAGCGTTTCTGCATTTGGAGGCACCGCCCACACGCCTAGCGGGCTTTGACATTACCATTCCCCTGCCCCGGGGAGAACACCACTACTTCATGGACGCTCAGCGCATGGCAGCCGGCCTGCGCAAAGTGGCCCATTTCTAAGGAGGGTTAGTCATGCTGGAGTTCAGATTCCCGGATATTGGGGAAGGCATAACCGAAGGCGTTATTCTCAAATGGTTCGTGGAAGTGGGCCAGGAAGTTAGGGAAGGCGATTCCCTCTTTCTGGTGGAGACAGACAAGGTGAACGCAGAAATCCCGTCGCCGGCCAGCGGCACCATTTTGGCTCGTTTCGGGGAAGTGGGCCAGACCATCAATGTGGGGGACGTGGTTGTGCAGATTGGCGATGCTTCTGCCCAGAGTGCACCGGAGCCAGTGGCTGAGGAAGACGCTGGGGCAGTTGTGGGGGCTTTGGAAACGTCTAACCAGGTTTTGGCGGCCAGCAGCGAACATGCAGTAGCAGTGAACGGGGCTTCCCGGCGCAAAGCGCTGGCCACCCCTGCCGCCCGCAGGCTGGCTAGGGACCTGGGTGTGGATATCAATGCGGTTGCGGGCAGCGGGCCCGCAGGCAGGGTGATGAAGGAAGACATTCTCCAAGCTACGGATGGGCCGAAACCCGAGGCGCCGCCCCAGGCAGCGCCCGCATCCAGCGCCCCTGGCCAGGAAGAGCGGGTAGCCCTGACCACCCTGGGCAAGACCGTGGCCAGGAACATGGCCCTCTCCAAACGGGAGATTCCCCATGCAGCGGTCATGGATGAGCTGGATGTGACGGAACTGGTGCAGTTCAGGCAGGAGGCCAAGGGCCTCGCGGAGCAGGAGGGGGCAAAACTCACCTATATGCCCTTCATCATCAAGGCGGCTGCCCTGGCCCTCAAAGAGTTCCCCGTTTTCAACGCCGTCTTTGCGCCAGAAACGGAGGAGATCATCCTCAAGAAGCACTACAACCTGGGGATTGCGGTGGATACGCCCGATGGGCTCCTGGTCCCAGTGATCAAAAACGCCGACCAAAAGAGCCTGCTGCAGCTGGCCAGAGAGGTGCAGGACTTAGCGGAGAAGGCGCGGCAGCGCACCCTGTCCCTAGAGGAGATCCAAGGCGGAACCTTTACCCTGACCAACTATGGTGCAGTGGGAGCTCTGTCGGGAGTGCCCGTGATCAAGCATCCCGAATCCGCCATCCTAGGTATTGGCACCATCACCAAGAAGCCGGTTGTGGATGGGGATGACCAGGTTGTGATCCGGCACATGCTCCCTATCACCCTGGCCTTTGATCACCGCTTCATTGACGGAGGAAGTGCCGGACGATTCATCACAAGGCTGAGAGCGTACTTGGAGCAGCCCCTCCTGCTCCTGCTCGCTTAGGGGGGAAGAGAGATGTCACGCTACAAGATTGCCATTTTGGGGGGAGGTCCCGGCGGCTACGTGGCCGCCATCCGCGCCGCACAGCTGGGAGCCGAGACGGTGCTCATTGAGGCTGGGGAACTGGGAGGGGTGTGTCTCAATGAAGGCTGCATCCCCACCAAAACCCTGCTGAAAAGTGCCCGGGTGTATCAGGAGTTGCTCAGCTCAGAGAAGTTCGGCATCAGCATCGACGGAGAGGTAAGGATCGACTGGGCTGCCATGCAGCGGCGTAAGGACGGCGTGGTGGGCCAGCTGAACTCCGGTGTAAGGGGCCTGCTCAAGCAGAACGGGGTGGAGGTAGTTCAGGGCTTTGGCGAGGTGCTTGATCCCCACACCATTGTGGTGGGCGGGGAGCGGATCTCCGCAGACCACCTGATTATCGCCACCGGGTCCAGTCCCGCCATCCTGCCCATTCCAGGGCTGCAGGAAGCCCTAGAAAGCGGTGCCGCGGTAACCAGTACGGGGGCGCTGACCTTCAAGGAAGTTCCCCAGCGCTTGGTGATTGTGGGCGGGGGAGTAGTGGGCATGGAATTTGCTGCCCTGTTCAGCTCCTTGGGTTCCCAGGTCACGGTACTGGAGAAGTTCACCGTCTTAGGCAGCCTGGATCAGGATCTGCAGAAATACA
>FIZK01000141.1 GCA_900018335.1 uncultured Clostridia bacterium | reverse complement strand
CTTTAGCTACGAAAGTGAAAGTCTTCACAGGTAAAAACCATTTGATTCAGAAACATCGAGGGGAGTGCTAATACTTGAAACGGTTGTCCTTAAAATGGAGAGTACTTATTCCTGTGGTGGCAGCTATTGTGATCCTAACTTTGGCCATCTTTTTTGTCTCCCAAAGCATTATTGATAACCAAGCGAAGAACATGGCCCTGCTCAAGGTGGAATCCGACCTTGCTTTGATGTACGAGCTGCTTGATGAGAAGTTCCCAGGACCATGGCTGGTTGAAGGCAATATCCTTTACAAAGGTGACCACCCCCTCGATGATGATTCTGAACTTGTGGATTGGCTGGCCGGTTTGACCGGCAACACGGTCACCATCTTCCGCGGCGCAACGCGAGTTGCCACTACGGTGATGACAGAGGGAAAACGGGCCGTGGGTACTCAAGCTGCGGACTACGTGATTGAACAGGTGTTGACGAAAAGGGAGCACTATTTCGGCCAGGCCGAAGTGGCCGGCCATATCTACCAAACAGGCTACAGGCCCCTGCTTGATCCCCAAGGAAATGCCGTGGGGATGCTCTATACAGGAGCCGCTCCCGAAATCATCGAGCAAACCGTTTCCACTTTCCGCCGCAATGTGTTTGTGGTCGCACTATTCTTCAGCATTCTCCTGGCCATAGTCATGTACTTCTTGCTCTCCAGCAGGGTGATCAACCCCATTGTGCGGGCATCCGCCTATGCGGCGCGCCTCGCGGAAGGAGATCTCACCGCGGATGTTTCACTACGGGAGGCCAGCAGAGGGGATGAAATCGGCGTTTTAGCCAGGTCCTTCCAAGAACTCACGTCCAACCTGCGGCGGATCATCGAGTCGCTGCAGGAGCTCACGACCAAGGCGGCCGCCACGGGGCAGAACCTCTCCGCGGCCAGCGAAGAAAACTCCGCCACCATCGAACAGGTGGCATCCTCCCTTGGGGAATTCAGCGAGACCATTTCCCACGTCAGCCAGCAGACGGATGCCATGGCCGGCGGCGCCCAGGAGATGAAAGAACTGGCTGGACACGGACAAAAGGAGATGGATACCACAGTCCTGGCCATGGACCGCATCGTGGACAGTTCTCGCCAGACCCAAGAAGCTGTTTCCTTGGTTTCCGAGGCGGCTAAGAGCATGAACATGGTACTGGAGCTCATCTCGGAGGTTGCGGATCAGACCAACCTCTTGGCCCTCAATGCAGCCATCGAAGCCGCAAGGGCGGGCGATCAAGGTAGGGGTTTTGCGGTGGTGGCCGATGAAGTGCGCAAGCTGGCGGGAGAAACGCAGGATGCCGTCACGCAAATCGCGGCCATGAACAGCAGCCTCATGGAGCAGGTGACCCGGGCCGTGGCCACCATCAACGATACTCAGAAGGAAGTGGCCCAGGGACATAGGGCTCTGGAACAGACGCAGCAGGGGTTTGAGTCCATTTTGGCCCGCATTGAGGAACTGGTGGAACGGATCAACGATGTGGCGCAGTCCACCGCCACCATGAATGCCACCAGCGAGGGCCTGGCGGCCGCCAGCCAAGAGCAGGCTGCGTCCATGACCGAAGTGGCCACCATGGCCGGGACCGTGGCCAGTATGGTTGGCGAGCTGCAAGAGGCCATGGGCCGGTTCAGGATTTAGCAAGAAAAGATCTGGGAGGGCGGCGGCCCTTCCTTTTCTGATCATGTTCTTAAACAGTCCAACAGGACTTTTGACCTGAACATGGAAGATACAGAAGCACAGTAACTTCTGTAGAGGACACACGATTCTGATTCTGGCTGCGCTGCTAGCAGTACAACGCACAGGGTGAGTGATTGACCTTGATGGACGTAGCAACTGTGATGCTCATGCTCGCCGTTGGCTCCTTCCTGTTTGGACTGTTGTTGGTGTTCAACGTAAATAACCGTCCGGGAGTTCCTTTCTGGACTCTGGCCAAGTTCAGCCAAGCTGTGGGGTCGCTTCTGCTCTACCAGAGGGTTCAGACCTATGACGGTTTGACTGTGCTGGCCCATGTGGCTTTGGCGCTAGGCTGCGCCTATGAGGCCTGGGCCGTGCGCATCCTTACCGGCCACAGGGTGCAGTCGCGCTTGCACCTGCTCACCGCGGCCGGGATTGTGGCTGTGATCTTATCAACCGCACCCATGGCTCTGCCCTACCCGCGGGGTGTGGTTTTTTTGATCCAGAGCATCTTCTACTTCCTGCCCGGCGCATTTCTCCTCCGCAAACACGCCGGCCGATCCCTGATGCAGATCGTCTTGGGTGTCTGCTATCTGATTGCGGCCTCGGTGTTTTTCATCGCGAGCGTAGTCTGCCTTGTTTTTCCCCAGTACGCCTTGGGCGCGGCCCGCAGTCCCGTGTTCGGTGTGGTTCCCCTGGTCAGCTTCTGTATCTTCATGGTCAGCGGGTATATCCTGCTCATGCTGGCTAAGGAAAGAAGCGATCTGCTGGTGGCGGAAATGCGGAAAAGCCTGCAGGAGAGCCAAAGCCAGTTCCAAATGGTGGTGGAGACGGCCATTGAGGGCATTGTCATCTTAGATGAAGATTTTCGGATCACCTTTGCCAACGAAAAGATGGCTTCTAGTCTGGGCTACACGGTGGAGGAGATGGTGGGCCGGGACTATCAGTCCTTCTTCCCAGAGGACCAGCGGCAGCTCGCTGCGTTTCAAGAGTCCAAGCGCCGCCAGGGCCAGGACTCCGTCTATGAATGCGGTCTGCTGGGCAAGGACGGGCAGGAACGCTGGTTCTTGGTTTCTGCCACGGCCATTCTGGATGAGCAAGGTAAGTTTGTAGGCTCCTTTGCCATGCTGTCGGACATTTCGGAACGGAAGGCCATGGAACTGGCCCTGGAGGAGTCTAACCGCCGATTGACCGAGCTGAGCAACACTGACAGCCTCACGGGCATCCCCAACCGCCGGAGTTTCGACGCCGTGCTAGAACGCGAGTATTCCAGGCTGCAGCGCACCAGATCCAAGCTGTCCGTGATCATGCTGGATCTGGATCACTTCAAAGCCTACAATGATCGCTACGGCCATGTCTCGGGCGACAACTGCCTGCGGCAGGTGGGCGCCGTCCTGGCCGAATGTGTGGGCCGCTCCGTGGATCTGGCCGCCCGCTATGGGGGAGAGGAGTTCGCCTGCATCCTGCCAGATACTGACCTTGCCGGAAGCGTAAGGGTCGCGGAGAGAATCAAGCAGCGCATCGAAGATTTGAAGATCGAACACAAGGATTCCCCCGTCTCTCCCTACATGACCGCAAGCTTCGGAGTGATCACGGTGGAGTACTGCCGGGATCTCTCCCCTGAAGACGTTGTTCACCTGGCTGACCAGCTGCTCTACAAAGCCAAGGCCGCCGGCCGCAACCGCATAGTGTCCGCGCAGTGGGTGGACGAGGGCCAGGCCGGAACAGCCCTTATCTAAACCGTTCCTGTCCAGCCTGTGCAGCACCGGATAGAGCATGTCTTCACTTCAACTAGCTCCTGGCCAGATACTTCGCCGTCTAGGCTTATCACGAGGAATCTGGCTGGAAGTGCCGAATAATAGGCCAAATTTGCATCGAACCACCGTGGAGAAGGAGCGCTGATCATGGCTGGCGAGGACAAGGGCCTAAGCATTGTGCCTATGACAGAGGAGCTCATGGGTGATGTGAACACATCTAGGGAACCTTTTCTGGTCTTCGGCAGAGTCATTCCCTCTTTCCAAAACGGGCAATGGACCTGGCGCGAAGAGCTGTTGGAGACCCAGGATAACAACCTAGCTGCTTGCAGGTTCTACCACCGCTGCGGGTTTGTACTGGGGGGCGTGGATGCGCTCCTCTACTCAAATACTTCCGCCAGGGGAGAACTGGCTCTGTTTTGGTATAAGCCATTCGACTCCTAGGCAATAAGCGGTTGGCCCCGCGGACAAGTTGCGGGGCCTTTATTACATCTGGAATTGTGGCAATTGCCTGGCGATAACGGGCAAATCAGTGAAAAGGGCAAGAAATGTTAAGACGATCCAGGAAGGATTTAGTACAATGTGGTCAACCAAGCTGAGGGGAGGGGGAAAATGGACAAACTGCAGCAGATCAGGGAAGTGCTGCACTACATAGATGCCCATTTAGAGGATGCCTTGGACTATGAACGGGTGGCCGCGGCGTTCCACTTTTCGTAGTACTACTTCCATCGTCTTTTCTCCGCGGTGGTGGGTAAACCCATCGGCACGTACATCCGGGAACGCCGCTTGGCTAAGGCCGCGGACATGCTGGCCAG
>FIZK01000140.1 GCA_900018335.1 uncultured Clostridia bacterium | reverse complement strand
TTGGGCGGTAGGGTTTCTCTCAACCCATCGGCTCGGTAGACATGCCGGGCACACAAAAAAGAAGGCCCCCTAGGCCTTCCTCCTCAGCCCTACTCCCCGGCGCGGCTTCCCGCCTTGGAGTCCCGCGGCACGGGGTCGTAGTGAATGATCAAATGAATGTGATCCTCTTCTAGGAAGCTGCGTTCGATGGCATCAATAATCCCGTGGGTGACCACGGGGTCCTCGTCGTCGGGCATTTCCACATGCGCGCTCACATAGCGCCTTCCGGGGCCGTAATCGTGCACAATCAAATCATGGATGCCCTGCACCAAATCGCAGCGGGCGATCTTTTCCGAGATGTAGTCCACAAGCTCAGGGTCGGGCGCCTCACCCACCAGCTGGCTGATGGTCTCCCTCACCAGTCCCACACCGCTTTGCACGATGAACAGAGCCACCACCACAGCTGCCCAGCCGTCCAGCTGCACGTCCCCCCAGTAGAAGATTGCCGCGCTTAACAGCACTGCCCCTGTGGCCAGGGCATCGTTCCTGCTGTCTGCCGACACTGCCTTCAGTGCCGATGAGGTCATCCTGCGGCCCAGACGGCCGTAATAGACAGCCATCCAGGTTTTGACCAGGATGGACCCCGCCAGCACGACAAAGAGCAAGGGACTGAGGGTAAGCGGCGTTGGGTGCAGGATTTCTGTCACACCGCTTCTGGCCAGTTCGATACCGACTACCAGAATCAAGACCGCCGTCCCCAAGCCCGCCAAATATTCATAGCGGCCGTGCCCGAAGGGGTGCTCCTTGTCGGCCTTTTTCCCCGCCATTTTGAACCCGGCCCAGGTAATCACAGACGCGGCTGCGTCCATGAGGTTGTTGAAACCATCGGCAACCAAGGAGACACTGCCGGAAAGGATTCCTGCCGTCATCTTGGCTGCCACCAGCACAAGGTTGATCAAAACGCCTTTGCCGCTGGCGGAACTGCCCACCAAGTGCCGCACTCCTGGGTGCACCGCACCTTTACTGCCGCCGGCCATCTGCCCCACCCGCCTTCTTGAAAGCCTTAGGATCCACCACATCCTCACCGCATTCCAGAAAGGCCGCGATGCGTGTTCTTGCCCCTTCCACATAGGCCAGCTCGCTGTCCACGCCGATGTAGCGCCGTTTGGTCTTCAGCGCCGCGATGCAGGTGGTGCCGCTGCCGCAGAAGGGATCGAGCACCACGTCACCGGCAAACGAGTAGAGCTGGATCAGGCGGTAGGGAAGTTCCACGGGGAAAGGTGCCGGATGGTTCACCCGTTTGGCGGACTCGGTGTTGAAGGTCCACACGCTCTTGGTGTACTCCAAGAACTCATCGCGGCTGATGGTGCTGTTCTGGCCAGGCGCCCTTGTGGGCTTGCGGGAAAAGAACTCTTTGCAGTAGACCAGGATGTACTCATGGGCATCGCGCAAAACGGGATTGGTTGCGGACAGCCAGCTCCCCCAGGCACAAGACGCCCCTGCACTGGCCCCCTTATCCCAAATGATCTCGCCGCGCATCAAAAAGCCCAGCTCCAGCATGAGCTGGTTCACCATGCTGCTCAGGGGAATGTAGGGCTTGCGCCCCACATTGGCGATGTTGATGCAGGCCCGCCCGCCGGGAACCAAAACGCGGTACACCTCACGCATCACATCCCGGATCAGTTCCAAATACTCTCCTTGGGACAGGTCCAGATCGTACTCCTTACCCACATTGTAGGGGGGCGAAGTGATCATCAGATGCACAGAATTGTCGGGAATAAAGGCGAGCTGCCTGGAGTCGCGGTGGTGGATCTGGTCCAAGTGCTCTTCGGGCACGGTGCCCAGCTGCACCGGGCCAGGCTGCCCCGCATCCCTCCTGCGGTACAGCTTGCGGCGGTAAAACTGCGACGCATCGTGGCTCTCACGACTGGAAGCGCCGAAGCGGCGCGTCTTGGTGCCCATCCCATCACCCCTTTCCCATGGTCCGGCACGCTGCCCCCTAACCCTTGATCAACTGCAGAAGCTCTGCGTGAACTAAACCATTGGAGGCGCAGACATCATGACCCAGGGGGCTGAACTTCTCCCCTGCGCATCCCGTGACCGTGCCTCCGGCTTCTAGAACCATCAGTCCGCCCGCGGCCAGATCCCAGGGCTGCAGGACCAGCTCCCAAAAGGCATCCAGCCGCCCGGCAGCCACCTGGCAGAGGTCCAGGGCGGCTGCCCCCAGGGAACGCACCCCCTGGGAGGCTTTGTTGACCCGGCCGAACGGCTCCAGATTATTGCGTTCAGTTGTGGCTATCTCGTAGGGGAAACCCGTGGCCAGGAGGCTGCTGTGCAGAGTGCTGGCCCGGGACACGGTGATCCGCCGCCCGTTCAAAAAGGCGCCGCTGCCCTTTTCCGCAACAAAACACTCCCGCCTCACTGGGTCGTAAACGACTCCCAACACCATTTCTTCGCCCTTAACCAGGGCGATGGATACGCAGAAGTAGGGAAAGCCGTGGGCGAAGTTGGTGGTTCCATCCAGAGGATCAATTACCCACAGGTAATCACTGGATCCTTCGGTTCTCCCTCCCTCTTCCGCCAAAATCCCGTGGCGGGGAAACCTTTTCCTCAAAGCTTCCACGACATACGCTTCCGACGCCTTATCCGCGTCCGTGACCAAATCAATGCTTCCCTTTGCTTCCACAGATACGCCCGAGTGCAGTTTCTGAACGAGGATCTCTCCTGCCCCCAAGGCTATGTCCTTTACAACTTCTAAGTCCACCAATTACTGTACCTCCAGAATTCATTCCTTCAACATGCGCCATACGGCCAAAACGAAGAAGACCACCGTGGTGCCCATGAGCACGGCCACACTTCCCGCCGCACTGAAAACACCACCGCCATAGGTGAACACAACGCCCAGGTCTTCCTGGAAACGGGCGGCCGCTTCCGCTGGAGCGCCGGCAAATGTTTCAGCCAAGGCCACCTCCATGAGCACCTGCCGCAGCAGCACCGCGGCATGGGAAATGGGAAATGCTTTGACCGCAGTCTGCACAGTACCGGGAAGCACGCTGACGGGCACATAGATGCCCATGAGAAACCCGGACAGAGTTCCAAAAATGGTGCTGGCCACAGCCAGGGCGTTGGGTGTTTTGAGGAAAGATACGACAAACGAGACCATGGCCCCGCTGGCCAGGCAGGAGAGGACAATCAGGCCCAGGGCCTTCAGGGCCGCTCCAAAGGTGAGCAGCTTCCCGCCGTTGGCGAAGATATAGATCTCCGCGGCCACAAAGCCCGCCGCACTTAAGACGGTCCCCACCACCACGGTTGCCAACAGGTAGCCGCCCACAATGGAGCCGCGCTTCAGGGGCGCGCAGCGGAAGTCCTTGGCAATCCCTTTGGCCTTATCATCCACTATCACGCCCGCTGCACCCAGGGTGGTGGTAATGGACGCCACCGCCAACAGCCCCGCCATAATCCAGCTGTCCATGAGAAACCTGGCGCCGGACACACCTTCCATGCCGCTGGTTAAGGTATTGCCCAAAAACGCAGCGTACAGCCCGATAATGATCAGTACCGCCAGGAGGGAAAAGAACACTGCAGCCCGATCCCGCAAAAAGATCTTCAGGTTCCGCACGGCAAAGGCAATCACAGGCTCTGCTCCTTCCCGATGATCTCTAGAAAAGCGTCGTCCATGGTGCCCTGGAGCACCTCAAAGCCGTAGATGAACTCCCGGCAGCGCTCCAGGACGGGCAGGGCATCCAGGGTGCCCTCAAGGGTTACCGTAAAGGCATCGGCCTGCTGCTCCCAGCCCACCTCCATCTCCTGCAAAACGGCGGCAATCTCTTCGGGCCTGGAAGTGTACAGCCGGAGCTGATCAGCCGCGTAAGCTTCTTTAAGCTGTGCGGGGGTCCCTTCAGCGGCGATGCGCCCGTGGTTGATCACGATGACGTAATCGGCATGGGCCGCTTCCTCCATGTAGTGGGTGGTGAGGAAAACGGTCATCCCGCTCTCCGCCTGCATTTTGCGGATAAAGTCCCACACGTCGCGGCGGGTTTGGGCATCCAGCCCCGTAGTGGGTTCATCGAGGAAGAGAATCTGCGGCCTGTTGACCAAGGCTCTGGCAATAT
>FIZK01000139.1:224-2093 GCA_900018335.1 uncultured Clostridia bacterium | reverse complement strand
CCCACCATGATATGATCGGCGCTGTCAATCTGATGATCCACAGAGGCCACAGTAAGCAGCCGATAATTCCAGCGCTGCTTGTGCTTCTGCAGGATCTGCAGGCAGGATCGGGGACAGGCATCGGCATCCACGACTACCTTCAGCAAACCATCCACCTCATCAATAATGGCCCAAAAGGCCCCGGGACATGGCCGCCCGCTCACACTGTTTGTAGACCGCGTAGCCTAGCAAGAGATGGCCCACACCAATGGCGAAGAGCAGAGCGAGGTTTCCTGCCCCGATTTCCGCCAGGCTTGCTCCGCGAACCATAATATCCCTCACCAAACCTGCGCCGAAGCTGCCGGGCAGAAGCCGCATCCAGACCACCCGTTCCGCGGGGACGGCCACCAAGCCGATCAAAACGAACTGCACCATCTGGGTATAGCTTTCGATGCGCTTGAACACCAAGGTGAGGCCCCCAATAATGAAGCCTATCCCCAAAGGACCCAACAGAGTGCCGATCAAAACGGGCAGTACCGACAAGAGGTCGATGTTCAAGGCAGTGCCAGTGGTGAACATGGCCACCCCCAGCAGAACGGCCCACATGACGAAGTTGGCCATAAACGCAGCAGAAACGCTGGCCCCCATAACCCAGCCGAAACTGTGGATGGACATATACAGCTGCTCCAAAGTGCCCGTTAGGGCTTCCGTGCGGATAGTGTAAGAGACGTCTTGATAGGTCATGAGCATAAAGAACCAGAGTCCGTAACCCACCACCAACGCTTCCGTGGTGTCGCCCTGCAGACCGCTTGGTCCGCTCAATCCCCGATAACCTCCCAGGATGAGCAGGAAGACCACATACAGGGTAAGCATGCCTCCCAGGCTGTTGGCGAAATAGCGCCTGAAGTAAGCGAGCTGCCTCCTAAAGAAAGCCCTAAACAAGGTGAGTTTCTTAGGCACTTTGGTCTCCCCTTTCCAGAATCTCCAGGAAGACGCGCTCGAAGTTGTTCTGCTCCTGATCGATGGAGTGAATCACTGTGTTCTCTGCACCGAGGATGCCGAAGACCTGGTAGAGCACTTGAGATTCTTCCAAGCGAACGCTGATCACGGTCTCGTGGGGATTTTCCTCTTCCAGGAGCACTTCCGGGAGATTCTCCAAAGCCTCCCTCTGTCCAGGCGTCAGCTTCCCATCGATGACGATCCGATACACCTTGACCTTGAACAGATCCAGGAGATTGTGCACGCTGTCGTCGGCCACGATTCGGCCTTGGTTGATGATGATCACCCGCTTGCAGGTATCCTGCACCACGTTCATATCGTGGGTAGTGAGGATTATGGTGCGCCCCTGCTCTTCGACCATCCGCTTCAGCAGCTCCCGAATTTCAAATGATGCCTGGACATCAAGGCCCAAGGTGGGCTCATCGAGGAGCAGCACCTCGCTCTGGGAGATGAGAGCCACGGCAATGGCCAGTTTCTGCTGCATTCCCCTGGACAGCTGTCTCGCCTCGGTGTTGACTTTTTCAGTGAGCTTAAAGAGCTCTAGATAATAGTCGATTTCAGAGCGTACGTCCCTGGGACTCCTCCCTTTTAGGCCTGCAAAGAACTCCAAGTTCTCCCGGCAGCTCAGCCGCCAGTAGATATTGCGGTTCCCCTCCAGGACAGCACTGACATGGGCCAAGGCCTGGTTGCGTCTGCGAACCATGTCGGTCCCGTTGATCAGAATCTGCCCCGCATCGGGCCTGATCAAACCGCACATCATCTTCACCGTGGTGGTTTTCCCCGCTCCGTTCGGCCCCAGGAGACCCAGCAGCTGGCCTGGGGGCACCTGAAAACTAACCCCGTCCACCGCCTTGACGGGCGGAGAGCCCCTGCGTCCCTGATACGTCTTTG
>FIZK01000139.1:0-186 GCA_900018335.1 uncultured Clostridia bacterium | reverse complement strand
CAAGAATGGGCACAGAATCCGCTCTGTCAAATGAGAACGGTCTGCGCCCGTATCAGCGTTCCCAGGTCTGATCTAGTCTATTCTCGGCCCCGCCGCCCTAACCTCAGGGGCCAAATCGGCATATTTGGCCTGGAAGTTGTCCTGGAAAGCCTTGGCCAGCTCCCGAGCCTTGGCGTCGTAAGCAGC
>FIZK01000138.1 GCA_900018335.1 uncultured Clostridia bacterium | reverse complement strand
CACTACTACGCAAAGCTCGGCGGCCGTGAGTATCTCTTGATCTCGGAAATAGAGGGTTTGGACTGCAGCCGAGAGGAACACCGCAGCCATCCAGAAGAGATGGTCCGAAACCTTGCCGCGGGGCTGAGGCGCATGCACGATCTGGATATTTCCCAATGCCCCTTGGACCAGACCCTGGAAGTCAAATTGAAAAAGGCCCGCTCCAATCTGGAACGGGGCCTGGTTGATGAAAACCAGTTCGAACCCAGGTACCAGGGGAACCGGGCTGAGGACTTGTACGCGTTGCTGTTGGCGCAAAGGCCGGCCAGCCAGGACCTGTGCTTTACCCACGGCGATTACTGCCTGCCCAACATCATTCTAAAGGACGGGGCAGTAAGCGGCTTCATTGACCTGGGCCGGGCTGGAGTGGCAGACCGTTATGTGGACCTGGCCCTGGCGGTCAGATCGCTGCAGTACAACAACTACGGTTCTCCAAGGCTAGTTGAGCTGTTTTTCGAGGTTTACGGCTTAAAGGAACCTGATCCAGCCAAAATGGAGTTTTACACGCTGCTGGATGAGTTTAGCTAGGGGACTTAAACCAGTTCCACAAGGGGGATCCAGATCTCCACGACGTCTTCGCTGTCGCCCTTAAACCGCTCATCGTAATGCTCCACCGCGTAATGGGCGCCATCCAGTTTCCGCTCTCCGTACCTGGCTCGATTGGCCTCCAGCCAGCGGTCCATATCGGCGTTGGCACTGTCATAGCCCCTGGCCACATACACTTCCCACACCGCATAGGTGGATGCAGGGAGCCTCAGAACCGTAAAAGCGCCATCCACGTTGCTGTCCGCCACACACACGCCCACGTGCACCTTGGCCTGGCCATCCTGGTAATGGAGGCGGACTTCATACCCATGGCGTGAAAGGCAGTTCTTGAGGCCGACTTTCTTGTCCAGCTCCGAAAACCTTTGCCACAGCTGGCCAGTTTCACTGGCGTCTCCCGAAACACCCGCAATCAAGAGCTCTCCTTTACTCATAATCTTCGGCTCCATTTGGACACCTCCCCTCCGTAGATCATTCTCTGGACCTGGTCTTTTCAATGGGAACCCAGATCTCCACTATGGAGTTCTCACTGTCCCCGTCGAACCTTTCGTCATAAAACTCCACCACATACGGTTTGCCGTCACATTTGCGCTGGGTATACCGCTCCCGGTTTGCTTCCAGCCACTCATCCATGGCCTCGTTTTCACTATCGTAGCCCCGGGCAACGTAAACTTCAAAGGAGGCGTAGATGGATGCGGGCAGCTTCATGAGGGAAAATGCTCCGTCAATTTCGGTGTCCGCCACAGCCACCCCCACGTGACAGGTGCAGCAGCTGCCGTCGTAGATGCGGATCTCATAGGAGTTATCCGAGAGTTTGTTCTTGAAACCGATTTGTCTATAGAGGCGGATAAACTCCTGCCACAGCTGCGCGGTTTTGCTGCCATCCCCCTTGATCCCCGCGATCAACAACTCTCCCCGCTTGATCAGCTTGGGATGGACAAGGATACCGCCCCTCAGCTTCTGGGAGAATTTGTCCATAATCTCCTCAACGGACATGGTGACGGGAGTGTAGCCCATGCTCCTGTAAGCCTTGGGTGAGATGCCGTAGCTGTTCTTGAAGGCCCGGCTGAAAGACTGGGAGGAATTGAACCCGCAGGCAAAGCCGATGGAGGTAATGGTCTGGTCCGTGCTGGCCAGCATGTCCGCGGCCTTAGCCAAGCGGCGTTCCCGGATGTACGTGCCGATGGGTTT
>FIZK01000137.1 GCA_900018335.1 uncultured Clostridia bacterium | reverse complement strand
CAGCGATGATGGCCAAGAGTCTCCCACTGAACAGCCTCCTGCTCGTACCTTTGTAGGAGTCGCAATCGGTGCTGTCGCCGTTATCCAGACCGACCAGGCGCCCTGCCCCGCTCACCTGCACTTCCACCCGGTTCACGGCATTCTCCACGGGATTCCCTGCTGCATCCTCCATGGAAATCTCCACGAAGATTAGGTCTGTGCCATTGGCCTGGATTTCCCTTTTGTCTGCCTTGAGCCTGATTCTAGCCGGATCGTCAAAAGAGCGCCGCACGGCGCAGGCCAGCACCGTGCCCTGTTCATCCAGGGCTTTGGCCTTGAGTTCACCGGGCAGATAGGGAACCTTCCAGCTGGTGACATAGAGGTGCTCAGGCTCGCGCATATCCCTGCGCCCGAGCTCCTGGCCGTTCAGCTCCAGCACAACCACGGGCGCGTTGGAACAGACCCGCACGTCTACAATCTGGCCGGGGCTCCAATCCCAATGGGGGTACAGGTGCACCATGGGGTTTTCTCCGTAATCAGTCCAGGCCGCTTGATATATATAATAGGAATCTTTGGGAAAGCCAGCGGTGTCCAGCTGGCCGAAGAAGGAGTTTTTACTGTGGTAGGGAGTGGGCTCACCAATGTAGTCAAAGCCGGTCCAGATGAACTGGCCCAAAGAAAAGGGAGCTTCCCGCTCCGCGTCCAGGCAGGCCTGGGTGCTCTTCGCACCCCAGCTCACGGGACTGTTACCCAAAGCAGAGCACTGACCGTCATCCTCACCCAAGATGGAGGCTTCCAGGGGAAAGTGGTAGATGCCCCGGCTCTGCACCACGGCGCTGGTTTCACTACCGTAGATTGCCCAGTGCGGATACTGCTCCCGATGCGCCCTGTACAAATTGGCTCCGTAATTGTACCCCACAGCGTCCAAAAGCTCAGCGCAGACCTGGGTGTTTTCCCACTGCAGGTAGTTGGAAGCAAAGGTGATCAGCCCATTGCCGCGGGGATCATGCCGGCGCACCAGGTCCATGAGGAGTTTGGTCAACTCGAAACCCCGCTCCCCCAGGTGGGTATCTAAGATCTCATTGCCAATACTCCACATGAGCAGGCTGGGATGGTTGCGGTCCCGCCGCACCCAGCTGGCCACATCCCCCTCCACCCACTGGGGAAAGAAGCGGGCGTAGTCAAAGGGTGTCTTGGACAGCTCCCAAACATCGAAGGCCTCGCTGATCACCAAAAAGCCCAGCTCGTCCGCGAGCTCCATAAAGCCCTTCGCGGGCACGCTGTGTCCTGTGCGGATGGCGTTGACCCCCATCTGCTTCAACAGCTCCAGGCGTCGGCGCAGTGCTCCCTTGTTGAAAGCAGCCCCCAGGGCGCCCAGATCATGGTGCTCGCACACTCCGTTCAGCTTGAACCGGCTGCCGTTGAGCAGCAGTCCCTGCGTAGGGCTGAGGCTCACTTCCTTAAAACCGATCCTCTGCTCCACAGTGTCTAGTACCTGGCCTGTCCTGGTATCCGCAAGAGTGGTCACCAGCCTGTACAACCGCGGCTGCTGCGGGCTCCACAGCTCCGCTTCCTCCACCACCAGCTCCTGCCTGTTCAGGACGGTGCCCCTTTCTGGGACCAACACGGCGCGGGAGTGGGCCTTCGGCGTTTCGCCCTGGAAAATGGTGTGGAGAAGGGTGAGCTGCGCCCCAGGGGCCGCTTCCAGCTCGCAGTCCACGCTGACCAGCCAGTCAGCGGAGTCTTTCAGACGCCTGCTGCAAACATAGATCCCATCTGTGGCTAGGTAATTATCACCGCGGGTTTTCAGCCAGACGCTGCGGTAAATGCCCGCTCCAGAATACCAGCGGCTGTTGGGAGCTTGATGTACCACCCTAAGTAGGATCTCGTTCTGACCAGGCTGCAAAGCCTGGGTGATTTCATATTCGAAGGAGGTATACCCGTTCTTCCAATCCCCGATCCAAGTTCCATTGACATAGAGGGAACAGTCCATATAAACGCCTTCGAAATAGAGGAATACACGCTTCTGCCCTTTATAATGCAAATACCGTCTGTACCAGCCGATCCCATCTGCGTAGAGGTTCTTAGAGTCGTAGATCAGCCAATCGTGGGGCAGATCCACACGGGTAAACTCCAGCCCTGCCGGGTCAGCCTGATCCAGCGGCCCTTGAGCAAACTGCCAGCCATCGTTGAGCAGAATGGTTTCTCCCACACCCAGCCCTCCCTTGACGCATCTACCAGCTCTATTCCCACTCCCCCTTTGTTTCCAAGGGGTTAAATCCGCCAAATCGGCCGCAAAAATTGGGTTGACTTTTATCAAAGTGTAAGATATTATTCAAGTATACTACCATGGTAGTATAAAAGTGGGCGGAGGGCAAGAGATGAAAAGTACCTTAGCGGTCAACCGCAAACGGATAACCACTTACCTGCGCAAATACTGGTCTCTTTATCTGATGCTGTCCATCCCCATTGCTTACTTCATCATTTTTAGATATGTTCCCATGACTTATATTCAGATTGCCTTTAAGCGCTACAGTATTGTCCAGAGCCCCTGGGAAATGCCCTGGGCGGATAACAATGGTTTTGAGTACTTTATCAAAGCCTTCCGCAACCTGGATTTCCTCTACGCTCTGCGCAACACTCTGCTCCTGAACGTGCTCGATCTGGTCATCGGCTTCCCTGCACCCATCATTTTAGCCCTACTCCTCAACGAGCTGACCTTCCCCCGCTTCAAGCGCTTTACTCAATCCGTGGCTTACCTCCCCCACTTCCTTTCTTGGATTATCATTGCCGGCCTAGCCAAGCAGCTGTTTGCTCCAACCAGCGGCTTGGTCAACATTGCCTTGAACCGGCTGGGCTTCGAGTCCATACCGTTTCTAAATGATCCCACCCATTGGGTGTTCACCTACGTTTTCCTGGGTATCTGGCGCAACGTTGGCTGGAACACTATCATCTACTTAGCCGCCCTCACCAATATCAATCCGGAGCTCTATGAGGCATCAGCCATTGACGGAGCTAACCGCTGGCAGAACATCTGGTACATCACCCTACCCGGACTGCGTCCCACCATCTTTACTCTGCTCATCCTGAGCCTGGGGCACATCTTAAGCAGTGAATTTGATCGGCCCTATGCCTTAACCAATCCCTTAGTAAACAGCGTATCCAACGTGATCTCCATCTTCGTCTACCGCTACGGTATCCGGGGCCTGCAGTTCTCCCTGACCACAGCCGTGGGCTTGTTCCAGTCGG
This sequence comes from uncultured Clostridia bacterium, assembly GCA_900018335.1. Classification (GTDB taxonomy): domain Bacteria; phylum Bacillota; class Limnochordia; order Darwinibacteriales; family Darwinibacteriaceae; genus DTU010. Next base: position 131 of record FIZK01000137.1, on the reverse strand, counting down.
TGGTCTGCGTGATCTTCTTGGTGGCAGCCAATGCGCTGGCCAAGAGGTTTGGCGAACGGGGCATTTGGTAATAGAAAGTGAGGATGAGCCGTGGTCAAGTCAAAACGTACTAAAGCAGGAGATCTGGTTAT
>FIZK01000136.1 GCA_900018335.1 uncultured Clostridia bacterium | reverse complement strand
GCTACTTGCACGAAAATGTCATGCAGTGTCGGGCGGCTGATGGTCAGCTCGTGGATCTCCAAATCAGGAGGCAGGAGCTGGGCAAACTGCACTGGCTGTACTCCATCCCGCAAGATGCACCTGCAGCGGTTTTCGTCCAGCCTTTCCCAGGATTCCACCAGCTCACTGTGGAACAGCGTTTCCTGACCGGGAGGCGAAAGCAGATCCACGCGGAAGCTGCCATAGCGCTTTCTGATCGACTGCAGGTCGCCTTTGACAACCTCCCTGCCCTTGTGGATGAGGAAGATTTCATCGCAAAGCTCTTCCACGATGTTCATCTGGTGGCTGGAGAGCAGCACCGCGGCCCCTGACTTGGCCAAGCTTCTTATTTCTGCCTTGAACAGATCCTGGCTGACAGGATCCAACCCGGAAAAGGGCTCGTCCAGCACCACGAACTTAGGCCGGTGCAGGACCGCGGCAATAAACTGCACTTTCTGCGCCATCCCTTTGGAGAGCTGCTCCACTTTCTTGTGTGCGTAGTCTTCCAGTCCAAATTTGCCCAGCCACTCCATAGCCCGTGCCTTGGCGTCAGGCCGGGGCACATCCTTCAAACCTGCCAGGAAAAGCAGAATGTTTAGGACCTTGGCTTCTCGGTATAACCCTCTCTCTTCCGGCAGATAACCCACGGAGGAGAGGGGGACACCTTGGATGCGGCCATTTCCCTGCTGGAAGAACACCTGGCCGCGATCGGGGGCTGTGATGCCCATGATCATGCGCAAAATCGTCGTTTTCCCCGCCCCGTTGGGCCCCAGCAGACCCAGGATCTTGCCCTGGGCGGCGTGGAAGGACACATTGTCCACTACAGTGACCGTTCCATAGGTCTTCGTAATCCCTTCTACATAAAGACCGTCCATCTTATACCTCCCTGTGCAGTCATTAAAAGCTATTATAGCACAGAATGGCAAAACTATGTGAATAATTTCTACATCGCGTCAAAAGAGCCGGACGCAGCGATCCGGCTCCTTTCGACGGGGCCTATTGGGGCTCTCCTTTAGCTTCAATGACGATGGTTTCTTCGGCGTAGATGCCGTACAGCTCATTTTGATCCTTCACCGTGCCCCTCACAACCAGCCGGTAAGAGCCGGGTTCACTGGGGGCTGTGATGGTGAGAAAACCGTCCCGCAGCAGTTCTACTCCGCTTAGATCCAGTTCTGATACCAAGGCGCTCTCCTGCCCATCTTCTTTCCAGATCTCCAGCTGCGGCTGGGTTTCAGGGACTCCCCCGGCCAGGTGGATATCCAGGGCCAGCTGTACTTCTTCGCCGGCCCGCACCACCCGGGGTTCCAATTCAGGCAGAGCGGAACTGAGCAT
>FIZK01000135.1:3372-6547 GCA_900018335.1 uncultured Clostridia bacterium | reverse complement strand
AAAAGAACCATTTCCTTAGCGCAATAACGATCTGTGTTCACATAGGTTACGAGCTGCAGTCCGGTGTTCTCCAGATCGCCCAGCCCGAAGTCGGCCACTTCGATATTGGCCTTTTCCTCATCGGTCAGGACAATACTTGCCTTCTCGAAATACTCCAGGGCCCTCTGCCTAGCCGCTTCCACTTGTGCTTTTGTCAACACAGCAAATCACTCCTTCTTTGTAATTGAACTACCACTCACCTTGATCCATAGGTCCGTAGAGGACTCCATCCTGGGCAGCACGCCATCCCGGGTGAGGAATGGTTGGCAGGACACGCCGCCAGCCTCGCTGGATCCGCGCCTGAACTTCCTGCAAACTGGGGATGCCCTCAATGGCAGACAGGGTTTCCACGCAGCAGGCGCCTACGCCGTTAGCCAGCGTGACCACCTCGGCGGGGTCCATGCCCAGGGCCACTCCAGCCAAAAACCCGGCAATGGTGGTATCTCCTGCCCCAGTTGTCCCCTGCACATCCACTTGGAAAATGGGCGACAACAGCTGGCGATTTGCCCATTTTTCTCCCAACCGGCCGCCTATTCCTGCCCCAGTGCGCAAAAACAGACCTTGATCTCCTAACTTCAGTCCCACGGCTCCCGCCCCCATATCCAACAGTTCCCCACTCAGACCGTCCAACAGCTCAGCGTCAATGGACCGGGAACCGCTTTGCACGGCGTAGAAAGTGTCTTGATCCAGCATGAACAGAATCTCATCTAGGCTGGGCAGAAAGAAGTCCACCTGGGGAAGCACCCGGGCCAGGATCCTTCTCCAGGGGGCTTGGCCCGCTTCTGAATGGGGATCGGGCAAAGCCATATCCAAACTTGTGATCCAACCCCCTTGCTTAGCTCGCCGGAAAATGGCTTCCAGGTTGATGCCCTCCGCGATGTACAGCTCCCTCATGAGGGGTGGATAGCCCAGGTGGAAAACACCCGGTTCCAGCCCGCGCAAATCCACGGCATCAGCGGCAAAGGTATCGTTGGTTCCCGGATAGTGGATAAAGGCCCTGTCGGTCCCGGGTGGATTGAGCACGATGGTGTACGAGGTTGTGGCGCCTTCCACTGAGGCGATGCGGTCCGGGTTCACGCCCTCCCGACGCAAGATGCTCCTAACGATGCTGCCCAGATGATCATCACCTGTGCAGGCCATGAGCCTAGGCGCAAAACCCAGGCGCTTGAGGGCAATACCCGTGTTGGAGACGGCACCACCGGTGGAAAACTTCAGCCCCTGCACTTGGATCATGGCACCTGGCTTGATGGAAGCCAAGCTCCCCGCCTGCCAGTTGGGAATGATATCAAGACAAAGATGACCTGCTACAACGATCTCCATCTAGTTCCCTCCATGCAGCTTAAGATATGATAAGGGCTCCTCGAACTTGCCGACAGATTCAGCCTAGTCTTCGCCGATGATCCGGCTGATTTCCCGCGCCCTGGGCAGAAGCTGTGCATACACCGCGCCGATCTGGTGGTACTGCTCAACCAGCCCGGCTTCGGGATGATAGATGCGGCTGGGCCCATAGGTGAGCTCAGCCGCTGCATAGTGGTCTGCGTACACACCGGCACCCACACCGCCTAAAAGGGCAGCGCCCAAAAGTGTGGATTCTTGCACCTGAGGGATCTCCAGGGGTTTACCCGTGGCAGCGCTTTTGATCTCCATCCACAGTTCATTCTTGGTGCCGCCGCCGATGGCGTGGATAGCTTGGAACTCTAGGCCCAACACGGCTTCCATGCTCTGGAGAATCCCAGCAACTTCACAGCACAAACCTTCATGGATGCTGCGCAGGAAATCAGCCCGGGTGTGGTAATCGCGCATCCCCAAAAAGCAGGCCTTGCTGTACGGCGCAGGATCCGGCGGGCTGCCGCCCCGCAGATGCGGGATGAAAAACAGGCCCTGGGCCCCCGGCGGGGCCGTCTCGGCGAGGCGAACCATCTCTCCATAGGACATCCTGGTCCCGTCATCAGAGCGGCAGAACTGGTCTAAGAACCATTCTATACTGATCCCCGAGGACACTACTTCGCCCTGGAGGTAATAGAGTTCAGGTACAACGTGGCAGCCCACGTTGAAACCGCTGAAGGTCTCGATGCTGAGAGGGGGTAGATCCCGGAAGACGGCGTTCAGGGTCTCTGCGGTTCCCGAGGAGTTCATGACCTTGCCGGGCCGGATAACATTGGCAGCTAAGGTGCCGCAAATGTGGTCATGGCCTCCCACGGCCACAAGGATTTTTCCTGATAGGCCAGTAAGCTCACAGACCTCCCGGCGCACTTGGCCAATTACGGTCCCCCCTTGGTAGGCTGGGGGCAGGAGTTCTTCGTCAAGCTCCGCGAGCTGGAGCAGCCTCTCTGACCACTTGCGCTGGCGGATGTCAAAGAGCATAGTGCGCGATGCGATGGAGTAGTCTGTGGCAAACTCCCCGGTAAGCCGGAAGTAGATATAATCAGGCATGCAGAGCCACTTGACGGCCTGCCTGAAGATCTCCGGCTGGTTCTGCTTATACCACAGCAGCTTGAACAAGGAATAGATGTAGTTGTAGTTGAGCCCGGTGATGGCAAAGCACTCTTCCGGGCTAATTTTCTCATACCATCCCTCCATCACTTCCTTACCCCGCACATCAAACCAGGAAATGATGGGAGTCAGGGGCCGGTCCTGTTCATCTAGGAGCAGGCCGGCTTCGCCCATGCTGGCCACGGATATGGAGAGAACCCGCTGGCCAGGTCCCAGCTGGGCAGCGGTTTTCCGGAGCAGTTCCACTACGCTGTCCCAGATCTCTTCTGGGTCGTAGACCGCTTGGCCCACGCCCAAAGACTTGGTGTTTGTGCGTGACATCTCGACGGTGTGCAGATTTCCTTCCAGATCAAAGGTGGCCACTTTGATGTGTGTGGTGCCCATGTCAATAGCCATCAACAAGTCCATCCCGCAACCTCCGCATCTAGTAGTCTCCCTACACCGGGGTTAATCTCATATTCGCTAGATGTTAACACAATCCTCTCTCCCCTCCCCACTCCAGGAATCCGGCTGCCGGGAGAGAGTATGGTTCGTAAAGGTTCTTTCCGGGGCGTTCACATTGACTAGTCCCCAGGGCCGTGTACAATGGAGTTGTGAACAACTGGTAAATTCCCAGCTGATGAACGCAACAGGCGTTTGCCCG
>FIZK01000135.1:0-3359 GCA_900018335.1 uncultured Clostridia bacterium | reverse complement strand
AGAACAGCTGAGGGGGTGGATCCTGAAGTGCAACAGCTGCGCACAGCCACAAACAATCAGCTTAAAAGGGCCAGCGCGCCCAGGGGGCGTCTGCGGCGCTTCCTCTCCTATTACAAACCCTACAGGCTCACGTTTATTGCCGTCTTGGCCTGCGCCTTTGTCAGCGCAGCCATTACCCTGCTCTACCCCCTGCTCACCAGATACGTGACCAAAACGGTTTTAGCCGGGGATCTGGTGGGCGCGGCGGAGGAGATACTCAAGGTCGGCGCGGCCATGGTGGCTCTGATTATCGTCCAGACGATCTGCAGCCACGTCTACGATTACCACGGCCATGCCATGGGAGCCCAGATGGAAAGCGATCTGCGTATGGAGCTTTTTGAGCACTATCAAAGGCTTTCCCTGAGCTTCTATGACGAACAGAGAACAGGCGAGCTCATGTCCAGGCTCACCAATGACCTCTTTTCCTTGGCGGAGATGTACCACCACTTCCCGGAGGATGTGATCATGAACTCCCTCAAGTTCCTGGGGGCCGGGTTTATACTGCTCAGGATCAATGCCCGGCTCACGACCGTGGTGTTCCTCTTCCTGACCTTTGTGGCTGCCTTTACCCTGCTGTTCAGCGGAAAGATGCACAGGGCCCAAAGCTTGAATAAGAAGCGCATCGGCCAGATCAACGCCCAGGTTGAGGACAGTCTATCCGGGATGCGGGTGGTGAAGTCCTTTGCCGCGGAGGAAATGGAAAAGGAAAAATTCGCCCGGGAAAATCTGCTTTTCCTCCAAAGCAGGAAAAACATTTACCGCAACGAGTCATATTTCTCCCAAGGCGTCAATGCCCTTATTCAGCTCATCACCACCGCTGTAGTGGTCGTGGGAGGTATCAGTATCGTAGGTGGCTCCCTGGACCTGGCTGATCTAGTCACTTTCCTGCTCTACATCGGCCATTTGGTGCAGCCGGTGCTCCGCCTTACCTACATGGTTGAGCAGTACCAAGACGGCATTACCGGCTTTGAGCGTTTCATGGAGATCATGGAGGTGCAGCCAGACATCCAGGATACTCCCGGCACCGCAGAGCTCAGCCGGATTCAGGGACATGTGGAGTTTCGCGGCGTGGGCTTCCGCTACCGCGGCACCAACGATTACGTGCTTAAAGATCTGTCCTTCCAAGTGGCGGCAGGCGAATACATCGCCGTGGTGGGAGTGTCTGGGGTAGGCAAAACCACATTGTGCTCCTTAATTCCCAGGTTTTACGAAGTGACAGAAGGGAGCATTCTCTTGGACGGTATAGATATTCGGGACATCAGCCTGCACAGCCTCAGACGCAGCATTGGGGTGGTGCAGCAGGATGTGTATCTCTTCGCGGGCACTGTCCTGGACAATATCCGCTACGGCAGGCCTGAAGCCGATTTCGAAGAGGTTGTGGCCGCGGCGAAGCAGGCAGACGCCCATGAGTTCATTATGCAGCTGCCGGACGGGTACTACACGCAGGTGGGCCAGCGGGGCGTCAGACTGTCTGGCGGCCAGAAGCAGCGTTTGAGCATTGCCCGGGTTTTCCTCAAGGACCCTCCGGTGCTCATTTTCGATGAAGCCACCAGTGCCCTGGACAGCGAAAGCGAGCAAGCGGTGCAGGAGTCCCTAGAGAAACTGGCCAAAAACCGCACCACCTTCGTCATTGCCCACCGCTTATCCACCATCAGAAGGGCGCAGAGGATCATTGTGCTGGGCAGCGGGCGTATCGTGGAACAAGGCACCCACGAGGAACTGCTGAGGCTGGGCGGAACCTATGCCCGTCTCCACAACATGCAGTTCCAGCTGTGACTGCCCAAGGAAAGAGCCCCAGAGCTCGCTGCCCCGGGGCTGTGCACGGAGTCTCTAGTACTGGGCGACCAGCCAGATCCTCACTGAATCTTTCAGCGACAGCCTCAGGCCTTTTTCCAGGGCCTCGTCACGCTGCTCCACTGAGGCGAAGTCGTCTTCGTTAAGGCTTCTGGCAGCGTCCAGGAGTTCGGGAGCGGGATTGTAGGCCTGAACAAGCGGGGATTGGGACACCAAAGGTGTGTAATACTGGGCCAGTATGTGACTTTGGAGGGCATTGTAAGCGCCAGCTCTCCATGCATTGGTGGCCAGATGCCATGTACCGTCCCGAGGGTCGCCGTTCAACCGCATATTAGCATCCATATACCCCAAGGGGAGTTTCTCCACCTTGAAACCGATGGATTCCAACTCTGTGGCAACATAGTCGCCTAGAGCGACACGATTTGGATCCCAATCGCTGATGATAAGGATCAGCTCCACGACTTCACCGTTGTAATGCCACTGCCCGTCCTTGAGCTCCGCCCCCAACTCCTGCATACCTTGGGCAATTCCATCCTGAGCAGCCTGTTTGTCGTAGCTGTACTGCTCCTCCAGCTCCCCAATGACCTTCTGCATACGGATGTGATCGAAAGTTCCGGGCTGAAGAGCCGTCAACAGCGGTTCGACCTGCTCAAGAAAGATGCCGTTGGCGATGTCGGCGCGGTCGAAGAGCCTGTTCATGGCTTCGCGGATCTTGGCCGAAGCAAACGGGTTCAGCCTATGGGTTTCACCCTCATTGCTGAACTCCACTGGGTTGAACGCAAGCTCATACAAAGCGGGAATCTTGGGTTCGTTAGGGGAAGCACTAAATACTATGATTTCCCCCTTTTCAGCAACGGACGCCTGCGGCTGGAAAGTACCCTTTCCAAATGGAGCCACGATTGTGCTGGTGGCACGAGTGTTGAGCACCACCTCACCTCGTGAGTTGGTGACATGACCGTCAGAACCATCAGTAGCCAGAATAGTAACACCAGGGACGGGGGTTAGCGACTCTGCGTCTTGCACGCTAATGAGGATGCTTTCATCTGCCTTGTAAAACACAGCAGTTACAGACTTCTCCCCATCAACCACCAACTCCGTTTCGGGGGAATAGGGGTCCGATACTTCGCCGATCCAGTAGCGAAACTCCCAATCCGGAGTCGGCGTGGCAGCCAGGGTCACCACCGTGCCTTCGGCATACTTCTGCTTGCCAGTCAGAGGTGAAACAGAACCGCTACCACTCACACCAACCTGCAGTTCAAAATATGTAACCTTTTCTCCTCCGTTTCCACCGAGACATCCGCTTAACACGAGTGACAAGAGCAGTATGGGTGCGATCAGTACTGTAGTTTTTCTTCTGCGAAGCAACATATCAACTCCTTACTTTAGTCCGAAAAGCCTTATTCAGATTTGGTCAGCCAACAAGTGCCCGCACACCGGGGCAGTCTTTTCAGATTCACTCCTTCTCACAATCGTTAAGCAGAGTTCTGTCCCTTTACCGCGGTACACACACCTCCTTCCCTGCTCGC
>FIZK01000134.1 GCA_900018335.1 uncultured Clostridia bacterium | reverse complement strand
GCGGGGCTCTCCATTGCAGCTGACTCCCTCTCCGCGATCAAGTATGCCAAGGTGAAACCAGTGCGCAACGAGTACGGCATAGCGGTGGACTTTGAGGTGGAAGGAAGCTTCCCCAGGTATGGCAATGACGACGATCGGGTGGATCAGATCGCCGTGGAAATCAACGAATACTTCATGGATGCCTTGAGAAAGCATCCCACCTACCGGGATGCGGAGCACACCCTCTCCCTTTTGACCATCACTTCCAACGTGGTCTACGGCAAGAAGACCGGAGCCACTCCAGATGGCCGCAAGAAGGGCGAGCCCTTTGCCCCCGGTGCCAACCCCATGAACGGGGCGGATAGGATGGGAGCCCTGGCTTCCCTTAACTCCGTGGCCAAACTGCCTTACAGGCAGGTGAACCAGGATGGCATCTCCAACACCTTCACCATTGTCCCCGGGGCGCTGGGGAAGAATATGGAGGAGCGCACCACTAACCTTACCAATATCCTCGACGGGTATTTCAACCGCGGCGCTTTCCATCTCAACGTGAACGTGCTGGACCGGGAGCTGCTGCTCGATGCCATGGAGCACCCGGAGAAGTACCCCAACCTCACCATCCGGGTATCTGGCTACGCGGTGCGCTTCAACCGGCTGAGAAGGGAACACCAGCTGGATGTGATCAACAGGACGTTCCATGAGGCTGTGTAAGGAGAATTCTGATGCGCGGCTATGTACACTCCATTGAAACCATGGGTTTGGTGGACGGCCCTGGGACCAGAACGGTCTTCTTTCTCCAGGGCTGTCCCCTGCGCTGCGCCTACTGCCACAACCCAGATACGCAAAAGAGGATCGGGGGGGAAGAACTAACCCCCCAGCGCATCCTGGAGATCGTCCATGCAAATTCTTAAGCAGGAAGGTTACAATACTTGTGTAGACACCTCTGGCTTCGGCGACCCCAGGTATTACAGCAAGATCTTGCCCTTGGTAGACACACTGCTCCTCGATGTGAAAGCTTTCGATGCCGCCTCCTTCAAGGAGCTGACCACCATTGACGGCTTCTGGACCTACCTGGAGTTCCTGGAAGGCTTGGAGAAAAACGGCTTTCAAGGCCAGATCTGGGTTCGCCACGTCATGGTTCCAGGCTTCACGGACAGTGAAGAGTCTATGCGACAATTTATCGAGCTGATCAAGCCCATCTGGGCCAGGGTGGACCGCATCGAAATCCTGCCCTACCACACTTCAGGGGTGAAGAAATACGAGCGGTTGGGCATACCCTACCGTTTGGAGGGAGTCAAGCCTATGGATAAGGGGAGAGCCAAGGAACTGGAGGTTTACGCCAACAAGATCTTCGCAGAAGGTCTGCGGGAGCAGCGCCAGGAGCAGACCCAGAAACAGCAGGAAGAGTTGGGCCGGCCCACGACAGCGGCCTCGGATCTGGGAAAATCGGCACTCCTTTCTGTGCTGCGGGGTTTGCCCCTCTTTAATGACCTCAATGAAGAAGATGTGGAAGATGTACTGCAGCAGGTGATCTTGGCCGACATCAAGGCCGGGGAGTATATCTTCAAAACGGGTGATCCGCCCGAGGCCATGTACCTGATCTACAAGGGTCAGATGAAGATTTTCATCAACACCATGGATGGAGAGGAGCAGATCTTCTACATCTACCGCGACGGAGACTTTGTGGGCGGCCTGAACCTCTTGGTGGAAACGCCTTACCGCTACATCGGCCAGGCCCTGACCGACTGTAAGGTGGTGGTGATCCCGAAAACCGCCTTTGACAAGTATTTCTACCATTCGCCCGTGGTGCTTAGAAGTGTCCTCGTGAAGAGCTTCGAGCGCATCCGCTGGGCGGAAGACTTGATCCAAAGGCTGGCCACCAGCAACGCCTCCATGAAGACCGCAGGGCTCCTGCTCAAGCTGGCCAAGCGGATCGGCGTTGAGACAGAAGAGGGCATTAAGCTTGAGCTTTCCATGAACCGGGAGGAACTGGGCAACTACTCAGGTCTGCGCAGGGAGACCATCACCCGCAAGCTCGGGGAGTTTCGGGAGCTGGGTTATATCGAACTTGTGGGCAACAAAGTGATCATCATCAAAGACTTGGAAGCCCTGGAAAGTTATGTGCTCTAGTTACAAAAAAGCGGACAGTCCCCGCCTGGGGAACCTGTCCGCTTTTTCCTTTCCAGCCCTTAATTCTTCCACTCTTTCAGTGTGGCTGTCCAGGTTTCGTTTCCTTTG
>FIZK01000133.1 GCA_900018335.1 uncultured Clostridia bacterium | reverse complement strand
GTCAACCGACCTACCCTGGTCAATCCCGAAGAGCGTCAGTACAGTATAGGGCTTGCACTGCGTGCTCTATTAAGGCCTGCTGGCCAACTGCCCCGCCTGCACAGGCCTTTTGACTTCTAGGGTCAAAACTTGCCCTGGGAAGATTTCCGCAGACTGCAGCTGGTTGAGTTCACGGATTCTGGCCACCGCATCCCGGGGATCTTCATCGGGCATCTGGTTTGCCGCAATGGCCCACAGAGTATCGCCTGACTGTACAACTACTTCTGTAAAGACCAGTTCTGTGCCAGCGTTGGTCAGTGCACCATCTATCCAGACCAGTTTGAGCGTGATGGCTGCCGCGCTCACCATCAGCATAATCAACAAGCCAAAAACCGAAATTGTGACTAATGCGTTCTGAGTTTTACCTCCCATGGTGAACCTCCTGCGAACATGTGTTCTTGCATCTCTAGTTTACAGGGGAACATATGTTTTGTCAACTGTTTTCAGAACAATTGTTTGACCACTCCCCAATCAGATGCTATAATGAACTCAGCGAAAGCGAAAACAACCTTGGGAGGTCGTGGCATGGCCAAGCTTTCAGACAGGCAGCAGAGGATCTTGGAGTTCATCAGAAGCGAAGTGGCCACTAAGGGGTATCCGCCCTCAGTTCGGGAGATCGGCAACGCGGTGGGTCTTAGGAGCAGTTCCACGGTGCATGGTCACCTCACTAAGCTTGAGGAGTTGGGATACATAAGGCGCGACCTCTCGAAGCCCAGAGCCATTGAGCTTTTGGACGATTCCCTGCCATCCAGGACGCGGGTAATTGACGTGCCCCTGGTGGGGAAAGTAACGGCGGGTGCTCCCGTTTTGGCAGTGGAAAACATAGAGGATTACTTCCCCATACCTAAAGATTTTGTTGAACACGAGGATGTGTTCATGCTGCGGGTCAAGGGTGACAGTATGGTTGACGCTGGAATTCTCGATGGCGACTTTGTACTGGTTAATCGTCAGGAAACGGCGTTTAATGGGGAGATAGTGGTGGCGCTAATCGATGGCGAGGAGGCCACGGTGAAGCGCTTTTTCCATGAGGGAACCCACATCCGCCTGCAGCCTGAGAATGCTGCCATGGACCCCTTAATTGTGGAGGACGTGCGGATCTTGGGTAAAGTAATCGGGGTGTTCCGCAGGATTCACTAGTGTTCTTAGAAGCAAAAAGACGAGCGGTCAATGCTCGTCTTTTTTGTACTCCTCGTAGGTGATCAATTTGCCGTTGACCATTTTGCTGTCAACCACGTCGTACTTGCCGTCGAAATCGACAGTGGCTTCAATGCGCTGGTAGCACTTCTTACCCACCACGGTCTTCCTCACGAAAAACTGTCCAGGCCCCAGCTGAGCGTCGGGCCCCTCCCGCCGCTGCAGCTCACTCGTGGTTCGCAGCCTCACGGGGATTTTTTCGCCGCATCTGCTACACTGCACGTAGATCCATACGGCGTGCCTGCCCTCGCGCCTCACGTATCCTGCTTTGCTCTTTGATTTAGCTCCGCTAGACCCAAACAGTCTCGAAAGAAAGTCCATGGTCCTCTGCCTCCATGTCTGCGATTCTAGGCATTAACTTTGGCATCCATGGGGCTTTCTCCTGCAATAAACAGAAAAAAGACTTCCAGCGCCTCCTTTACCCCCTTGTCTCTGCTGCTGGAAATAAATAGAGGTAAACCCGCATATCTCTCCACTGCCAGGAGATACGTCTGGTTTACCCCACAAGTCAAAACCATTCTTTCTAACCACTGATAGATGTTGTATCGGGCCAGTGCATAGCTTCTCCAGAAATCGGGATCATCTTGGTACTGGCAGAACACCAGGTCCTGCTTGGCAAGGCACCTGTAGCGCTTCAAGGCTCTGAGAACATCGGCCTGGGCCAGAGCTATCATCATCTCAAGATCCCCTTTCAATCCTCACTCCCATTTTGCTCCAAACCGACTGGAATGTACACGTACTGGATCTTGCCGTCGATGACCACTTCATAGAAGTCACAAAGCTGCTCGTCCTTCTTCAGCGAACCAATGTAACGGGCCTGATCTTTGAAGTCATGCGGTTTGCTGTCCATGGTCGGCTCCCTCCTCCCGCTGCCCGCCTATTATATTGTCCCTCCTTGGATTATCGTTTATACAAAAAAGGGTGCCCCAAGGGCACTCCTTTGCTTCTGCTTGCCTGCGACCCTCCTAGCTCCGGTTCCGCAGGCGGTCTAGTGCTTCATAGTTCGTGAGGTCCAATTTGAGAGGCGTTATGGAAACGTAACCTTGATCCACTGCCACCAGGTCAATGTCCAGTTCATCGGATTCCAGGGAGCCTGGGGTACCCCCCAGCCAGTAGTAAGATGCTCCCCGTGGGTCCCTGCGCTCATGAATGAGGGGGTTATACCTGCGCACTCCCAAGCGGGTGAAGCGCACTCCCTTGATCTTTTCCCTGGGCAGGCCGGGAATATTGATGTTCAATATTCCTCCCTTTGGGATCAAATCCGGGTTGACCAGAAAGCCCGGTTTTGCGAACAGGAGCTCTTCCACCACTTTGGCCGCCTCGGGCAGAAAATCAGTTGGTCCGGCCAGGGAAAAGGCTATGCTGGGGATCCCGTTGAGCACTCCTTCCATGGCCGCCGCCACCGTGCCCGAGTAAAGCACATCAGAACCCAGATTAGCGCCGTGGTTGATCCCGGAGAGCACGTAATCAGGCTCCAGTTTCAATGCTTCCAGCGCCATGATCACGCAGTCGGCGGGGGTTCCGTTCACTGTGTAGCCTTGTCCAGCGTCTTCTACGCGCAGGGGCCGGTGGATGGTGATGGCGTGGCTCATACCACTGTGCTGTTGATGCGGGGCAATCACCGTCGCCTCTCCCCTGCCCTGCACGGCGCCCCTCAGCGCTTCCAGACCTGGGGCAGAGATTCCGTCGTCGTTGACGAGCAAGAACTTCAGTTCACATCACCGTCCCGCACCTTACTTGTAACTAGCTCGTTTGACACCGGGCGTGGATACAAGCTCTTCAATGATGGCCACTCTACTGTACTTGGGCGAAATATCCACATGAAGGTCTAGCTTAGCTTCTCCAGTATCACTGTCTGATAATTCCACGTTCAGGACATCCACCTCAAATCTGGCCAGAACCGCAAAGACGCGCGCCAATTGGCCCGGTGTATCCTGGATGACCATGGTTAGGTTCTCGTGTTTGGTGGCCATGAATCTCCATTCCAGCTGATTGAGGACGAGTAAGGTCAGCACCACCAAGATGGTCCCTAGAATGGCGGAAAAGTAGAACCCGGCTCCAACCGTGAGTCCAATGCCTGCCACTGTCCACAGGCTGGCGGCGGTGGTTAAGCCGCGAATGGTGGCACCTTCCCGCATGATGGTACCGGCACCTAGAAAACCGATGCCGCTCACCACCTGCGCTGCAATGCGCCCAGGGTCACTGCTTCCGGGGAATGCGTAAGCCGACACGATCATAACCAGGGCTGACCCCATACTGACTAGAATGTGTGTTCGAAATCCAGCTGGCCGCCCGTGGCTTTCCCGCTCGATTCCCACGAGTCCTCCCAGAAGTAATGCTAAAACCAGTCGAACAGCTATTTCCACATTGGTAATCTCCAAGTACCTCACCTCCCTAGGCAAGTAACAAGCGTTAGTGCTCTAAACCCATCTCCCTGAGGACGAAGCGGAGTGCGATTTCCACATGCTGTCTGGACATGCCGCCCTGCAGATAGCCGATGTATGGTTTGCGCAGGGGTGCATCGGCGCTGAGCTCGATGGAAGAGCCCTGCATGAAAGTACCGCCCGCCATGACCACTTCATCCACATATCCCGGCATTGGGCTGGGTACTGGTGTGTAATGGGCGTCCACGGGTGCGGCCTTCTGGATACCGCGGCAGAAACTGAGCAGCTCCTCTTGGGAGTGGAACCTGATGGCTTGTACTATGTCGGTACGCGGCTCTTCGGGCAGCGGCGAGACCTCGTAGCCCAGAGCTCTAAACACCTCCGCTGCCAGGATAGCGCCGTAAACGGCCTCTCCCACCATGTGGGGGGCTAAAAAAAGGCCCTGCAGCAGGGATCTAGCTAGCCCGAATGATGAGCCTAATTTGCCTCCTAAACTGGGTGCAGTGAGGATTTCCGCGCAGAGGTCCACTAAGTCCCTGCGTCCTGCGATGTAGCCCCCACTCACAGCCAGGGAGCCGCCGGGGTTTTTGATCAGGGAGCCGGCCATGAGATCCGCCCCAGCTTCCAGGGGCTCAAAGGCCTCTACGAATTCGCCGTAGCAGTTGTCTACGAAGACTATACAGTTCGGATTGGCTTGCCGAACTGCCTTGATTCCTGCAGCCAAATCGCTGATGGTTAGCGATGGACGCCAGCTGTAACCTCGGGAACGCTGAAAAATGGCCATTTTCGTCGTGGGGGTTATCTGGCGGGCAATGGCGTCCAAATCCAAGGAGCCATCTGGGGAGAGGGGAACTTCTCTGTAGTGGATCCCCCGCTTGATCAGGCTTCTGGGGGAATTCCCCCTGGTTCCGATAACTGCCTGCAGAGTGTCATAGGGGGGCCCGCTGGCTGAAACCAACTCATCCCCTGGCTCCAAAATGGACAGGCACAGCGAAATCGCATGGGTGCCTGAGACAATTTGCGGCCGGCAGAGAGCGGCTTCCGCTCTAAACACATGCCTGTAGACTTCCTCTAAGGTTTCCCGCCCTTGGTCTGAGTAGCCGTAACCTGTGGATTCGCTGAAGGAATGGCTGGCCACCTTGGCTGCATGGAAAGCCCGCAGTACCTTTTCCTGATTGGCCAGGACCACCGCCTCCATGGGAGCATAGTGTGCGGCTATTCTTTCTTTTGCCTGCTTAATTACTACCACTTGGCACCTCTGTGCGCACAGCAGCACCGAAACTGCCCTTGATTTGGACCCGTTTACCCGGGAGCTTCTCTATGAGACTTTCCCTAATTGGCTTTTCAGAATAGATGTGCAGACGGAAAGTGCCGCTGGGCGTCTGGAACATCTCCAGTTCGCCGGTGATGCCGTGTCTGTTCCACAGCTTATCCGCGGCAGCCTGCATTTCTTGCTCAGTTGCGAATTCTAGTGCGATGGTGTTCATCTTTTTCAACCTCCTAAGGGGTTACCATGAAATGTTCTTTACGCTCTGTGCAAATCCTGCTTTCAAGCATCGTTTCCTCGGAAGTCAGCGGGGGAAATGACGGTGAGTTCATCCTTGGTCAACTCCCTTTTTCCCACTAAGCGCACCGCTTGGCGGCGAATGGCCAGTTCAACCAGGTTGCGGACGGATCTGGCGTTGCCGAAAGTGGCAGGATCGCCTTGACGCAGGCGTCTGATCTGGCGGATCAGCTCCTGCTGCGCCCTTGCCGTCAAGGTGTACTCCCTCTTTTCCAGCATGCCCAGGGCGATTTTATACAGCTCAATATCCGAGTAATCTGGGAAATCTACGGTGATGGGAAAACGGGAACGCAATCCGGGATTGGCCGCCAGAAAGTGGCGCATGGGTTCGGGATAACCTGCCAGCACAACAACGAAGCTGTCCCGTTGGTCTTCCATGGCCTTCACCAGGGTATCGATGGCTTCTTTGCCAAAATCCCTCTCACCGCCTCTAGCCAGCGAATAGGCCTCATCGATGAAGAGCAGGCCGCCTTGGGCCTGTTTAATGACTTCCCTGGTCTTTTGGGCTGTTTGGCCAATGTACTGCGCGACCAAGTCTGCCCTTTCCGCTTCCACCGTATGGCCTTTCTGCAGAATCCCTATTTCCCTGAGCATTTTGCTGAGCAGACGAGCCACAGTGGTCTTGCCCGTACCCGGGTTTCCAATGAAGATAGTATGTAAGACCATGGGTTCGCAGGTCAGCTGCAGCGTCTGGCGGTACTTCTGGATGAGGGCGAACGCCTGAATTTCTCGAATCACCCTCTTCACGGACTGCAGCCCCACCAGGGAGTCCAGCTCCTGCTGCAGCTGCTGCAGGCGTTCCCGCTGATGGGCTTCTAATCCCTGGAAAATGGTTGCAGACGGCATGAAAGCTACACCTTCCTTTCCCCTCATCTATACGCCAAAACGGGTTGGAAGGTGTCTGCTGGTTACTTGGGTCCTGGGGAGAAGCGCTCCCAGAGGTCAAGAACAGCCTTTTTCACCTGGCTGTCGTCCATGGATGTGCGGTCAAACCAATGGATACGTTTGTTGCGCCTAAACCAAGACAGCTGGCGCTTGGCGTAGCGTCGGGTGTCCCGCTTCAGAAGCTCTACGGCCTCCTGCAGGGTCATTTCACCCCTCAGGTAGCCGGCGATTTCCTTGTAACCCAGAGCCTGCAGGGCCGTGGGCTGGTGGGGGTACTTCTCCAGCAGCATTTTAACCTCGTCAACGAGGCCCCGCCGCAGCATGAGCTCAACCCGCTCATTTATGCGTGAGTAAAGCTCTTTTCTATCCCTAGTCAGGCCCACATAGAGGGGATCGTAGGGACGCTGCTGCTGGGCTCGCTTCTGCTGCAAGGCGCTGATGGCTTCGCCCGTCCGCCGGTACACCTCCAGGGCCCGGATAATGCGCCGTAGATCATTGGGGTGCAGCCGCTCCGCACTCACAGGGTCCACTTCTTGGAGCTCTTGGTACAGGCTCAGCGGATCCCTTTTCGCCTGCTCCTCCAGTTCCGTGCGGATGTGGGGATCCGCGGGCGTATCTGGAAAGAGGAAGCCATCCAGGAGCGCATCTATGTACAGTCCTGTGCCGCCCGTGAGCAGGGGAACAACCTGCCTGCTCTTAAGCTCATTCAGCACCGCCTCTGCCAGGGCCACGTAGTCGGCAACATTAAAGCTCTCATCGGGGTCAACCACGTCCAGGAGGTGATGGCGCACCCTCTTTCGCTCTTGGGGAGTTGGTTTGGCAGTACCGATGTCCATGCCCCGATACACCTGCATGGAATCGGCCGAGATGATCTCGGCGTGCAGCGCCTCAGCCAGAAGCAGACTGAGCTCCGTTTTACCCACCGCGGTGGGACCCACGAGCACCAACAATTTCTGCCTTTCCACCTCATCCCTCCTAAATTCTACCGAAACGTCTGAGCAGTTCATCATTTTCCAGGCGGATCATGATGGGCCGTCCATGGGGACAGGTGTATGGATTCTCGGTTTTGGCCAAGTTGTTGAGCAGAGCTCTCATCTCCCGCTCCTCCAGGCGCTGACCTGCCTTGACGGCACCCCTACAGGCCAGGGTGATCAGGGCTTGCTGTTTCTTTTCCGTGGTCTTCTTGGCATTTTGGGCGATCTGCAAGATCTCTTCTTGCCAGTTGCCGCCGCTGTGGGCCAGGAAACTGGGCACGGCACGCAAAATGAAACTGCTGCCTCCGAAAGGTTCCAGCCCAACACCGAACTCGGCCAAGAGATCCAGGGATTCGGCGACCAAGACCGCTTCGCTTGGTGTAAACTCCAGGTGCTGAGGCAGGATCTCCTGCACCATGATCTCCGCCTCTTCCCACTGTTTACGGAACTGCTCCACCAGTATCCGTTCGTGGACAATGTGCTGATCCAAAATCCACAGCCCCTGGGGTGTCTCCAGGAGGATGTAGGTTTGATGCAGCTGACCAATGATCCGCCCGCTCAAAAGCGTGGTCCGCACTTCTTCTAAAGCGTCACAGGGAGGCTCAACCTGCCTTGGGATCTCCTCAGCTACCGCCAGTTCTGCAGCTGGAGGAGGAGTATACTCTGCCCGTTTGTGAACTGTAGGCAGCTCTTTCGCTCTCGGCTTGTGCTCCCTGAGCACCTGGTCCATATACTCCCAGGTTTCAGGCTGCCAGCGCAGCATGGCTTGCACAGCTGGTTTCGCTGCCCTAGACGGCTCAACCGGTCGGGTGGGATGGCTCAACTTGGGGGCGATGTTTTTCCTTTGCAGGCCCGAACGCACTGCCTGCCAAGTGTCGTTGAAGATGGCCTGTTCATCCGCGAAGCGTACCTCCAGTTTAGCCGGATGCACGTTACAGTCCACCAGTTCTGGCTTGATCTCCAACACCAAAACTGCCCAGGGGAAGGTGCGCTGAGGCAGGAGCCCTTCATAACCCTTTTCCAGAGCCGCACGCAGGGTCTGGTTTTCGATGAGGCGTCCGTTGACAATGAAAACCTGGCCGCTGCGGTTGCCCTTGGCCAGCTGCGGTGAACCCAAGTATCCTTGGATTTGACCCCAAGAGGTACTTGCTGAGAATTTGATCAGCTGGTGTTCCACGTTGCTGCCCAGTACCAGCAGGATGCTGTCCAGCAGGCGTCCGCTGCCCGGCGTAACCAGGTCGGTTTTGCCGTCTACCACAAGGCGGAAGGAGACATGGGGATGGGCCAAGGCCAATCTGCTCGTGAGCTCCACAACTCTTCTCCGCTCCGTGGCGGGGGACTTGACGAACTTGAGCCTGGCAGGAACGTTGTAGAAAAGGTCCCGCACCTCCACTGTGGTGCCCGGAGGTGTTCCCACCGGTTCAACCACAAAGTCTCCATCACTGCCGACGATCTTATAGCCTGTTTTCTGATCCGCAGGCCTGCTGTACAAGGTCAGATTCGATACACTGGCGATGCTCGGCAGAGCTTCGCCGCGGAAACCAAGGGTGTAGAGGGCGAAGAGATCATCGGCAGCAGCAATTTTACTCGTGGCATGGGGCTCAAAGGCCAGCCGGAGATCGTCCTTGGCAATCCCCGCACCGTTGTCCTGGACGCGGATCAGCTCCAGCCCGCCCTTTCTGATTTCAACGGTGATCTGGGTAGCCGCGGCATCAATGGAGTTCTCCACCAGCTCCTTGACTACAGAAGCTGGCCGCTCTATGACCTCCCCGGCGGCGATTTTCTGGGCTACCTCGGGAGGCAGGATCCTAATTTGAGCCATTCGTTTCACCATCCCTCTGCTGGCGCAGCTTTTCCTGCCAGACAACCAGCTTTTGCAGCGCTTCCAAGGGAGTTACGCTGTCTAGGTCCAGGCCGAGGATTTCCTCTTCCACGGCACTGGGGCCCTGTTCCGCGGCGGAGGCGGCCTCAAGAACCGAGGTATCATAGTCCAAGGCCTTGAACAAATCCAGTTGGGCGGGCCCCTGTCCCCTAGTTTCTAATTCCTCCAAAAGTTCCATGGACCGTTTGATCACAGGAATCGGTACTCCGGCCATGCGGGCAACGTTAATGCCGTAGCTCCGGTCTGTGCTGCCTGGAGAGACGCGGTGCAGGAAGAAGACCTCCCCGCCCCTCTCCTCCACTTCCATGCGGTAGCTGCGCAGGCGTCTCAAGGTGGACTCCAGCTGGGTTAGTTCATGGAAGTGGGTGGAGAACAGAGTGCGAGCTCTGATCTTGTCATGGATATGTTCAATCACCGCTTGCGCGATGGCCATGCCATCGAAGGTGCTGGTTCCCCTGCCCAGTTCGTCCAGGATGATCAAGGACCGCTTGGTGGCATTGAGCAGGAGCTCCGCCGTTTCGATCATTTCCACCATGAAGGTGCTCTGACCGGTGCTCAGATCATCGCTGGCTCCGATGCGGGTAAAAATACGGTCCACCAAGCCGATTTCGCCGTAATCAGCGGGGATGAAGCTGCCCATTTGGGCCATGATCACGATCAAGGCCACCTGCCGTAAGTATGTACTCTTGCCCGCCATGTTGGGGCCGGTGAGCAGAATGACCTGCTGCTTGTCGTCGAAGCAGAGATCATTGGGCACGAACCTCTGTTCCACCGCTTCAATGACGGGATGGCGTCCGCCTTCTATTTTCATGGTCAGGTCTTGGGTTATGCGGGGACGGACGAAGTTGTGCTCCACCGCGGCCCTAGCTAGGCTCTGGAACACATCGAGATTAGCCAGGATGCGGGCGTTTTCCTGAATGGCCTGCACATACTGGAGTACTTCCTTCCGGATCTCTAGGAAGAGCTCGTATTCCATTTCTTTAATGCGCTCATCCGCTCCCAACACCAGCGCCTCCTGCTCCTTGAGCTCCGGAGTGATGTAGCGTTCGGCGTTGGCCAGGGTCTGCTTGCGCTGGTAATCATCTGGAACTAAGTGGGCATTGGCATTGGTCACTTCGATGTAATAACCAAACACACGGTTAAAACCCACCTTCAGGGATTTAATGCCGGTACGTTCTCGCTCCGCGTTTTCCAGGTTCTTAATCCATTCCCTGCCGCTACTGCGTGCTCGGCGCAGTTTGTCCAGTTCTTCGTGGTAGCCTTCCTTAATCAGGTTGCCCTCCCTAAGTGTTATCGGGGGGTCATCCACGATGGCGGAATTCACCAGCTGCACAAACTCGCTTAAGGGATCAAGGCCCTGAGCCAGTTCCACCAGGAGCGGAGTGGTGATGCCAGCAAACAGCTCCGCGATGGTTGGTGCTTTACCCAAGGAGGCAGCCAGGGCTTTCAAGTCCCGGGCATTGCCCCTGCCCGTTACCAGCCTGCTCAGCAGGCGTTCCAGGTCATAGACCTCGTCTAGGAGCTCCACGAGCTCCAAGCGCAGGGCTGTCTGTTCCACAAGGGTTTCCACGGCATCATGCCTGGCTTCGATCATCTCCGGATCCAGCAGGGGTTTTTCCAGATACGCCTTGAGGAGCCGGGCCCCCATGCTGGTTACCGTGCGATCGAGAATACCCAGCAGGGATCCGGACTTCTTCCCTTCCCTGATGGTTCGGGTCAGTTCCAAGTTGCGGCTGGTGTGTCCGTCGATCTGGAGGAATTCCTCCAGTTTATAGCTCTGCACGGCGTGGATATGGCTTAAGACCCCCCGTTGGGTGTCCTGTACGTATTTGAGGGCCAAACCTGCGGCCAGGATCTCCGCGCCGCGCTTCAGCCCAAAGACTGTGAGGGTTGCTACGCCGAAGTGCTTCAGCAGTATCTCGCTGGATCGGGCCAGGCTGCCCGGCCCATCCTCTACCACACTGATGGCTGCCCCCAAAGATGCGGCCATGGTTTCCACCGCATCTCCTTTGGGGAAACCCGGGGCTAGGAGGATTTCGGCGGGTCTCAGCCTGATCAGTTCATCCTGCAGTTTGGAGAAGCTGTCCGTGGAGACAGTCATAAACTGGCCCGTGGACATGTCCAGGGAGGCCAGGCCCCAGAACTCCGCTTCCGCGCCTAAGGCCACCAAGAACTGGTTCTCTGCTCCTTCTAGTTTGCCTTCGATGAAAGTGCCGGGGGTAACCACCCGGATTACATCGCGCTTGACAACACCCTTGGCCTGTCTGGGATCCTCCAGCTGTTCGCAGATGGCCACTTTGAAGCCGCTGCGCACCAGCTTCTCCAGGTAACCTTCGGCTGCGTGATGGGGCACCCCGCACATGGGCACCCTGCCCTGGGGTCCCGCTTCTCTGGACGTTAAGGCTATTTCCAGTACTTTGGAGGCTACCTTGGCGTCGTCTCCAAACATTTCGTAGAAATCGCCCAGCCTGAAGAAGAGGATGCTGTCTGGGTACTGTTCTTTGATTTTGTAATACTGCCGCATCATGGGGGTCAGCTTCAGGGCGAATCACCTCCCAACTAGGCCTGGGTGTGCACAACCTTTCCCCGCAGGGTCCACGTACCGGCCTCGGTTATCTCCACCGTTACTAGTTCGCCCACCAGCTCTTCCGATCCTGCGAAATGGACTTGGCGATTGGTACGTGTGCGTCCCACGAGTCCCTGGGTATCTCGCCCTTCCACCAGCACTTCTTGTTCGGTGCCCACCAGCCTTTGGATGTGCTGGGCGCTGATCTTGTTCTGCAGTTCTATGAGGCGGTAGATCCTTTCTTTTTTCACTTCTTCAGGAACCTGGTCCGCATAGCGGGCGGCCGGGGTTCCTTCCCGGGGGGAGTAGATAAAGGTGAAGGCGGAGTCAAAGCCCACTTCCTCCACTAGGCTTAAGGTCTGCTCAAAATCCTCTTCCGTTTCCCCAGGG
Organism: uncultured Clostridia bacterium; assembly: GCA_900018335.1. Lineage (GTDB taxonomy): Bacteria > Bacillota > Limnochordia > Darwinibacteriales > Darwinibacteriaceae > DTU010. The sequence goes on along the minus strand of FIZK01000133.1, from coordinate 5,152 downwards.
AAGCCCACGATGATGTCGGTGGTCAGGGCAATGCCCGGAACCGCTTTACGCACCTTTTCCACGAGATCAAGATAGTTTTCCCGGGTGTAGCCCCGGTTCATGCGGCGCAGCACTCTGCTGCTGCCCGCCTGAACGGGCAGGTGCAAATGTTCGCACACCTTGTCCAAACTAGCCATGGCGTGGATCAGATCAGAGCCCATATCCCTGGGATGACTGGTGGTGAACCTGATCCTGGCTAAACCCTCAATGGAGTTGAGCTCCTTTAGGAGACTGCTGAAGGAGGTTTCCATGGAAAGGTCTTTGCCGTAGGCGTTCACGTTTTGGCCGAGGAGAGTTATTTCTCTGTATCCAGTCTCCACTAACGCCGCCACCTCTTCTCTGACGGACTCGGGCAGCCGGCTGTGTTCCCTACCCCGCACGTAGGGCACGATGCAGTAGGTGCAGAAGTTGGTGCAGCCGTAGATGATGTTCACAAAGGCTTTCAACCTGTGACTGCGCTCCACAGGCAGGTTCTCCCTGAAGTCCTGCCCTTCCTCCGCGTATGGGGCCTCATCCCAGACTTCCACAACCCTCTCCCCCACCTCTGCCCGGGCCAGCAGCTCGGGCAGCCTGTGGATGTTGTGTGTACCGAAGATCAGGTCCACGTGGGGCAGCTGCTGGAAAATATTCTGCAGCTCTGCCTTCTGCTGGGTCATACAGCCGCAGATCCCGATTATGAGGTTGGGATTGGCTTCTTTAAGGCGCTTGTAGGCGGCCATGTTCCCGTAGACCTTGCGCTCGGGGTTTTCCCGGACGCAGCAGGTGTTATAAAGTATCAAATCGGCCTCTTCAATCTCTTCCGTCTGGTCGTAGCCCAGGGAAAGCAGTAGGCCCTTAATCACTTCTGAGTCGTGGTCGTTCATCTGACAACCCATAGTTCTTAGGAAAAACTTCTTCATTGCCAGGTACTCCTTTGAATATAGTAAGTGCCCTCCTAATTATACTATTACTCGCCCCTCTTTGCCAGCCCAGCAGCATGCGGCGCGGAATGCTTTGCCGAGCCCTGGGTATAATGAGGGCAAGGGAGGTTTTCCATGCTCATTACCTTAGTCCGCACACTATTTCTGTATACTCTGGTAATGATCACCATGCGCCTCATGGGCAAAAGACAAATCGCTCAGCTGGAACCGTTTGAACTGGTAATTGCCATCATGATCGCTGAGCTAGGCGTGATCCCCATGCAGGACAGGGACATACCCCTGATCAACGGGGTGATTGCCATCCTCACCCTCCTCTTCGTGCAGGTCACCTTCAGCGTGCTGAGCCTCAAGTCGTTCAAATTCCGCTCAATACTGGACGGCCGCTACAGTGTGATCATCGCTAACGGCGTGATCCAGGAAGCGGAGATGCGCAAAGCCCGTTACAACCTAGATGAGCTTTTAGAGCAGCTGCGCCTCAACTCCGTTTTCAACCTCGGTGACGTGGAGTTTGCTGTGTTGGAAACCAGCGGCGATCTGAGCGTGATGCTTAAGTCGCAGGCGAGGCCCATCACCCCAAAAGACCTGCAGCTGGAAACTAAATACGAGGGTCTCCCCTTAGCCTTGGTTCTTGACGGCAAAGTGATGAAAACAGAATTGGAAAAAGCGCAGCTCAGCGAAGGTTGGCTCCGCACTGAATTGGAAAAGCACGGGGTCAAGGACCCCGCGGATATCCTTATTGCCTCTTTAAGCACCACCGGTGAACTCTTCGTTCAGCGCAAAGAGCGGCCTCGCCGCAAAAAGCCCTAAGGAGTGCGCCATGAAGCTTTGGCTGATCATGTTATTTGTAATGCTTGCCATCATTGCAGGGGGCCTCTTCCTGGAAAGTGCGATCCTAAAAACCACCAACCAGATCTCCCGCGCCTTAAACGACATCAAGGAGGCGGTGAGAAACGATCAGTGGTCCCAAGCATTGACTTCCGTCCATGAGCTGGACGAAAAGTGGTCCAGGTGCAAGGATGCCTGGAGTCCCTTTATCCACAACCACGATTTGGATACAGTCACCATGCATCTGGCTCGCCTCAAGGCATTTCTTGAAGGCACAGACAGAGGCTCGGCACTGGCGGAAATCACGAACATCGAAATCCAACTGCTCCAACTGCGGCAGCAGGAGGTGTTGAGCTTAGAAAATGTGCTCTAGGATTGGCGAAACGAGTAATACTTGTTGACCTGGCCAGTGACCAGGCCCACAAAAGCCCCCGTTGGTAGGGCAAAAAACAGCATGTAAGGCAGGTAAGCAAAGATGCTCACCGTCTCGATCACCACGGATGCTACCATGAGCTGAGCCACATTATGGGTGACGGCTCCAATCAGGCTGATGCCCAGCATGCTGAAAAGGCGGGAGCCGTACTTGTAGAAGAGCGCCATGACAATGGCACTTGCCAGGCCCCCGGCAAAACTGAAGAAAAAGGTAGGCGTCATAAAGGTTCCTCCCAGTAGGGAACCTAAGGTGGTGCGCAGGATGGACACGGAGATGGCGTCCCTCATTCCGAAATTCACCACCACATATAGGGTGATTATATTAGCCAACCCCAGCTTAAAGCCCGGGACAATCAGGTCCGTGGGCATGGGGATGATCCCCTCAAAAATGTGCAGAGCCATGGCAAGACCAGTGGCCAAGCCCAAGTAAACCACGCGACGCGTCCTAGAATAGCCCACTAAGTGCTGCTCCTTTAACCATGGATTTTGATGGAGCCGCAGTAGACGGTGAGGAGGCCCTCATGTAGGAACGCCTTCACCTGCGGCGTTGTTTCATCGAATTTGTACGACTGCGTACCGATACAAATCGTCACGTTGGGATGGACGAGACTAGCAGTGATTTGCCCGCCTTTGAGCAGTCTCACGGTGGTGCTGATGCCTGCGGGTCCACCCAGCTCCCGGGCCTGAACTGTCCCAGATTCCACCGTCACTTTGCCCCCGCGAAATACTCCATTGCCAACTGAAAAACCGGCACCCGCCAGCACCGTGGAGTAAAAACAGCCCTGTCCGGTGACGGTAACCGTTCCCGAGGCCTCTACCCTGCTGTTTTGCAGATAACCAACCCGCACGTCGGATTGGTAGACGCCCACGTTTTGGATGCTGGCAATGTTCCTGAGCACTGTTTTGTGGTATTCCCTCAGCTCTGCAATGCCGTCTGTAAACAGTGGATCAACCGTCAAGAGAGCATCATCTAGGAGGGCGGCCAGGGAGTCCCCTTCTTCCGCTGCCAGTTCCTCCTTAGTATCCTCTTCCGATGGCTTTTCAAAGCGCGTGAGTTCCTTCAGGTTTTTGGGCAGGTCGGAGAACTTCAGCTCCACTAGGTGTCTGACCAAGTTCTCAAAGGAAATATTCTCCGCCTGGGCGGCAATGGACTCTGCGGCAGCAATGAGCCCCTCAAGCTGTCCGGAAATGGTCTCCAACAGGTTCAGCAGCTGCATCCTGGCCACAGATGCTCCACCTGCGTAGAGCTGAGAGCGAACGACATTGCGCACGACGGTGATTGAGCCTCTAGTGCGCAATGTGGCACCGCTCACCAGGCCGTGCACCACTATGGAGCCGGAGTGCGACTGCACCTTCACGTTCTCTAGAACATTCCCCCGGACTATGATGTCTCCCGGCATGGTGATATTGCCTGTGGAAACATCGGCATCGCCCGGCAGCTCAAAGACCTCCTTGACGCGGATCACTCCCCCCTGTAGAGAGGGCAGTCCAGATACTGCTGCCACGGCCTGCAGGCCATCGTCGCTGAGCACGACTCCTTCCCCCACTTTGATCTCCACGTCTTTGACGGGTGCGGGGTTGATAGTTTGGCCAAAAACGTCCATGCCTGGTACTCCGGGCTCAGCGGGGGTTTTCACTGCCAAAATGGCGCCTTCCGGCACACCTGCGGTACCGTGCAGTTCATAGTGGTCGACGCGGATGGCCTCTTCCAGATCAACCTCAGGGGGATCATCCTGAAACACGTACTTGATGGAGGCATCACGACCAGGTACTGCCGGCGTACCCACAGCTAGATCAAAAACGCCCTGGACAGCGCTGAGCGCCTCCGGTGTCAGCTCGCTGAAACGCAAACCGTGGGTTAGTCCAGCTGCCAGGGCTATCTCTTTGACCTCGTCCAGGGACAGGACTGGAGCGGGCACTTCTTTTCTGATCAGGTGCAGCTGCAGACGGCTGCGCGGTGCCTGGTCTGCCAAGGCGTGTACCACGCCAGGCGTTCGTTTCCAGACCAGCTGGGCCTTGGTTTTGGACGGATCCACAACCACATCATAGGTCAGCTGCGGCTTGATATCATCGGGCAGGATAACCTCCAGCGGTTCAACTCCTTCCGAGAGCAGAACCTCCTTGAAAACCTGTTCACCTCGGTACAAGACCTTAACTTCAGAGTCAAATTGAATGGTGGGTGGTGCCCCGCCTGGCGGCGGAGGTTCGTATTTGAACTCCCCATTCACCACCGCCACAGTCCCCGCTGTTTTGGGAGGGCTGGCTTGTTCTTTCCAGGACACCCGCACTTGAGCAGGCTGGCTTTTTGGCCTTAAGAAGCCTTTTCTCGATGGCTGTGCAAGGATTTCAACGTCCACCTGGTCTCGTGTTGCCCCCAGCTCCAGTAAGGCAGCTTCGATAGCAGCTTCAATGGTGTTTCCGGTGCCTAGGGCCTGCTTCTTGCTCACATGCTTACCCTCCTTAAGCTGGCTTTTGATAGATGCAGTAACTCACTCGCTGAAGCCCGAAGCTGGTGGGGTCCATGATCTGCTCGGCGGATCCCACGACAAAGTATCCAGCAGGGTTCAGGGATTGGACGAAGTTGGTGATCAGACGCTGTTGGGTGTCAGTGGTGAAATAGATGAAAACGTTGCGGCAGAGGATCAAGTCGAAGTTGCGCTCGTACGGGTCTTTCAACAGGTCGTGCTGCCGAAAAACCACCATGTCTTTGAGGCTCTGGGCAATGGCCCAGTTGCCTTTTTCGGTTTGTGTGAAGTACTTCTCCAGGTACTGGGGATCAATGCCGTTTATCTGGCTGGGCAGGTAGATCCCTGCCTTCGCCTTCTCCAAGACGGCCTCATCGATATCCGTGGCCAGGAGCATACCAGGTGTGAACCGGGCTTCCTTCATGAGGATGGCGATGGAGTAGATCTCGGCGCCAATGGAGGCCCCGGCGC
>FIZK01000132.1 GCA_900018335.1 uncultured Clostridia bacterium | reverse complement strand
GTCACACCCAGCCAGCGCACTTTCCCCAGCAGGCCGAAGCCGGCTACACCCAACACCATGAAGGCTGCGGGATAATCTAGTATAACCTGTACAGGATGGAAAAAGTAACCTCCAAAAACGAGTTGCAGTACACCCAGCAAAGCACCGCCAAGCATCCCCGCGGCGCCTCCCCGGCGGAAAGCCAGAACGAAAATGGGCAGCATTTCCAGGGTAACACTTCCCCCGTACGCCGCACGCCACAACCTCAGCTCGGATAGGAGCAGGGCCGCCCCCACCAACACCGCCGTCTCCACCATAACCTGCAGATTCTTGTTGCGCATTAAATCTACCTCCCGTAATGCCGACTTCCTTCCGCATCCGGTACTTAAAGCAAAACATGGACGCGCAAGCGGTCCATGTCCTTACCGATACCGCTTCCCTACGCCGGAATTACCCAAACAGGTTCGAAGGGTTCGGATCCTGTGGTTGGCACATGGATCCAGTCTCAGCTGACAAGCACCCCTAGCGGAACTCCATCGTATTTTGTTGATATATTACTTCTGCTTTGCCGGAAGAATACCTGCAAAGAAAGGTAATCAAATCAGGAGAAAAGCATCCCGTGTACCAGGATGCTTTTCCGACGGCCCGTACTGAGCAGGCGGCTAAGTAGTTTTCATGACTTCGCAGGCGAACGCGAAGTGTCCTTGCCCAGGGAGTTGGTATTTTTTTGTGGTGATCGGTTAAAAACCACGCTACCCTCCTTTCTTATCATGATCTGCCACCTACTCAGCTTACACATATAATACAGCGAATTGTCAGACTTGTCAAGCATATGTACCGAACTTTGCGTTAATTATGCACAAAAAAAGGTAAGCAAGCTTACCTTTAGGCACTACGCATCCTGGCAATATAATCAGCGGGGTTCTCCGCCTGGAAGATGGCGGAACCGGCCACAAAGTTGGTGGCTCCAGCGGCCGCGAGCACAGGGACGTTCTCCACTGTCACCCCTCCATCCACCTGCAGTTCGATGGGGGCTGCACCGATGAGCTTCCGGCAGTCTCCGATCTTTTCCAGCATGGCGGGGATGAACTCCTGGCCGCCGAATCCCGGGTTCACGGTCATGATCAAAATGAGATCGAGGTCCTCCAAAACATAGCGGAGTCCCTCCAAGGGGGTATGGGGGTTGAGGGAAACACCCGCCCTGCAGCCCAGCTCCTTAATACGGCGCAGCGTGCGCTGAAGGTGAACCGCTGCTTCATAGTGCACTGTGATGATCTCCGGCTTCACTGCGGCGAACTCCTCTAGGAAACGTTCGGGCCGCTCAATCATGAGATGAACGTCCAGGGGCAGGTCAGTACAGCGGCTCACAGCCTCAATCACGGGCAGGCCAAAACTGATGTTGGGCACGAAATGTCCGTCCATTACGTCAAAATGGAGAAGATCAGCACTGCTCACTCTGGCCAGCTCCCCGCGGAGATCACAAAAATCCGCGGCCAAAAGCGATGCACTAATACGTCTGTTCACGACAGCTGCCCCTTTCTAATAACGCGGTGTCACTTCCTCCAAGAAGAGGAGATAATGCTGGTGACGGCTGGCTGCAACTTCCCCCCGCTCCAACGCCTCCAAAACGGCGCAGCCCGGTTCCCGGCGGTGCAGACAGCCCCGGAAGCGGCAGGCATCCCGGTAGCGGTCAAACTCTGGAAAGGCGAACTGCAGGCGATCCTCTTGGCCCGGCTCCAGGTAAAGTTGGGAAAAGCCCGGCGTATCTGCCACATAGCCCTGGTCAAAGGCCAGCAGCTCCACCCTGCGGGTTGTGTGCCTGCCCCGCTGAATCTTGGCGCTCACCTGACCAGTCTCCAGATCCAAATCAGGGTTTAAGGCATTGAGCAGTGAAGACTTGCCCGCTCCGGAGGGGCCCGCCAGGACGCTGATCTTGCCCTGCACAACCCGGCGCAGTTCCTCCATACCTTGGGAGGTAACAGTACTTGTCAAAATGGTGGGATAGGGGATGGAGGCGTAGATGGCCCTTAGTTCTTCTGCCCTGCCCAGATCCAAATCGGCTTTGTTGAACACCACCACATTGGCCAGACCCATGAGCTCCGCCTGGACCAAAATGCGGTCCAGTAAGGCCAAGTTGGGGGCGGGCTGCTGCACCGCGAACACAACCAGGACTTGATCGATGTTGGCAATGGCCGGGCGGATGAGTTCGTTTCTGCGGGGCAAGATCCTTTCCACCACACCCCCGGATCCACCTTCATCCAGAGAAATTTCCACCCGATCCCCAATCAAGACGCGTTCCACAGACAGGCGCAGCTTGCCCCGGAGGGTGCACTTCAGGCGCCCCTGTTCCGTTTCCACCTCGTACGTTCCGCCTATACCCTTGACAATGATCCCTTCCAGCATATACCTCCTACTCCTGAAAAGCCCGATCCATGAACTGGCGTCCACCAATGTAAACCTGGAAGCGCGCATCTTTGCCCCGGCCCTGAATGGTGCGCACCACCCGGTCGCCTCCCCTATGGGTCTCCCGGTATACTTCCCGGGCCCCAAAATCGTCGATGACTAGGATCACGATTTCTTGGCTGGGCCCTTGAGGAACATCGATGATCACTTCTTTGATGCTCCACAGGTTTTCTTGGATCCACTCCGCTTCTTCTGGTGTTTCCTCAACGTGCGGTTCTTCCACAGGCACCTCGGGCGCACCCCGGGAGTAGACGAAGTCAATGGGCCAGCCTTCCTCCACCATGCTGCCCGGTGCCGGGTTCTGTTCGATGACGCGTCCGGCGGGGTAAACGGTACTGAACTCAGGCCAGGAGTTGCCAAGCGGCAGGCCTAGATTGCTCAGTTCCTGTTTGACCTGCTCAAAATCCTGTCCCCTGAAATCAGGCAGAGCAAAAGGTTGTGCCGCCTTGCTCAGTACTAGGCTCACTGCGGTACCCTTGGCCACGATCTCTCCGGGTTCGGGCTGCTGTTCCAGGACTATTCCTGGACGCACCTGGGGATCAAAGATCTCTTCACTTTCACCTTCCACAAATCCTGCCTGGGTTAGGGCCACCTTGGCCTCGCGCAGGGAAAGGCCGATGAACGAGGGCATCTCCACTTCCTCTGCTCCTTTGCTGATCCGTACCCCAATCTCGCGATACTGCTTAACCATGCGCCCCGGCAGGTGATCCTGGCTGATCACGTGACCGGCGGGTACTTCATTGTCAAAAATGCGCTGATCTACCCTCAGTACCAAATCCACTTCTCTGAGCACACGCATGGCTTCCATTTCGTGCAGCCCCACAATGTCGGGCACGCGCACATCATCCGGGTACAAGATTTCAGGGATGATGCGTACCGCAGCGTAAGTCAGGCCCCCCAGCACTAAGAATATGACTAGAAGTACCAGTGCTTTAGAACGCTTTTTGGGTGCCTTTTTTCCTTTCTTCTTCTTCGACCGGGCCAATCCCCAGCCCCCTTTCCCCAAGAGTTCTGCTGCCGGCAGGGGGAGGGTTTGATCCACGTCGTCCTCTCCCTCGCCCGCCGCGGCTAGCCGCCGTTCTATCCTCTGGAAAACCTGCACCACTTCCTCGGCGCTTTCAGGACGGTTTTTGGGATTCTTGTTCAGCAGCTTGAGCACCAGATCCTCCAACTCGGCATCCAAGTCGGGCCTTAAGTTGCGCAGAGGCTGGGGCGCGTCCTGAATCTGCTGCAGCGCGATGGCAATGGCGGTCTCGCCAGTAAATGGCGGTTCGCCCGTAATCAGCTCGTAGAGTACAATCCCCAGAGAGTACAGATCGCTGGCCGTCTGAACGTTGGCGCCCCTGGCCTGTTCTGGGGAGAAGTAGCGCACTGAACCAAGCACCATCCCCGTTTGAGTCAGGTTGGTTGAGGACATGGCCTGGGCAATACCGAAGTCGGTGACTTTCACCCGGCCTTCATCCGTAATTAAGATGTTGTGGGGTTTGATGTCCCGATGGATAATTCCGTGGTAATGGGCATGGGCGAGGGCCATGGCAATCTGCTTTCCAACACCCACCACAAACCCTTGGGAGAACTGGCCGTGCTCGCGTAGGAGATCACTCAGGTTCCTGCCCTGCACGTATTCCATGACAATATAATGAATGCTGCCCTGCTCGCCCACATCATAGATGTTGACAATATTGGGATGAGACAAGCTCGCGGCAGACCTGGCTTCGCGTCGAAAACGCTCCACAAACTGCTCATCATCGGCAAACTGGGACCTTAAGATCTTCACCGCCACCACGCGGCTCAACAGATGATCCTTGGCGCTGTAAACCAAGGCCATGCCCCCGTCCCCGACCTTCTCCAAGATCTCATAGCGATTGGCCAGCGTTTCTCCAATCATATTCTCACCTTCTATGCCTTACTCACTCAGCTGTAGAGCCTTGCGCATAATCTCTGCACCCAAAGGCGCGGCCGCCTCTGCACCCATTCCCCCGTGTTCAACCAAGACTGCTACCGCAACTTGAGGTGCATCAACCGGGGCAAAACCAATAAACCAGGCGTGATCAGGGACGGAACCCATCTGGGCAGTCCCAGTCTTACCCGCATACTCCAGTTCGGTACTCAGATCGGTCTTCGCCGTCCCCTCCTGAGCCGCCAAAGCCATAGCCCTCTTAACCTGTTCCGCCGCTTCCGGCGGCAGAATCCGCCCCAACACCTGGGGGCGTGTGATCTGCCTCATGCGCAGACCGCCCCTGATCTCCTGGACCAGGTAGGGACGCATCAAAACCCCTCCATTGGCTAAGGCCGCTGCAGCCTGGGCCATCTGCAGAGGAGTAACTAAAAGCTCAGCCTGGCCGATACCCAGCTGGGCGGCGTGGTACTGAGATGCTATGGCGTCGGGGACATAGCCTTCCTTGTTGCTCAGCTCCAACGGGACCATCTGGCCCAGGCCAAAGAGGCGGAAATACTCCAGCAGCCGCTCCCCCAGGACCACTGCCACCTTTCCGAAGACAACATTGGAGGATTTGGCCAGGGCCTCATCTAGGCTGATCTCCCC
>FIZK01000131.1 GCA_900018335.1 uncultured Clostridia bacterium | reverse complement strand
CTGGAGCAGATGATGGAGGAGGCCCTGGCTGAAATGCCGGAGCAGAAGGAACTCATCGAGGCCCAGGGGCGGGAGTACAAAGCCAGGCTCCTCAAAATCACCTATGCCGGCCACTGGATTGACGCACGAGGATATAAAGTGGAGGACATCATCACTAGCGTATGCAGGAGGCTGGGCGTGTAATGAAGGTGCAAAAGGTGCAACCAGTGTATGCCAGGCTTGAGCAAGAACAGTACGAGTGGCTGCGCCGATATTGCTTCGAGAACAGGGTGGCGCAGGCCGAGGTTATTAGAGAGGCGCTGGAGATGTTCAGGGAAGCGAAGGAGGCAAAAATGAAGACCAAGGTTGTGGTCATCGAGGCGGGTATTGATTACACGAGCAGGTTAGAGAGCTTCGAGATGGAGTTGCCCGAGGATGAGGAACAGGCGGTAGCCGAAGCCATCAAAGCCGTCGAGGCCCGCGGCTACAACGTGATACCCAACGACCACGGCGGCTGCAACGAGTACGTCAGCGTAAGCGGTGGCGAGGACTACATCGCCATCACAGTAGAGCCAGAATAAGGGCCGAAACCGGGCCTTGCGCCCGGTCCACCGGAGATGGCCACCCGGTGCTGATGAGGCAGGCCGCAAAAAACAAAGAAAAAGGAGGATTAATAATAATGAATTTCCCATTCTACTTTCCCACCACATTACGGGAAGAGTTGCAAAGAACACAGAAGGGCTATCCGGCCCTTTGGGAAAAGGGTGGCGGCTATTCTAGCACTGGAAAGGTGCAAGTAATTGCCGGCCCCCAAGGTGAAAGGAAGCGGCCAGTTTACATCCGGCAACGTGGTGAACTGGCCGGAAAGGAGCACGCGCTCTTTGTGGTAGCACCTGGGGATCTTGTGGTGTATGTGAAGCGGCACCGCTCCGACTACATGAAAGCGGTGTACCGCATAACTGCACTGGAGGACGAACAAGTAGTTATGGAACGCCTTCACCTGTTTGACTTCGGGCAGTGGGACACTGACCCCCCCGCGGCTTTCCAGGATGTCCTGGAAGCCGCCAGAAAAAAATCCTGGTGTTACCACTGCCGCACGCCGCACTACGCGATAGAGGACAGGACGTGAGC
>FIZK01000130.1 GCA_900018335.1 uncultured Clostridia bacterium | reverse complement strand
GAAGCAGTGAAGATCGCGTATACTGGCTGGACATGGCTCATTCACCACGAGGACAATCACAAGTATGAGTTTGAGCAGTTTCTCAAGGAAGCAGCCGATTTGGGTTACCAGGCTGTGGAGAACTTCGCCTTTATCACCAAGTATTTCGACAACGACGCCAAGGCGGTCAAGGATCTTTTGGATAAGTACAATTTAGAGATGGCCAACCTCTACCATCACTATTCCGAGGATCCTGAGGTGGACTATGCTAAGGCGGTGGATTATGCCGACTTCATGAAGAAGATCGGAGCCACCTATATGAACCTGCAGGCTGTGATGTGGCGCGATAAGCCCTACGAGCGGCCCCTAGATGAGAAGGCCGTGTTGGGCTACGCCGAGCTTTCCAACAGGATCGGGAAGCTCTGCAAGGATAACGGGCTGGTAGCCTGTTTCCATCCCCACGCCAACACCGCCATTTACACCGAGGAAGAAATCGATCTCTTCGTGGCCAACACCGATCCGGAGCTGGTGGGCCTCTGCCTGGACACGGCCCACACCACCCTGGCGGGTATGGACTGTGTGAAGGCCTTTGAGAAGTACGCGGACAGGATCGCCTATGTGCACCTCAAAGACGTCTATGCTCCCTCCGAAGAGTTTGCCGAGTGGCCCATGAGCCGCTTCTGCCCCCTGGGCTACGGCATTGTGGACTTTAGGGGCGTTTACAAGGTTCTGAAAAGCCACGGCTACAAAGGGGTGCTCTGCGTGGAGCTGGATAATCCGCCGGTCTGCAACTACAAGGCGGCCATGGATTCCCGGAACTACCTCCACAACGTGCTGGGCCTCTAGGCCTAAGTCCAGAGAAGCGAAAAGGCGGCTTCCCCGCACAGGGGCAGCCGCCTTCTTTCTTGGTAACTAGGCTGGTTTATAGCCCATGAGGCTGAGCTTATCGGCGAAATGGCAGGAGACAAAGTGGTCCTTGGCCAGTTCCACAAGCTTGGGCTCCTCTTCTTTGCAGAGGGCCTCCGCGTAGGGACAGCGGGAGCTAAAGGCGCACCCGCTGGGTGGATTGGAGGGATCAGGTACATCGCCCTTGAG
>FIZK01000129.1 GCA_900018335.1 uncultured Clostridia bacterium | reverse complement strand
TTCTGCAAGATCATCGAAGCAATCAACGGCAGCGCAAAGATTAAGAGCTGCTTCGCCGGACTTCCTGTGGTAAAATCCCTAGATCGTTTAGCCATGGTGTGCTCCTTTGTGCGTGTATTTCAACATTTTTGAAGCCCGTTTTAAACTCACTTTTACACATTGCCTGGAATTGGAATCGTTTACATGAACATCCAAAAAAGATTCTCTATCATAATATCACAAGACCGATAACACTTCAAGCAGATCACGTTACATCAAAATCGAGCTTAGAAATTACTTAGTGGAAAGCAAATATATTGTGATCAGAAAGGAAAGCGGTGGCCAGACAGACCGACCTGGGGTTTAAGTCATCTTCCGCGTTGTCCGTTGCAGACGCAACCGTTTCAAAATTTCCCATCGATTTCCTCTCCAGCGGGCCACGCTTGAAAAAACGCAACCGATTACATGGTTTTTCCACCGACGGCTCTTTGGGCCTGCTTGCCCCTGGGAATATGCCAAACAGCGAAAGCGTCTTGATATCCGCCCTCACCAAGGAGACTTACCTTTTTCGGCTAAGAATGGGCCTTTTTAACGACATTCGTGCCTGGTTCTCAACTTTTTCGCGGTTTCCGTGCGATCAATACCTTCCGCGGCGGACCATTTTCTGGTATGCTTTTCTTGTTCATTTTTTCGTTGCCCTCCACACCATCGGGAAGTACTACTGCCGTGTTGCCGATCGCATCTACACAAACCTATACAGTGAGGACTGAGAACTATGGCCACCACCGCGAAAGATGTTTTGGCCCTTGCATCCGAACACAATGTGGAACTTGTGAGGCTGCAGTTCACTGACATTCTCGGCAGCGCCAAGAATGTAACCATCAGTGTTCAACAGCTCCCCAGGGCGCTGGACAACCAGATCATGTTCGATGGATCATCCATCCAGGGTTTCGTACGCATCCAAGAATCCGATATGTACCTCTGGCCAGATCCCGAGACCTTCGCCGTCTTTCCCTGGACCAGCAACGGTCGGAAGGTAGCGCGCCTGATCTGCGATGTGCACCTTCCGGACGGCAATCCCTTTGAAGGGTGCCCGCGCTACGTTCTGAAGCGGGCTTTAGGCGAGGCAGCGAAGCTGGGGCTTTCCCTGAACGTGGGACCCGAACCTGAGTTTTTCCTGTTCAAGATGGATGCCAACGGGTATCCCGTTGTGGAAACCAACGACCGAGGCGGGTACTTCGACCTTTCTCCCGTAGACAAAGGGGAAGCAGCCAGGGAAGCGATCGTGTTTGCCCTGCAGCAGATGGGTTTTCATGTTGAGGCCTCTCACCATGAGGTAGCAGCTGGCCAGCACGAGATCGACTTCCGGCATGACTGTGCTTTGGCAACTGCAGACAACATCCTCACCTTCAAATCTGTCACTAAGACAGTCGCTCAACAGCATGGACTGCACGCTTCCTTCATGCCGAAACCCATCTTCGGAGTAAGCGGCTCAGGGATGCATCTTCACTTGAGTCTCCATTCCAATGGAAAGAATGTCTTCTATGGTCCCGGCTGCCAACTCCAGCTGAGCGACACGGCGAAGCACTTCATCGCCGGCTTGCTGGCGCACGCACGAGCCTTCACTGCCATCACCAACCCTATCATCAACAGCTACAAACGGTTAGTACCCGGCTACGAGGCACCGGTGTATGTGTCCTGGTCGAGCCGCAACCGCAGCGCCCTGATCCGCATCCCCTCCTCGACCAGGCAGGAATCCACACGCATCGAACTGCGTAACCCCGATCCCTCCGCCAATCCCTACCTGGCCCTGGCAGTCATTCTTCGGGCTGGTTTGGACGGA
>FIZK01000128.1 GCA_900018335.1 uncultured Clostridia bacterium | reverse complement strand
AATAGCCATAGAGTATTACTCCGACGACGAGCTGGAAAGGCTATTGGACCTGATCAGTCGGATTTGAATGAGGGAGTGTTCCACGTGGAACACTCCCTTTTAGTTTGGCTATAGCTCCTCGCGAATTGTTCCACGTGGAACAGTCGGTGACAAACGCCTATTGCAAGTCAAGCACGGTACAGCATGAGACGGTAGATGTTCCACGTGGAACACTACCGCTAGAGTAAGGAAAAGGGCCCCAAGGCCACTTCTGCTTGGGAGGAATGATTGGTTAGGTACAGGATCAGAGATTCGGTAATGACCTCGGCCATGTTCAGTACCAGGCTCAGCCTGGTGTTTTGCAGCACTGCGTGTTCCAGGAAACCCGCCGCGTTGACCACTCCGATAATGTGGTAATCGCCAACGGCCGGCAGCTGTTTGTTAACGCCGGTGCCGGGCTGCAGGGGTCCTCGCTTTATGGAAATGAAGCCGATACTCTTCACCCTGCCTAGACAGGCGTCCACGGCGATGATGGTGCTCCGCTTATTCTGCGCTTTGATTTCTGCGAGGGTGTCGGCCAAGTTGAGGGCGTGGACTGGTTGGTGGATGGTGCCGTAAATGGACACGTTAGGCGGAAGCAGCCCCTTTTCCTGGTGTTTTACCAAGGCAGAACCGATAAACGGCCCCAAGGAGTCGCCAGTAGAGCGGTCAGTGCCCACACAGACCACATCTACATACTCGCAGATGGGAAGGCTTACCAGGGCAACGGATAAGTGGGCGGCCGCCAGGGGATCACTCCAGTGCACGCGCCGCACCACATCTGCGTCAGCAAACATGGCCCACCTCCTGCCCTTGGGTACTTATCCTAGTATATGTAGGTGTGGGAGATTTATGCATACTTGTCCTCAAGCATGGAACAAAGCCCCCGGGAATAGGGTGGAAGCGGGGGTGATCAGGTGGGAGTTTGGGGTGTCGCCGGGCTGTACGTAGCGGGCGTAATCGGTGCGGGGTTTGCCTCCGGACAGGAGCTCATCGTGTTCTTTGTGAATTATGGCGCAGCTGGTCTGGTGGGGGCCCTCTGGGCCGTGCTCCTACTCCTTTTAGGTACAGGCCTAATTCTAGAGTCCTGCGCTAAGCACCGAGCATCCTCCTATGGCCAGCTCTTTAGGGCTTTGGATCGAAAATTGAGTATCCTTCTGGAGGGCTTGTACGGGCTCTTTTTACTTGTTGGGAGCAGTGTCATGTTTGCGGGGATGGGAGCCGCAGCATCATCGCCGGGGAAAGACTTGGCCTTGCGGATCTGCTCAGCGCTGTTGGTGTACGCAATTCTGCGGGGCGGTGTTTCCAGCGTGGTCAAGGTAGGAGGCTGGCTGGCTCCCCTTCTGGCCGTGGGCCTCTGCGGAGTCGCTGTCATGCACCTCCGCCAGCAGCCGTGGGTTCGGCCTGGACCCATGGGGGGGTGGGCGGCGCTTTGGCCTGCCCTGGAAGCGGGAACCCTTTATGCCTGCTACAACCTGGGTTTTGCCCTGGCCTATTTGGCCAGCAGCAGCCGTTACCTGACCGCAAAGGGCCAGCGCTGGTTGGTGGCGCTTGTGGGCAGCGGTGTATTGGGACTGACCATGCTCCTCCTCTATTTCGCCCTTGGGACGCTTAGCGTAGCCCAACTCCAGGAACCCTTTCCCCTGGCGAACCTGGTGCGGGGCTGGGGAAACACCGCTGTAAAGACTTACACTCTGCTGCTCTGGTGCGCCATGTTCTCAACGGCCGCAGCCAACTCATTGGCCCTATCCAGTTGGTTTGCCCAGCTAGACGGGCTGAATTGGGGTGCTGCTGCACTCGTCGCTGTTGGCGCGGGCCTAGCCTTCTCTCACCTGGGTTTCACCCGGCTAATTAGCCTGGCTTATCCCATACTCGGCCTCGCTGGGCTCTGGCTGCTGGCCCAAGTGGTTCGGGACGCCGTTAGCTAGTGTGGCTTTTGCCCTGCTTTTTAGGTATAATGGAAAAACAAAGACAA
>FIZK01000127.1 GCA_900018335.1 uncultured Clostridia bacterium | reverse complement strand
TTCATGGTGTTGGGTGTAGCCGGCTTCGGCCTGCTGGGGAAAGTGCGCTGGCTGGGTGTGACGGCGGGGAGCCTGCTGCGCTTCGCCCTCCATGTCATCTCGGGGGTGGTGTTCTTTGCTGAATACACCCCCGAGGGCAGTTCTGTACTAGGCTATTCCCTGCTCTACAACGCCCATTACATGGTCCCCAGCGCGCTGCTGGGAGGGAAATCTTTGAACCAAGAGCATAGCCTTTCAGCGTTGATCCTGGCTTCCGGGGAGGATGTGCCCCGGAAGCCCCCTGCTTCAGTCCTAGAAGACGCCCTGATTATCTGCGCAGACGGGGGAGGAAGTTTGGCCCGCAAGTGGCAGCTGAGGCCCGATCTGATCATCGGCGATCTTGATTCCCTGCCCGCCGAGGATCAAGAGTTTTGGGCAGCTCAAGGGGTGCCCTTTCAAACTGTCCCTCCGCGCAAGGATCAGACGGACTTGGAACTGGCAGTGGAGTACGCCCTGGGCCGAGGAGCCATTTCCATCTCCCTGGTTGGAGCCTGGGGCAGCCGCATCGACCACGCCTTGGGTAATGTGGAGATCCTCTATCGCTTGGCTCTGCAGGGAGTGGAAAACCACCTAATCACCAAGGGGCACGTTCTGAGTGCCTTCTGTGCAAGCTCAAAAAGCCAGGTCAGGAAAGGGAGCATCGTTTCCCTGGTTCCCCTCACGCCCGTAGTGCGGGGGGTCAAGACCAGGGGTTTGGGCTACCCCCTAAGCGGGCAGGATCTCTACAAAGGAAGCACTTTCACCATCAGCAACCAGGCTGTCAGCAGCGAAATCGAGGTGAGTATCGCGGAGGGTGTTCTTCTCCTTGTTTTAGAGCAATAAAATACCCCTGGGCTCCTCGCCTAGGGGTGATCTATTGCGAATCATATCTTAGGGGCAGGCCTAGAGAGCTCTCTGTACTCTTCCGCTCTTCAGACACCTGGTGCAGACGTAAGCCCTTCTGGGGCTGCCTTGGAAGATGATGCGAGCTCTTTGCAGGTTGGGTTTCCAGGTGCGCCGATTCTTGTTCTCGGCGTGGCTTCTCAGATTGCCGGTCACCGTACCCTTGTCGCAGATAATGCACCTTCTAGCCATCTTTCCTACCCCCTTTGAAACGATATCAATGACGCTACTACATTGTAGCACAGGGCTTTTTCAAATGCAAGGCAGAAAAACACCGCCAAGATAAAATCCTTTACAAGCAGGGGGCAAATGGGTAGAATAGGGATGATAGTCGATGGACCAATTTGGTAATGGTGTGGAGAGGGGGACAAATGTGGCCCAAGAGGTTCAAGGCCAGTATGGTAAGATTTCTATTCACGAGGGAGTAATCGCCACCGTATCTGGTTTGGCTGCCATGGAATGCTACGGCCTTGTCGGCATGGCCCCGCGCAACATTCAGGAAGGACTCTCAGATCTGCTTCGCCGCGAGAACTTTGAGCGCGGCGTGGATATACAGTTTGGCGAAGAGAGCATCAGCATTCAGTTGTATATCGTGGTAGAATACGGCGTGAAGATTTCTGAGGTAGCCAGACTTGTCCAGGAGCGGGTCAAGTATGTGGTGGAGACCATGCTCGGTTTGAAGGTGGACCGGATTGATGTGCGAGTCCAGGGTGTGCGAGTCACCCGCCCGAAGAGAAAGTGATCGGAGGAACTACGTTGGACGTGATTAACGGCTTGGCTTTTAAAAACATGCTGCTGGTGGCGGCTCGCCATCTGGACCAGCAGAAAGATACAGTTAATGCATTGAACGTGTTTCCTGTGCCCGACGGCGATACAGGTACAAACATGTCTCTCACGCTCAACTCAGCTATTAAGGAACTGGAACAGGCAGGAAGCGGGGAAATTAAGCGCCTGGCCTCCCTGCTCACCCGCGGTTCCCTCATGGGAGCTCGGGGTAACAGCGGGGTGATCCTTTCGCAGTTCTTCCGGGGATTTTCCGATGGTCTGGCCCATGTGCAGACTGAGATTTCCGGTGAGGATCTGGCCCATGCCTTGGTTATGGCTTCGCAGACCACCTACCGCGCCGTAATGAGGCCGGTGGAAGGGACCATGCTCACGGTGGCCCGGGTGGCAGCGGAACACGCGGTGCAAGCTAGCGAAGGGGGAGCAGGTGCCGAAGAGGTACTGAGGGCTGCCCTGGAAGGCGCACGTACAGCACTGGCAGATACCCCCAACATCCTGCCCGTTTTGAAACAGGCCGGAGTTGTGGATGCTGGCGGTCAGGGCTTGGTCTGTCTCTTTGAAGGCTTCGTCATGGGGCTTACTGCTACCCCTGAGGAGCTGGAACAGCTCTTAGTGGCAGCCGTTCCGGAGAAGAAGGCCGAAGCAGCCGCCCCCAAGCTGGAACAAGAGGTTGTGGTGAACAAGTACTGCACCGAGTTCATTATCTTGGGCAGTGGCATAGATGCGGTGAAGATCCGCGGCGAGCTGGAGCAGAAAGGCGATTCCCTGCTTGTGGTGAGCGATGGCGATGTGGTCAAAGTGCACGTGCACACGGATCATCCGGGCCAGGTTCTGGAGTTCTGCGGTCAGTTCGGCGATCTCACCGAGATTGCCATCGACAATATGCGCCTGCAGAATCAGGAGTTCGCCAGCCACGAAGAAAGCCACCGCCTGGATTACAGCGCCGGAAACAACGTGGTGGATTTCCCCGGGAACTCCGTTGACGGGGAGCCCAAGCCCTTGGGCATTGTGGCCGTAGTTCCAGGCGAAGGCTTGGCGGAGATCTTCAAGAGTTTGGGGGTTGACTATGTGGTGGCGGGCGGCCAGACCATGAACCCCAGTACGGAGGATCTGGTCAGGGCTGTAGATAGTGTGAACGCGGAAGCGGTCATTATCCTCCCCAACAATAAGAACGTGATTTTCTCGGCCCAGCAGGCCCGCGAGCTCACGGAAAAGACAGTGGGAGTTGTACCCACGCGCTCAGTTCCCCAGGGCATTTCTGCCCTCATGTATTTCGTGGCTGAAGATCCCCTGGAGGAGAACTTGGCCGCCATGGAAGAAGGCATGCGGGAAGTTAAGACGGGGGAGGTCACCTACGCGGTGCGCTCTACCGTGGCAGGCGATCTGCATATCGAAGAAAGGGACATTATCGGTCTAGCTGAAGGCAAGATCGCTGTAGTAGGCTCAACGCCAACGGCTGTGGCCCAAGATCTGGTGCGCACCATGGTGGACGAGGACAGTTCTGTGATCAGCATCTATTACGGGTCCGACTTGGATGATCAGGCCGCCCAGGAGCTCCACGAACTAATTAGTACAGAATTTCCCGATTGCGAAGTGGAAGTCTACCCAGGGGGACAGCCCCTCTACTATTATATCGTCTCGGTGGAGTAAACTAGCGGAAAAGGGAGGGAGATGCCGTGGGACGTATCCACGTAGTAACGGACAGTGGAAGCGATCTCCCCGTTGAGCTGAGGCAGAGTTTGGGCATCCATGTGGTGCCCTTAACGGTGCAGTTCGGCGATGAGATCTTTAGAGACGGAGTGGACATTTCAACTGCCGAGTTCTATACCCGCTTGAGGCAGGAAACGCGCATGCCCAGCACATGCCAGCCTTCGCCTGCGGATTTTGTGGAGGCCTATGAGCGTATCGCTCAGCCTGGCGACACCATTTTGTCCGTTCACTTGAGCAGCAAGATGAGCGGGACCTACCAATCGGCTGTCTTGGCCAGCACCATGATCGATCCTCAGATCGCAGTCAAGGCCATTGACAGCAAGGCCGCATCCCTGGGTACAGGGGTTGTGGCCCTCACCGCAGCTGAAGCGGTTCAGGCAGGCAAGGCAGTTGAAGAGATTCTAGAGGACGTTCAGCGCACCATTGAACACATGCAGGTCTATTTCGTCGTGGACACCCTTGAGTATCTGCAGAAGAACGGACGGATCGGTTTGGCCTCTGCCTTGGTGGGCACCCTCCTGAACATCAAACCCGTTTTGACCCTGGTGGATGGCCAGGTAGCTCCCTTTGAGAAGATCCGCGGCAGGGCTAAGGCTTTGAAGCGTTTGCGAGAGCTGGGGACAGCATTTCGGGAGCGTCATCCGGATCG
>FIZK01000126.1 GCA_900018335.1 uncultured Clostridia bacterium | reverse complement strand
CTGATCGCGGTGGCCATCTTCTCCAAGTACAACCTCTTCGCCTGGCTGTCCAGCTTGTTCTAAGAGCCGGGTGCCTTAGGCCCCTTTTACTGGACTTGACAGTTAACATACCGCCGGCGTGTGCTCCAAGGCACGCCGGCGGTTTTTTCGTGCGCAGGCCGAACCTATAGGGCGGCGCGCTTGGTAAGGTGCAAAAGGTAACTCAAGAGGTAACTGGAGGGGGGAAAGGTACAGAAGGAACGGCAGAATATGTAGAGTAGTGGTGTAGTAGAGGATGGATTCCCCCTGTGGGTAGTTCCCTTGGCGCTTTACAAGTCCGCCTGCCAAGTTTATGGTCGGCGTTCGGGCGCACGTGTTTATAGTCTTGGCGGGTGAACCCGTCAAAAGGGGGCAAATGGAATGAGGCTGGAAGACAAGGCGGAGGACCTCCTTAAGAAGGCCATGGACTGCGAGACCGTGGAAGAGCTCCTCAAGCTGGCCAAAGGCAACAACATCAGGCTTACGGAACAGGAAGCTGTGAAGCTTTTAGAAATGATGAACCCGGCAACCGGGGAGCTGTCAGACAGTGAGCTTGATGCGGTGACGGGCGGGGGAGAGAAGGGTCCAGGTGTCTGCCCATCGTGCGGCATCTGGTTCGAGTGGAGGCGCGTGAAGGATTACTGGGTGTGCCTCCACTGCGGATACAGAAAAGAGCAGGACAATCGCTAAGCATGAGCAATCCCCAGATGTGATAGGTAAAGCAAAACCGGAGCACAGCGCCTCGCTCCGGTTTTCCTTAATTTCACTCAATGTGCCCATTAATCGGTTTTCTTGATCAGCTGGATTTCGTCCACATAGAAAGTGGCGATGTCGGGATCTGCATAGACATCGATGGAGATGGTACTGTTCATGTTTGACAGCACGCCCCGCCGATCGTTGGCTTTCCGTCGCTCTGGAAAACTAGGAGTTCTTCAAAGCTGGCTTCCAGCTGATCCCAGCCAATGTTCAGTTTATTTCGGTCAATCCTTACGGAATTGCCCCGTACGTGCCCCGGGTCGTCCTGGGATTGTCCCCTGTACCCGATGGATACCCTAATCATCCCAGGGCCTTCTAGTGTTGAGTCGTCTAGGTAAATCCAGGCAGAAATGGTGTCGAAGTTTGTCCAATCCGAGCCCAATCCGAGATTCCTTATAGCGCCAAAGAAGCGGGTTGACTTTTTTTCTGCCGCGCTATATACTGAGTATATATCTACCGGGTATATAAGGAGTGTCATCGTGGCGGTAAAGCATTTGTTCCTGGCACTGTTGAGCCAAAAGGAACTCCACGGGTATGAGCTGAAAAGCGGTTTTGAGGACTTGGCTGGCGGCAGGTGGCCCCTGAACTTCGGCCAGGTCTATCAGACCCTGGGCCGCCTGGAGCGGGATGGCTTGATTGAATCCTACGAAGTTGCCCAGGTGGAGAAGCCGGATAAGAAAGTCTATCGCCTCACGGAAGCGGGCAGGAAGCATCTGAGGGAATGGCTGCAGGCTGAAGACAACTGGAATTTGTTCTTCGATGAACTGGCAGTGAAAATGCTGGCCTTCGAGCTGATTGACCGCCATGAAGCGCTGGCCATTTTGCGCGCTTACCGCGGTTTCGTCCTGCGCGTGATTAAGGGCCTCACGCAGATGCGGGATCAAGTACCGGCCCATTCTACCCAGGCTCTGCTTTTGGAGCGAAACATCCATCGGGCTGAGGCAGATCTGAAGTGGTCTGCAAGCATGATTGAGAGGTGGCAGAAACATGATTGAGTTGATCGGTGTAAGCAAGGTGTACGGCCGGGAGGCCAGTACGGTCAGGGCCCTGGATGGAGTCAGCCTCCAGCTGAACCCCGGTGAACTCACTGCCGTTATGGGGCCTTCAGGTTCAGGCAAGACCACACTGCTCAACATCATCGGCTGCCTGGACAGCGCCACATCGGGGGACTATTTCCTCGACGGCCGGGATGTGGCAAAGCTTGACTTGAGGGCCAAAGCCGCGCTGCGCAACGAAGTGTTCGGCTTTGTCTTTCAGGCTTTCAACCTCCTCCCAGACAAAACTGTCTTGGATAACGTTATGATCCCCTTCCGCTACAGCCGCGTCCCCCGCAGACAGTGGAAGTCCAGGACCCTCGCGGTACTGGCGCAACTGGGGATAGAAGCTCTGGCCCTGCGCTATCCGGATCAGCTCTCCGGCGGGCAGCAGCAGCGGGTGGCCATCGCCCGGGCTCTGGTCAACAATCCCCGGGTGATTCTGGCGGATGAACCCACGGGCAACCTGGACAGCACCACGGGCAGGGAGATCGTGGAGGTGCTCAAAGCCCTGGCTGAGCAGGGGGGCAAGGTTGTGGTTGTGGTTACCCATGATGGGATGGTGGCCAGCCAGGCCCACAGGCTGCTGCAGATGATGGACGGCCGGATCATCGACGATTCCAAGCTCGAGGTTGGATCCGTCGTCTTTTCACACCCGAAGGCTTGAGGGGGGATACGATGAAGCCTCTGTACAGGATCCTGCTCATAGTGGGCATGGCCATGGGGGTTGTGGCCACAACCCTGATTATCGGCGTGGGCCAGGCCATGATCATGCATATGCAGAGTCACAGCATTGGGGATGAGGACGTCTACGCAGTTTACGAAGGGGACAGCGGCGGCTGGACAGTGGGAATGCCGCTTGATCTGGCCCGGGAAATCCGCAGCTGGCTGCCTGACGATGTGGTTGCTGCGGCCGTTTCTTTTGACCAGCACGATGCTGAAGTGAGAATCGGCTCCGAGTTCTACGGCGCCCGAGTGGTGGGGGTTGATGCTGAGGCCCATCTGCTTGGTTTGGAAGTTGTTGACGGGCGGTTCTTCACCAGGGAGGATCAGGAGCACCGGAAGCGGGTTTGCGTTGTCACTGCAGACCTTTTGGAGCTGTTCGGACGAGAAGCCCTGCGTTCAATCTCTGTCAACAGCAGGGAGTATGAGGTGATCGGGGCTGCGCAGGGTGACCTTTATCTTGCTGGGCTGCCCCTGGGCATCTACTCCGAGAGCAGCATCTTCTTCCCGCTGGAGGTCTGGTATGAGGATTTCAACGCGGGCCGTTTCCACGACGGGCTGATCATGCAGCTCGGCGTATTTGCACCCGGCTACAGCAAGGCTGATCTAAGCCGGCTTATTTCCCAAAACTTGATCCACATGGAAGATGCACCGGCACTGAAGGTGGCCTCCCCAGGGGATAGGGATAACACGCAGTGGGCCAAGGATCTGCTGGTGCTCACGGGGATTTTCCTCGTGGCCTTCATCGTGTTCCTGCTCGCCGGCATGAACATCATCCAGATCGCTTCTGCCAACGTATACGACCAGCAGCGGGTATTCGGCCTGAAGGTGGCCTTGGGGGCACTGCCCAAGCATCTGGCCAGGGAGGTCATGGGTGAGATAGCCGCCTGCGCTCTCCAAGGCGGGTATCTGGGCATCGTGCTGGCGGGGATAGTGAACACGGTGATGAACAGTTATGTGGGCATGTACTGGGCCGCCTTTAACCTGGTCACGGTTGTTTCCGGCGTCCTCCTTGCCCTGCTGGTGGGTTGGATTACCGCGGTGGTTCCCGCCCGCCAGGCGGCAAAAATCGACCCTGTGGCTGTGTTGAGGCCGGAGAGGTGAGTGAGGTGAAAGGCATGGGCAAGAACCGCTTCTTCATGTTCCAGGCTTTCATCATCGGTGTGGTGTTGGTGGTGGCCATGGGGCTGACCAGGGGGATTATCTACGAAGAGCAGCTGGCCAGGGCCCAGTACCCTCCGGGGATCGCGGTAGTAGGGGTGGCCCAGAAGGGCCTTTACAGCAGCCTTGGCCCCCTGCCCCCAGCATACATCCGCTCAGTGGGGGACCGGGGAGGATTGCTTACGGAATACTGGGCTGCCGACCGGAATGACGGCCATGATTACCTGGGCACCGACCACCGATATCTGGAGGTGTTCCGTCCGGTTCTGCGGGCCGGCAGGTACTTCTCCCCTCAGGAGCAGACAGGGCTGGTCTGCCTGATCAGTGAACGGCTGGCCAAGGAGCTCTACGGCACCGTCGCCAACAGCCTGGGCCAGGCCTTCAGGACGCCTCGGCTCGGTGCTGAGCTGACCATAGTCGGGGTGCTTGAGGATGGGGTGGAACTGCCTGTGAAAACCGTCGATCAAGAGGGCTCCGAGCAGTTTCAGTTCCGTGTGGCTTCGGACTGTTTCGTGGTCTACCCCGCAGCGGCCCGGCCCCTCAACGATGGCCCCGGCGTATACCGGAGCATCTGGTTGGAGGGAAGTGTGCTGGACGCCGCCCGCCTTGCGGGCTATCTTGAGCAGCTTGACTTCCCG
>FIZK01000125.1:8220-12803 GCA_900018335.1 uncultured Clostridia bacterium | reverse complement strand
TGGCGCCGTACGCGGCCGGCATTCAGGAATTCCCGGTTTCAGCCCCGTAAGGGATCAGCTCCACCACATCGCCATGCTTGATGGGCGTTGTGAAGCCTGATTTTACTCCGTTCACCAGGATGTCTCCACCCCTGGTGGTGAACACCTCGTCCGGCTCATAACAGCGGAAAATGTCGGTGACAATATAGGCACCGAGGGCCCCAGTGAGGCTGGGTTTATACTCCACCCGGTCCTGGGGCTTTATTTCGTAATCAAGTGTCACCTCTACGCCGTTCACCACGGGCGCGGGCTCCTTGTGGGAGAGTTCTACCTTCCGTCCGTTAACCTCCACCACGATCCCCGGGACGGGGTACTGGGCGCTGCCTGGAAAGAGATCCTTGACGGTGTAAGGCCTGTGGTAGTATTCCACTTCCTGCCCTGGAGCGATGGCTGTTTCCAGCGGGCTTTTAACGCCATCCACGTACAGCTCTAGCGTCACCCGGACAGTTTTCTCTTCTCCGTTGAGGTGGAAGGCCAGCTCCCGCTCTGGCGGTATGCCTAGAACTGCAAAGAGCTCCCGGAAGCTGGTGATGGGCTGGAGGGCGATCCTATCGCGGTCCCGCAGCACGTAGTCGAAGGACTGCTCTTGACCGTTGACCGAGACGAGGGGCTTGATTTCCATTGGTGAGCCGTTGCAGTTGATGGTGACCACCAGGGCCTGGGCATCGACGAGCTCCCCCAGGGTGATCTGGGGAGGTCCCCCTGATTGGCCAGCCTCCACGTGCAGATGGTCTCCATCGGCCAAGGGTGCGGCGAGATCGCAGGGCTCGCCGTTTCTGGTCAACACCGCTGGTTTGCCCCTGGAACCGGGCAGGGTGATGCAGCGGCCGTTTAGCTCCACCGTGTAGGCGCTTCCCGGCCTGCCCACCAGCTCAGAAGGGACCAAGCCGGCATGGAGCAGGGCTTCAGCCACGGTGGTGGTTGGCATCTGCAGCAGCTGCAGGCGCCGATCGTTTACGGTAACGTGGATCAGTTCCATGGCCTTGCGGTCCAGGTGAGTGCAGCCAATACCTATGGGCGTGATGGCCTCAGGGCCGCTGAAATGCGGACTGCCCTGTACGATGCTGAGACTGTCCCTATCCCGCATACGCACTAAATTTTCCGGGAGGTTGAGCTTTTGGGCCACCAGTTCGGCCAGTCCCGGTATGCGGCTGCCGCCGCCGATCAGGATCACACCTTTGGGAGCTGAACCGTTTAAGGCGATGATCTCTTGGGCAATTTTCTCGGCGAGTGTCTCCACGCGGGGCCGCAGAACTTCCACGACCTCCTCGTAAGTGAGGCTGAGCTCGTTGCCGAAAACATCGTGGCACACCGAGAGCTCCTGGGGTTTTAGCTCCACCTTCAGCTTTTCTGCCACCTTGAAGTCCAGCAGGAAATGCTCAGCGAGCCCCGTAGTCATGGCATCCCCGGCATAGGAAATCATGCCGTAGGCTTTGATGGTTCCATCAGCGGAAATGGCCAGGTCTGAGGTGCCTGCGCCCACATCCACCAGGGCGACATTGAGCAGACGCATGGTGGGCGGCACAACCACATGCATGGCCGCTATGGGTTCCAAGGTTAGTGAGAGCATGTCCAGCCCCGCCCGCTCCAGGGCTGTACCCAGGGAGTCGATGACTATGCGGGGCAAAAAGGTGGCGATTACGTCCACCTGCGCGGTGCTGCCCTGATGGCCTTCCAGGGCGCCGATGGGCTCGCCGTCCAGGTAATACTGGATGACGCTGTAGCCCACACAGAGGTAGCTGTGCATCACCCCGTCCGCGCTTTCCGGCGCGAGCTTTTCCACGGCGTCGCGCACCGCATCCAGTTCCAGCGCCCTCACTTCATCTGCGCTTAAGCGATGGTTGGCGGCAAAGCTCATCTTGCTGCTGCCCGTCTGGGTGCGCAGGGAGCGCCCGGCAGCTGCAACCGCCGCTTTGTGGAAAGTGCGGCCGTGGGATTCTTCCAGCTTCTGCTTGATCCTTTTGATCACTTTGGCCACGGCATCGATATGGTGGATCTGTCCGTCGGCCATGGCTCCGGGCAGCTGCTGTTCCACAATGGCTTCCTTGAGTTCGAAGCCTTCCTCCGCTGCTGCCACGAGCAGCCCAGCGATCTTGCGGGTACCGATATCCAGGGCAAGTACCTCAGCCATACTCATGGGCGTCACCTCACCCCTTGTATTTCGCCACAAACGGTGCTGATCCTGTTTTTGGGTTGTCCATGGGAGGAGAGATTCGGGGTGTGGAGAAGTTGTGTGAGAAAGACGAAGAACAGGAGTGAAGCAAATGGGCAAGCTGCCAACGCGCGCCGAGATTCCGGCGGAACTGAAATGGAAACTGGAAGACATCTTTGCCACGGATGAAGCTTTTCTGCAGACTCTCCAGGAGCTTAAGGATGGGAAACAGCGGATCCTGGATCTGCGGGGCACTATTACCTCGGGTGAGGCTCTGCTGCACGCCCTCAAGGTGCGCGATGAGCTTAGGCTGCTGGTGGATCGCACCATCACCTACTCCTTCATGCGCAAGGACGAGGACAACGCCAACACGAAGTATCAGGGTTTTGCCGACCAGGCGGCAGCTATGGCGGTGGAGCTGAACAGCGCCGCGGCCTTCCTGGAGCCGGAGATCCTAAGTCTCCAGCCCGATGTGGTGAGGGGCTGGATTGAGGCCATACCTGGGCTTGAAGTGTACCGCCATTATCTGGAGGACCTGCTGCGCACAAAGCCCCACATTCTCCCGGCAGAACAGGAAGAACTCCTGGCTGCCGCTGGCGAATTGGCCAGTGCGCCGGGGAACATCTACCGCATGTTCAGCGATGCGGACCTGCGCTTTCCCGACATTCAAAACGAAGCAGGGGACATGGTGGAACTGACCCACGGGCGCTACATTAAGTTTTTGGAATCCCGGGATCCTCGGGTCAGGGAAGCGGCCTTCAAGGCCATGTATGAAACCTATTCCGCCTGGAAAAACACCATGGCCGTGACCTACATTTCCGCGGTAAAGAAGGAACTCTATTTCTCCCGGGCCAGGAAGTACAATTCTTCACTGGAGGCAGCTCTTTTCGAGGATAACGTGGATCCTCAAGTTTACACCAATCTGATCAAGACCATCCACGACCACCTGCATCTGCTCCACCGCTACGTGCGGGTGCGCAAGAAGCTGTTGGGCCTGGATGAGCTGCACATGTGGGATCTCTACGTACCCATGGTTGACCTGGAGGAAGAGCAGCTTCCCAGGGAGCAGGCTGTGGACATGGTGCGGCAGGGTCTGCAGCCCCTAGGCGAGCAGTACCTGGGCGATCTGGACCAGGCTTTCGGCGGCGGGTGGATTGACTGGATGGAAAACCGGGGCAAGACCAGCGGTGCCTATTCCTGGGGCACCTATGGCGTTCATCCCTTCGTGCTCATGAACTACCAGGGGAACCTCAAAGATGTGTTCACCCTCGCCCATGAGCTGGGCCATGCCATGCACACCTATTACTCCAACAAGAATCAGGAGTTTCCCAACGCGGATTACACCATCTTTGTGGCCGAGGTGGCCTCCACTTTGAACGAGGCTCTGCTCAACGATGATCTGCTCAAGAAGACCACGGATCCCCAGCGGCGGGCCTACCTGCTCAACCACTATTTGGACGAGTTTAGGGGCACCGTGTTCAGGCAGACCATGTTTGCCGAATTCGAGATGATTGTCCACGACAAAGTGGGCAGGGGCGAAGCGGTCACCTGCGAGCAGCTCATGGAGATCTATTACGATTTGAACAAAAAGTACTTCGGCGATGGCATTGTAGTTGACGAGCTGATCGCCATGGAGTGGGCCAGGATCCCTCACTTCTACAGACCGTTTTACGTGTACAAATACGCCACGGGCTTTTCCGCAGCCGCGGCCCTGGCCAGGCAGATTCTGGACGAAGGCGAGCCGGCAAGGGAGCGCTACCTGACTTTCTTGGGCAGCGGAGGTTCCGACTATCCCCTGAACCTACTGCGTCGGGCTGGGGTGGATCTGAGCAAACCAGAGCCCATCGTCCAGGCCATGCAGGTCTTCGCTGAGCTCCTGGACGAGTTGGAGAAGTTAGGGGAAGCCCTGGCCTAGAAGCTGATTTTCAAACCTAGGCTCTGGATGCTTCCATCCAAGGAGTGGGTGTAGCTCAGACTGAGTTGCCTGTCGCCGCGACTAAAGTGGTGAAGTTCGTAGGTGAGTAGAGAGTTTCTGCGGTATCGGAGGTGGGCTGCCAGGGCCCACCTTTCATTTACTGCGAAAGCCAAGTCCGTCTGCAGGGCAAGCCCATCCTCATAGAGCAGGCTGAACTTCACGGCCAGCGGATCTGAAAGCAGCTTCACGCCGCTGCGCAGGCTCAAAAACTCCTTCTTGGGGCTCAGCTGCAGCGCCAGCTCTCCACTGAGTGCGGAGTCTATGGGCTGAGACCAATTCAGGCGGGCCCGCGGTGCCAAGACCTGCAAGCTGGGTGCGTTGGGCTCTGCTCCGTACTGCACGGGAAGGTACAGGGCCAGCTGCAGTTCCTCCTTGGGCTGCCAAGCGTAGCCCACTTGGGAGAGATAAACCCGCAGG
>FIZK01000125.1:152-8135 GCA_900018335.1 uncultured Clostridia bacterium | reverse complement strand
CATCCCTCCTTCAAAACTCGGCCACCGCCTGGTTCAAAAGCCGCAGCCGGCGTTCCACAGATGTTAGGATTCTTTCCACACTGGCTAAGGGGGGTAAGTTGGGGAAATGGAGGACCAGCCCGCTGAAGTCTTCGAGGAAAACCTCCGGAGGCAGGGCCCGCACTCCGCTAGCGGGGTCGGCCACCACCAAAAGATCCCGCACCAGGCCCAGGAGGACTACGTAGTGTCCGAGTTCCAGTTCTCGGTGGGCCAGCAGGGGGCGGTGGGGGGAGTGCTGGAAGAAGTAGAGCAGCTGTTCCCAGGTGAGCTTGTAGCCCTCCACGGCCCAGCCTCTGTCTTGGAAGTAGCGGGCCATCTCCGCCAGGGAAACGCCCCGTCCTTCCACCGCCTCCAGGCGGGGTTCGGTGCTTTCACCGGCCAGGAGAAAGAGGATGGCGCAGGCCGTGGGGCCGCAGTCCCAGGGGGTATCTTGGCCCACGAGTCCTTGATACTTAGTGGTTTGGTAGGGCTGGAGGGCACTCACGAGATGAAAGAACAGCACGAGCCAGATGGCCATCACCTCTTTTTGCTCCTAGTTTAGGACTTTTTGTTTGAATTGTCAATACAATTTCGAAAAGGGGAATAAAAAGGGGTTTTGGAGGATAAAACGCGAGGTTGGCAGGGCAACGCACCCGCTGTGGGGAATTAGTTATTATTCCCAAAAGCAAACGTTTTCTCGCTGCGGGGGTCATGGAGATAGATCTGCAGCACAGGACTTTACAGGAGGAGGGTCTTGTGGTGAGTCGAATGGCCAATGCTTTACTGCACATCCGCGGGACGTATCCGGCACTCAGGCCTGCTGAGAAACGTGTGGCAAAGGTGATCCTCAACAATCCCCGCGAAGCCGTCCACTACTCCATTACGGAACTAGCGAAGAAGGCTGAAGTAAGCGACGCAACGGTGGTCAAGTTCTGTAAGCGCTTGGGATACAAAGGATACCAGGAGTTCAGGATTTTGCTGGCTCAAGATGTGGCGGTAAAACCCGTGCTTATCCATGGGGAAGTGGAACTCGGAAACGATGTCCGGACGATCAAGGAGAAGATCTTCCAGGCCAATATCAGTGCACTGCAGGAAACGGCCCAAGCTTTAGACACGGAGGCTTTAGAAAGGGCTGTGCATGCCTTGGCTAAGGCTGGCGAGATCCATTTTTACGGTGTGGGGGCTTCGGGGATAGTGGCGCTCGATGCGGAGCAGAAGTTTTCCCGCATCGGTATGCGGGCCAGTGCTTTCCTCGATACCCATTTGCAGATCGCCCGGGCAGTGCACCTGCGCGCCGGTGATGTGGCGGTGTGCTTGTCCTTTTCCGGGGAGACGGTGGAGATTGTGGAGGCCCTGCGCACAGCCAAGCAGGCTGGGGCCACAACCATTGCCATCACCAGTTTTTCAGGTTCTGCCCTGGCCAGGGAGGCGGATATCCTGCTGCTCACTTCCACGCAGGAGAATCTCTTTAGGAGTGCTGCCATCGCTTCTAGGCTTACCCAACTCGGCACGGTGGACACCCTGTTCATCGCCGTGGCGCTGGAGAACCATCCCCAGGCCCAGAAGGCCATGGAAAAAACAGAGGAGATCCTATCCCAACGCCGCCAGGGGTCGGGATAAAAGCGGCAGCCCAGGGGCTGCCGCAAATCAGCTTATTTCAGGTATGGATGCCCGGATACCCAGGGAATCCAGGGTACGGCGCACTTCTTGCTCTTCGAAGGCTAGACGCCCCGCCTGCCAGCAGCAGTAAGTGGGCACGCTGCGTTCAATCGTGGCTAGTTCCCGGTAGAGGCGGGCGTTTTCTTTGTTTTCCTCCAGGTTCCTGCCAGCCTTGCCTGGCAATAGATGCGCACTTGCGATGAGTTCATCCAGGGAGCCGAACATATCCAGCCAGCGTACCGCCGTTTTGGGACCCACCAGGGGAATGCCGGGTATGTTGTCGCTGGCATCACCCACCAGGGCTTTGTAATCGGGGACCAGTTCTGGCGCTACACCCATTTCGTATCTCACCAGCTCGGGGGTGAACATCTTGTTGGCCCGGCTGTTGGGAACCACAACGGTCACGTGTTCAGACACGAGCTGCAGGGCGTCCCGGTCTGTGGTGATCACGTAACAGTGGGTGCCTTCCGGAGCGTATCTGGTCATGGTGCCCATGATGTCATCGGCTTCATAGCCGGCAAAGCTGATCAAGGGGACCTGGAAACTGGCGATCACTTCTTCGATGAGTTCGATCTGGCCCCGGAGCTCCTGGGGCATGGGGGGTCTGTGGCCTTTGTAATCAGGGAACAGACCGTGCCGAAAAGTGGGGCTGGGATGATCAGAAGCCACGAAGAGGTAATCAGGCTGGAACTGCTTCATCAACCCTGTCAGGGTGTTATAAAAGCCGAGGACGGCGTTGATTATTTGCCCGTCCTGCCGCCTAATAGTTGTTGGTAATCCAAAGAAAGAGCGGTATACTAGAGAAAAACAGTCCAAGATCAAACAGGTAGACAAAGCGCAGACTCCTTTGAACGGCATTTAGTATTTATTATAACATACCTTTCCTGCTTGGGCTGAGAAAGGAGCGGAATTCCATGCAGAACGCGGTTGAGCAAGCCCTTAGTTTGCAGAATATTGCCGTGGTTGGCTTAAGCAGAGATCCATCCAAGGCGGCTCACACAGTGCCCGCCTATCTGCAGCGTGTTGGTTACAAGATCTACCCCGTCAATCCCTTTGCCGGCCCTGAGCTTCTAGGCGAAAAGGTGTACAACAAGGTGAGCGAGATTGAAGGGCAAGTGGACATGGTTGTTGTCTTCCGGCCTTCGGAAGAAGCCCTGGCAGTGGTGGAAGATGCCCTGCAGCGGGAAGATCTGCAGGCGATCTGGCTGCAAGAAGGGATCGTCAACTCCCAGGTGGAATCTTTAGCCAAGGAACGGGGCCTCATCTTTGTGCAGGACAAGTGCACTTTCAAAGAACACCGCAGGCTCCAGAAAGCATAAGGAGCATCCCTTAGATGAAGAAACTGATGGCAGCTTGGTTCCTGCTTGTGCTGCTGTGCGGGGCTGTTCTGGCCGCCGAGGGGGAGTTACCCCATGTGGCTCCCGGCTCCCAGGCGCCCCTGGCGCTGCCAGCTGACAAGATTTTACGCATCTCCCCAACATTGGTTGAGTTTGAGCACCATGGGTATCTGCCCATCGGCCAGGATGTGCAGTGCTATCAGCACTGGGAGGCAGAGATGGTGCCCATACCCTTGGACGCGGTAAAGGTGGGCTTTGAGCAGGTAGTGCCCACCATCTACGCGGGTGAAGTAGTCCGCTTTGATGTCTATGATCCGCTGTACATTCGCACGATCCGAGTGGCCATCAGCACGGAGCAGTTCAGGAGCATTGAACACAGCGAGCTTAGGGTTTCTCCCACTTCCAGGCTCTATGTGGAAGAAAAGGGCACCGGGCGCGGCTTTCAGCTTCAGGCTGGAGAGGAAACCGTGGTATCAGTAACGGACGGGAGGTTCCAGGTGGAGGATGGCCGGGGAAGTATCTGGGAGTTCGGTCCGCGCATCTACATAGAAGCGGAGGCCGGGGGACTCCTCCAGATTAACTCTTTTCAACGGGGAGAGAGCACCCGCTTTTTCCCCTGTTACCGGGGCCGTTTTGAGCTTACGGTTGCCGGCGAGGATACGTTTTTGGTTATCAACGAAGTAAGTCTGGAAGACTACCTGATCCAGGTGGTGCCCAGCGAAATGCCCGTAACCTGGCCCATGGAGGCGCTGAAGGCCCAAGCGGTGGCCGCCAGGACCTATGCCGTGGCCCAGGCTGTGTACTCCCGCCAGGGCCACTTGGGCTTCCACGTCGCGGACAGCACTAACTCGCAGGTGTATAATAACGCGCCCGAGTCCGCAAGGGCCACTCAAGCCATTTGGGAAACGGACGGGCAGATTCTGGTCAATCCCGAGGGCACCGTGACTTCTACATACTTCTACTCCACCTCGCCCCGGAATCCGCTCACAGATGCGCGAGGTTGGCAGGATCTGAGTCAGCTGCCCTTGGAAGGGGACTCACCTTGGTTTCGCTGGAAATGCTCTTTTACCCGGGAGGAGCTCATCAGGCAGCTGACGCCTCTGCTCCCAGACGGTTTCGGAGATTTGGTCACCCTGGATGTGGCCGAAAGGGATGCCAGGGGCAGGGTAGTCAACCTGCGCATCATCGGTACGCAGGGCGAGATCTCCGTTTCCGGTGAGCTGAACGTGCGCCGCACCCTGCAGCCCACCTCTCTGCAGCGGGTGAGGGACAGCATAGGCAGGCAGTCCCTGCTGCCCAGCGCCCACTTTTTCCTAGAGTGCCAGCTGGATGGAAACGGCATGGTGCAGGCGGTACAAGTTTATGGTGGTGGGGCAGGGCATCAACTGGGCATGAGCCAGTGGGGAGCCAAGGGTATGGCCGAAGCCGGCCATGACTATTTGACCATCTTAAGCACCTATTACGCGGAATCCCGCTTGATAACACATTCAGAACAGTTGAGGTACTAGGCCATGGACAAAACAAGCAAGCCGGAATGGAAGGTACCTTGGAAGGGAATGGTTGTTGCCCTGCTCGTAAGTGCCGGCGCACTGGCCGTGATCTTTTGGCAGATCAGCAGCCCCCGAGAGGTGCTTCAGGAGCTGAGGGAATACCCTCTGCGCCACTTCTTTGGCGCCCTTTTCTTTGTGCTGGCCGCTTGGATCGTGGACGGGCAGCGCATTGGCACCCTTGCTCGGGCGTTGGGCCAGAGCATCCCCTGGTGGGAACTGACCATCGTCCTGGGCGCAGCTAACTTTCTCACCCTGGTTACCCCCTTTGCAGGTGGCGGAGGTGCACTCATCGTCTACTATCTCTACCGCCGGGGACTGAAGGCATCTCGGGCAACTGCGGTGGTCCTGGGCGGAGGGCTGGCGGGGCAGTCGGCCCTGGCTCTGCTGGGCTTGTCAACATCTTCGCTGCTTCCCAGTGTACCGCCGGATTTGGCGGCATATTTCACCACCGTAAAGATCGGTGCGCTGGTTTACCTGTCCATCATAGCCGCGCTCCAGGTTGGTATTGTCAAGAGTGAGCGCCTTTTTCAATGGGTTTTCCGCAAGTTCGGACGCCAGTCCCGTTCCGCGGCTTGGCTGGCGGATTTCCGTTCCACCTACGAGTTCCTGCTCACCAAGCGGACCGGCCACTATCTCACGTGTGTGGCCATCGCGTTCTCCTATTACGTGGTCTACTACACCGGTACTTTTCTGCTGTTGGGCGGCTTCGGCATCTTTTACCCTTTACTGCGCTTTGCCCTGGCGGTCCTCTTTGGCGTGGCACCCGTGTTTTCCCCTATTCCCGGTGGAGCGGGACTTTCCGAAGGGATCTCCTGGGCTGTCTTGGATGGGGTACTGCAGCCCGATGAGCTGGCCAGCTTTATTCTGCTCTGGCGTGCCGTGGTCTTTTATATCCCCATCTTATTAGGCGGTACCATCTTCGTGGTTTTGGTCATGCGCTGGGCCTCGGGGGGTAATATTAAGGGGCGAAGAGGTTCATACTAACCAAGAAGCAAGGGCGGGCTTTTTCCCGCCGGCTGCTACTTGGAGAGGTGATGACCATGGGGTATCGGGAACAGC
Organism: uncultured Clostridia bacterium; assembly: GCA_900018335.1. Classification (GTDB taxonomy): domain Bacteria; phylum Bacillota; class Limnochordia; order Darwinibacteriales; family Darwinibacteriaceae; genus DTU010. The sequence continues at coordinate 2,512 of FIZK01000125.1, read as the reverse complement.
TCCGGCAGGCCCGGGAGATTTTACAGAGCGAAATCGCCGAGCTGCAGCGTAAACTGGAAGCCAAAGAACAGGATCTGCGCAAACTGGACAGTCTCTTGAAAGAATCAGGAAGCCCCCGAGGCTCACGACCTTCGCTCACCAGTCAGATCGTGGAGACCCTGTACATACTGGCACAGGAAAACCCTGACGGGGTTCCCGCCAGGGCTGTGGTCCAAAAATTCACACAGATCCGCGATGATGTGAATGAGTCCACCATCCGCTCCACCTTGTACCAGGTGACCCGCAAAATGCGCCCCACTGAGATTATGGTGGGAGATGGGGTGGAAAAGGTGCGGGTGGTGAAAAACGGCCCGCTATATGATGTGCAGCTAGTTGCCGAAGAGAGTGCGGAGCTCCTCTAGATCGCGGGTAAAGCGTGCCGGAGGCAAAGACTCCAAGAAGCTGGAGCCGTAGGCGGCGGTGAGGATGCGCTCGTCTAGGATCACTACGCCGCCCATGTCCTGCTTGCTGCGGATCAGCCGTCCGAAGCCCTGCTTCAGGCGTAGGATGGCCTGGGGCACGCTGTACTCCAGAAATGGGTTGCCCCCCGCTTCCGCAATGACCTTGAGGCGCGCCGCGGTTACCGGGCGGTCCGGCACAGTGAAGGGTAGGCGGGTAATGACCACCGCCTTCAAAGCTTCCCCGGGCAGGTCAATGCCCTCCCAGAAGCTGTTGGTGCCGAAAAGCAGAGAACGGGGGTTGTCTTGGAAGCTTTGAATTAGACCTAGGCGCGGACCGTCTCCTTGTTTGTACAGGTCATAGCCCTCGGCGGCCAGCTTGGGCCAGATGGCCTCGGCCACCTGATCCATCAGGCTGTAGCTGGTGAACAGGGCAAGAACGCCGCCCCGAGTTGCCGCCAGGGTGCGCAGGATCAGGTAAGCGGTGTAATGGGCATAACGGGGATGCTTAGGGTTCTTTGCTTCCGTGGGCACGCAGAGGATGGCCTGTCGTTCGTAGGCAAAGGGCGAGCCCAAAATGAGGCCGGAAGCATCCTGCAGGCCCAGCTGGTTTTGAATGTAGGCGAAGGACTGGTTGGTACTGAGGGTGGCGGAAGTTAAGATCACCGAGGGAGTCCTGCTGAAGAGTGTCTCTTCCAGCAGGGGCCCGATCTGGATGGGAGCAGCCGTGAGGCAGGGCTCCCCGTTTTGCATTTCCGCCCAATAAGCAAAGTTCTCGTCGCTGGCTGACAGGATCAGCTCCAGGGTATCAAGGAGCCTCGCGGTAAAGGAAGCGAACTGCTCCACCAGGCCGAAGGCTTCCCCTTCTTCGTCCAGCTCACACTCCTTGAGCAGGCCCTGCAGGTCTTTGAGGTGCTTGTCCAAGGTGGTGTGGGCAAAAGCGGCGCGGTTTTCCGGGCCGATGGGCACCGTGGGGCTGGTGATCAAGCCTTCGATTTGGTTGAAATACTGTCCCGCTTCCCTAACTAGCTGATCCAGGGTGAGATTGATGTCCTGAACCAGGTATTCTGGCACATGATCCCGCAGTACAGCCTGGAGCTGAACCCCCGTGCGGTAATGGGCAAGGAAACCCTTGCGGTTGAGCTCATGGCTGAAGGAGCCTGTGGCAACATCTTCCAGATTGTGGGCTTCATCAATCACCACGGCGTGGAAGTTGGGCAAAACGCGTCCTTCCGTGCGGGCATCGGCCAGCAGCATGGCCTGGTTAGTGATGACAATATGGGCCTTGGACAAGCGGTGGCGCAGGCTCCAGTAGAAACAGCCCTGGAAATGGGAACAGCGCTCCTCTGGACAGCTTTCTTTTTCGCAGCATATTTCGGACCACAGTTCCCAGGGGATGGGGAAGGGGACTTCGCTGTAGTCTCCCGTTTCAGTCTCTTCTGCCCAGCGCTGCAGTGCTTCTATGTTATGTAGGAGGTTCAGCTGGCTGCCGCGGCCGTGGAGGTACTCCTGGAAGCGGCGGAGGCAGAGGTAGTTGGAGCGGCCCTTAAACACTTCCACCTTGAACTCCAGGGGCAGCGCCTTCTGGAGGAAGGGGATGTCTTTGTGAAAAAGCTGCTCTTGCAGGGTGAGGGTGTTGGTGGCCACCACGGCCAGCTTGTTTTCCTCCACGGCATAATAGATCAGAGGTAAAAGATAAGCCAAGCTTTTGCCCACCCCTGTACCTGCTTCGATCATGCCGTGCTCCTTATTCTGCAGCACGGCCCAGATGTGTTCGGCCATGCGGATTTGCTCTGGACGGTATTCGTAGGACTCCAGGGCCTGGGCGAGTAAGCCCGCAGGACCAAACAGAGAGTCAGCGTGGAAATGCACAGCGGTCACCACCTTGCTGCTTAATTATAACACAGGGCAGGGGGGGCGTGG
>FIZK01000125.1:0-139 GCA_900018335.1 uncultured Clostridia bacterium | reverse complement strand
CGGCCATGCGGATTTGCTCTGGACGGTATTCGTAGGACTCCAGGGCCTGGGCGAGTAAGCCCTCAGGACCAAACAGAGAGTCAGCCTGGAAATGCACAGCGGTCACCACCTTGCTGCTTAATTATAACACAGGGCAGGG
>FIZK01000124.1 GCA_900018335.1 uncultured Clostridia bacterium | reverse complement strand
TGCTTTGGTGGTCGGAGTTCTTCTCCAAAGTGATGGATCCCTATATCGTGGTACTCAACAGCGTTCCCAAAGTGGCCTTGGGACCTATCTTCGTGGTCTGGCTGGGCACCACCATCACGGCGGTAGTGGCCATGGCCATCGCCGTTTCCATCATTGTCACCATCATGATGATGCACACGGGCTTCAAGGAAGTGGATCCCAACAAAGTGAAACTGGTGCGCACCTTCGGCGCCAGCAAAGGGCAGGTGCTCTGGAAGGTGATTATCCCTGCCAGCATCCCCACCATGATCGCTGCCCTCAAGGTGAATGTGGGCCTCTCCCTGGTGGGCACCATAGTGGGAGAATTCTTGGCGTCGAAAGCGGGTTTGGGCTATTTGATCGTCTACGGAGGCCAGGTGTTCAACATGTCCCTGGTCATGGCCAGTGTACTCCTGCTCTTGGCCGTATCCGTTCTCTTGTACTACGCCGTCACGTTTCTGGAAGAGAGGGTGACCAGGGGAAGGCAGTAGGGCATAGCAGAGCAAAGGGCCTGCATCTTGGGCCCTTTTTTTGTGCCCTTTTCTCCATTTATGGAGGGTTTCGCTTGCGATTCCAGAATACGAAAGGGGGTGCCTGCGTTTAAGGGGGCAGCCTTGTGGCAAGGAGGGAGTACCATTATCAGCTTTGTCAGGTTAAAGGAATTTTTCAAAGTCCACAAGCGTTATTACATAGTGGGCGTCTTCGCTCTCATCGTGGTCAACTCGGCCCAGCTTGTGATGCCCAAGATGCTGGGGAATCTCACCGATCTTATTGCTGAGGGGAACTTCGCCAGGGGCGATCTGGCTCGCTTTTCCGCGCAGTTTATTGGCCTGGCGCTGATCATTGCCGTCTTTCGCTATGTTTGGCGCATCAACATCATGGGCACTGCCAGGAAAATGGAATTCACCCTGCGTAATATGTTCTTCCAGCACCTGGAGAGTCTTTCCAGCGAGTTTTTCAACCGCACCAAGACGGGCGATCTCATGGCCCATGCCACCAACGACATCCATGCCATCCGCATGGCCTTTGGACCGGGGATCGTCAGTGCCGTGGACGCTGTCTTTCTAACCACTGTGACCATTTACATGATGGCCAGCACCATCAGCCTGCGGCTCACCTTGGTGGCCCTGATTCCGCTGCCCTTCATGATCGCGGTGGGGCTGGGTTTCGGCCGGATGATCCACAGGCGCTTCCGCCGGGTGCAGGAGGCCTTTTCGCAGCTCACCGATAGGGTCCAGGAGAACTTCTCAGGCATCCGGGTGATCAAAGGCTTTGCCCGGGAGAAGCGCGAGGATGAGCGTTTCCGGGAAGTGAACGAGCTGAATGTGGAGCGGAACATGGACTTGGTACGCGTCCACGCCCTCTTTCACCCCCTGATCGGCTACTGCGCATCGCTGGCCATGGTGATCATCTTAGGTTACGGCGGTTCCCTGGTCCTGAGTGGAAGCATAAGCCTGGGGGACTTTGTGGCCTTCAACAGTTACCTGGGCATGCTGATCTGGCCCGTCATGGCCATCAGCTGGGTGATCAACATGATCCAGCGGGGGAAGGCGTCCATGGATCGGCTTGATGCCATTTTCAGCCAGCGCTCTGAAATCAAGGATGTGAGCGAGAGCGCCCTCGAGCGTTTGCAGGGCAGGATCGAGTTCAGGGATCTCACCTTTTCCTATCCCACGTCCACGGAACCGGTGCTCAAGGGCATTAGTGCAGAGATTGAGCCCGGTCAAGTGGTGGGCATTTTGGGCAGGACGGGGTCAGGTAAGACCACGCTCCTCAATCTGCTCCTGCGCCTCTATGATGCGGAGCGGGGAATGATCAAGCTGGACGGCGTAGATATCCAGGATATCTCCCTGGATGTCCTGCGCACTAACATCGGTTACGTTCCCCAGGAAAGTTTCTTGTTTTCCACCACCATCGCTGAGAACATTGATTTTGCCGACACGGGCAGCCGCCGGGAGCGGGTGATGGAATACGCGAGACTTGCTGAGGTCTATGATAACATCGTGGAGTTCCCCCAGAAGTTTGATACCATCGTGGGCGAACGGGGCGTTACCCTCTCGGGGGGACAAAAACAGCGCGTCGCTCTGGCCAGGGCTTTGATCAAGGAACCGCAAATTCTGATTTTGGATGACAGCTTCTCCGCGGTGGATACGGAGACCGAGGAAGCCATCCTCCAGAACCTGCGCCGTGTTTTCCCTGGGAAGACGGTAATCATCGTTTCCCACCGCATCTCCACGCTGAAAAACGCCCACCAGATTATCGTTCTGGAAGAGGGCGCCATCACCCAGAGGGGTACCCACGATCAGCTTGTGGAGCAGCCGGGACTGTATCGAGAGCTCTATCATAAACAGCTCTTGGAAGAACAGATTGAAAGCGTCAGCTAATTGGTGCTCGAGGTAGGTGAACAGAGAATTGGAATACCAACAGGAAGAACAAACTCTCGGTAAAGTCTACGACAGCCGGCTCATGCGCAGGCTGTTGAAATATGCTAAGCCCTATCAGTTCTGGATCTTTTTGTGCATTTTGCTGCTTTTGTTCATCGCAGCCATCGATTTGGCTACTCCCTATATGATCAAAGTGGCCATTGACGATCACATCCTCGCGGCCAACCACGGCTACGTGGTGGTGGATGGGGATACGGAACACCCGGCGCTGGCTAACATCCAAGGCTATGCTCTGCTGCGGGAGGACCGGTTAGGCGAGATCACTCCAGGAATCAGGTTGGAGCTAGTGAAAGAGGATGGTGTGCAGGTTTTAAGAAGCTCCAGCGGCGATCTGGTGCTCACCCTCACTCCGGAGGAGGCCCGGGAGCTGAGGAGCTTTGAGTACAAATCCATCTTTAAACTGGGTCTCATTCTGTTTGGGCTCATGTCACTGGGCTTTGTCCTCAACTACGTGCAGGTGTCCCTGCTCCAGTATACGGGGCAGAGGATCATCTTCGACATTCGCCAGGATCTGTTCAGCCACATTCAGCGCTTGGCCTTGGCCTTTTTTGACCGGACCCCCGTGGGCCGGCTGGTGACCAGGGTGACCAACGACACCCAGAACCTCAACGAGATGTACACTGGCGTGTTGGTCAACCTGTTTAAGGATGTCTTTATGGTCCTGGGCATCATTGTTGTCATGTTCAAAATGGATGTGCGTTTGACCCTGACTTCCTTGGCTGTGCTGCCCGTGATCGTGGTGATGACAGCCATCTTCCGTACCAAGGCCCGGGCTGCTTACAGGGAAACCAGGGTGCGTTTGGCTCGCATTAACGCCAATTTCGCCGAGACCATCTCCGGGATGCGCCTGGTGCACATCTTCCGCCAGGAGCGGCGCAAGTACAAGGAATTCGAGGAGATCAATCGCGATCACTACAAAGCCAGCATGCGTGAGCTCATGGTCTATGCCATCTTCAGGCCCGCGATCAACCTGGTGGATCTGTTGGCTAAGGTGCTGCTCATTTGGGTAGGGGGGAGCCTGCTGCTCAACCGCTCCTTGGAGTTGGGGGTGCTTTATGCCTTTGTGAGTTACATGGAAATGATGTTTAGGCCCATCAACGATCTTACGGAGAAGTTTAACATCCTCCAGGCTTCCATGGCTTCAGCGGAGCGCATTTTCCAAATCCTAGACGAGGAGCCCGCCATTCAGGATCCGCCTGATCCCCAGCCCATGGGCCAGATCCAGGGACGCATTGAGTTTAAGAACGTCTGGTTTGCCTATGTGGGGGAAGAATGGGTGCTTAGGGATGTCTCCTTTACGGTGGAACCGGGGCAGACGGTGGCCTTTGTGGGAGCCACGGGGGCAGGTAAAACCACGATCATGAGCCTGCTCACGCGCTTTTATGACATCCAAAAGGGGCAAATCCTCATCGATGGCAGGGATATCAGGGAGTTCAGTAAAGAAGAGCTGCGGCGCAACATCGGCCTGGTCATGCAGGATGTATTCCTCTTTTCCGGTAACATCAGGGAGAACATCAGGCTGTACAATCCCGAGATCACCCCTGAGCAGATCGAAGAGGTATCCCGCTACGTCAATGCCCACCACTTCATTGAAAAGCTGCCGCGCCAATACGATGAGCCGGTCACGGAGCGGGGTTCCACCCTTTCCGCTGGTCAGAGGCAGCTCATCGCCTTTGCCAGGACCCTGGCCTATGATCCTGCCATCTTGATTCTTGACGAAGCCACGGCCAACATCGATACGGAGACGGAGCACCTGATTCAAGATGCCCTGCCCAAGCTGCTGGCAGGAAGGACCAGTTTGGTGGTGGCCCACCGGCTGTCCACGATCCAAGATGCGGATGTAATCATTGTGCTGCACAAGGGCAAGGTGCGAGAAATGGGCAGCCACCAGGAGCTCTTGGCCCAGAAGGGTTTGTATTACAACCTGTTTTTGCTGCAGTATAAGGAGGATTTCAGCGCGGTGGAAGGAGCCGTCTCAGGGCAATAAATAGGAACGGAACTCAGCTTGCGGTACGGGAGAGCAGATCTTGACATGCTCTCCTTTTTTGTGGGGGTGGGGAAAGCTTACCTCGCAAGCATGGAGGGCAAGGCGCGGTCCTGCCTCGACAGCCGTGCCGTAGCGCCTATCTCCAAGCAGAGGATGGCCCAGGGCAGCTAGATGCCTTCTGATTTGGTGGGTACGGCCGGTAATCAGCTCCGCCCTAAGTTCGGTGCAGTGGGGGTGGATGCTCAGGGGCTTCACCTTGGTCAGGGCCTCCTGGCCGTCCAGGCGTTCCTTGATTTCCTGGGCTGTTTCCAAGCGTCCCTGGCAGATGGCGTAGTAGCGGCGCTGCACCTGGCCTTCATTCCAAAGGGCGGTGAGGGCGGTCTGGGTCTCAGCATCTTTGGCAAAGACCAAAACCCCCGAGGCGGGGGTATCCAAACGATGTAGTGGGCGGGGAGTGAGCTGCAGCCCCTGCGCGAGGAAGTGGCCAGCCACCTGATTGGCCGCACCCCTGGCGTCCTGGAGGGAGTAGCTGGGCAGTCCCGCTGGTTTATCCACTGCCAAAAGCCAGGGGTCTTCGTATAGAACCTTGAGATTCTTAGGATCAGCCACCGGTATTTTCACCTGCTCCTTGGCGGGCAGGGCCACCTGCACCCGATCACCAGGGCGCAGTTTCCTCTTACTGTGGGCAGGGCGCCCGTTGAGCAGGAGGCCCCTGGTGCGTACCGCCTTCTGCAGTCTGCGGTTGGAGATGCCTAGATGCTGGCGGGCGTATACTCCCAGCTCCATACCTGCGCAGTGCGGGTCCACTTCTTGTTCTGCTAAGATCACTTTGCTCCTCATGGCTGGCTCCTCGGCTTTGGTTTTTGTAACTAATTGGCCAAGGGGCGCTAGATTCCTTTATACACTGCGGGCAAAGGTGATACTGAGCACATTCCCCCACTTATCCAGGGTGGTCTTCATTTGCTGTTTGAAATCCCCTAAACTCATGATTTGGGAGATGGAGGCCATGTTGGTAAACATGTCATAGATGCCCAGGGCGTCGTCGTAAGCCGCCTTAAGCTCGGCCAGGCTTCCTTGGAGCTCCGCGTTGGCCTCTCTCAAACTGGCGTTTTCCGCCTCCAGTTTCTTGATATACTCGTCCTTTTCCCCTTGACTGCACAGGCTTTCCGCCAGGCTGGCCAGGGCCCTTAAAACGGCCTCGGGATTGGGGTTTTGCAGCCGCTCCTCCAGGGATTCCACTTTACGGTTGAGCTGCTGTATATATTCGGGTAAACCCTGAAATGCTTCCACCAGTTTGGGGTCGATGCTGAACTCTGAACGTGTCTTTGGTTCAGCCGCCCTTGGTTGCGGGACAGGTTCCTTGCGCTCCTTGCGCAGGACGTTGTAATAAAGCATGCCAATTGCGGCTTCCGAGCGGTGGGGTAGAAGCTTGGCCGCGCGCCGAAAAGCCTCCGTAAGGGGCAGGTTTTCCTCCTTGGCCTTTAGGGTTTGCTCCCAGACTACATCCTTCTCTTCCTCCGTCCACATGCGCACCGCTCCGCGGGTGGCCACAGCCGCCTGCTTGTCATCGGCCGTCATGGTAAGTCCTCCTTTACCCTTTAGTCTATCTATTATTATGACCAGGGAGGATGCTGTTATACTTACCTGCTCTTTAGGGGACGAATGTATAAATGGTGCAAATTAGCGAAAAATGCCACTGCAGAAAGAGGAATCTGCAATAATGGGTAGAATAAAATGGGATAAACCAAAAAGGTCCTGACCAAGCAGGACCTAGTTTCAATGGAGCGACAAGGGGCAGGCGTAGACGACCTAGGTGAACTCGCCTGCTTCTTGTCCTCACTGTTTAGGTGGGGGAATGAATTCAGAGGGATTGACCACTATGGTCTTAGCCCGCTCATAGTGCACAAAGCCCGGTTTTGCCCCCTTGGGTTTGCGCACGTACTTGCGCAGGGTGTAGTCCACCTCCGCTTTGGGGGAGTTCCGCTGCGCGGAGAAGTAGGCGGCCAGCTGGGCGGCGAGGAGCAGCGTGTCGTTGGGGATATCACCCTCGGCCAGCACCGCCACATGGCTGCCCGGCGTGCCCCTGGCATGGAGCCAGAGGTGGTTGGGGCCGGTCAAATGGAAAGTGAGCTGATCATTCTGCCTGTTGTTGCGGCCCACCAAAATGGTCAGACCGTCGGGGGAGAGATAGCGCTCAGGCCCAGAGGGGGAGGCTGCCTTCTCCTTGGCCTTGGGCGCCCTTGCCCTCAGATAGCCCGTTCTGCGCAGTTCCGCTTCGATTTCCTTAAGCAGGTCTGTGGAGTCGGCCAGTTCGATCTGGAGCAGAATACCCTCTAGGTACTCCTTTTCCGCCCAAATGGCTGCCAGCAGCTCTTCGCTGTGGCGCTGCCCAGCCTTGGCTTTGTGGTAGCGCTTGAAGATGCGCTGGATATTGGCGCTGGGGGACAGGCGGGGATCCAGCTCTATGGTGACCAACTGTCCCTCCTGGGTGTAATCTGGCACCTGCACCTCTTGGGCTCCCGGGCGAATGAGGTGGAAATAGGCGGTGAGCAGCTCGCCCTGGTGGCGGAGGAGATCGGCCCGCTCTGCTTTTTGCAGGGCGAGATGATGGATGGCTTCCTTTTTGTTCAGGCGTTTGAGGTGCTGCGCCACTCGTCTGCGCAGCGAGGTCTTGCTTTCCGCAAGCTGCTTTTCCTTCTGCTTGCCCGTAAGGACTGTCTCCAGCAGATTGTTCACCGAAGCAAAGGACTGGCCCTTGTATCCCGTTAAGGTATAGGCTGTAAAGTCGTCCAGTTCAGGATAATAGCAGGGGTTTCCACCGGAGGCGATTTCCTGAACTAAGCCCTGCAGAGCCTGCTGCACTTTAGTCCAATCCCCTTCAGAAAGTTCTGCCCTGGTTATGGTGGAGGGGAAGCCGGCCCTGCGTGCAACTTCTTGGGCGGCGACGGCACTGAAGCCCTGGAAAGAGTCGGCGATCCATTTCCAGATCTCGGTCTGCGCCGGCAGCAGACGGATTTCGTCCACAAGCTCTGTGGGAGAAAGGACAGTGGGCTGAAGCTTGCCTTGATCAGGCGGTGCCGCGTAGGTCCCTCCCGGCAGGATGCCCCGGCCGGGGGAGCGCTTGAGGGCATCTAGGATCACTCCGGCGGAGTCTACCAAATAGAGATTGCTCTGCCTGCTCATCACCTCGAAGATCAGGCTCAGCTCAGTGAGTTTTCCCACTTCATCCAGGGCCTCAAAGCGCAGCTGGATGATGCGGTCAAGCCCCCGCTGTTCAATGCCCAGCAGCCTGCTGGGCTCTAAGTACTTGCGCAGCAGCATGCAGAAGTTCGGGGGTGTTTGGGGATTAAGGGGCTGCTCTTCGATTGTGTGCAGGCGGGGGTAAACGGGATCCGCTGAGAAGAGCAGGGTGTGGGTCTTTCCCGGCAGCCGCAGCTGCATGGTGATGGTTGTTTCTTCCGGCTGGTAGATTTTGAGCACGCGGCCGTTTAATATCAGCGGCTTCAGCTCGCCTATGAGAACATTGATTGTCAGGCCGTCTAGGGGCATATTACCACCTCGCCTGCCTATTATATCACCTGATAGTGTCACCCACAACTAAGCAGGTGATCGGCTTTCGGTGGAGAAGTAAGGAGCGGGTTAGATAGGAGATGTTTGCTATGAAGAAGCGCACTGTGCTGACTTTGATTGTGCTGGCGGTCCTATCCGGCGTGGTTTTGGCCCAGACCGGCGTGACCTCTCGCAACATAAACAACGGTTTCCAGGCCCTTCTGTACCACGCTGTGAGGCTTGAGGAAACCTTTAGACACATTGACCCCATCGGGATGGCCGTTGAGGAGTTTGGCAAAGCCGCCCGCGATCCAGCCCAGGCGGGGGAAGCCAATTTGATGCTGGGGTTGATCTACAGCTATCTCCAGCGCCCCGGCACCGCCCTGGGATATTATCTGGAGTTCGCCCAACTTCAGCCTAAAGACGCCTGGGTACAGGCCCTCATGGGGGACCTCTATGTGGAAATGGGGCGTCTGGATGAGGCGGAGCGGAGTTACCGCTTGGCCCTGGAGGCCAGCTCCGAAGAGGAGTCGTTGGCCCGTGTCCATTGTGGTCTGGGCACCGTTGCCCTGGAGCGGGGCGAGTATTCCCAGGCCAGGGAAGCCTTTGAACTGGCCCTAGATGGAGCGCAGGACTTTTTCGATGCCCGCTTGGGCCTAGGCAAATCCCTGTACTACTTAGGCCAATATGAAGAGGCCATTGAGGTGCTGGAGCTGGGCCAGCTGCAGGCGCCGCGCTCTTTGAGCCTCTTGGAATATTTGGGCTGGAGTTATGAGGCTGTGGGCCGCACTGACCAGGCTGCCCACGTGTTTTCCCGCATGGAAGAGCTGCGCGGGGTTAACTGAGGCTAGCCGTCACCTCGGCGTACTATTTTCCTTCTTCCCAGAATAAAGATGGCGTGAGAACAGGGGGCACACCCACCGCATGCCCGATTATTCTGGGAAAGAAGTGAGGCTTGTGGCTGGAAATTGGCATCTGATTCCCACGGCTAAGCTGATCAAAGATTTGCAGGTCAATCCTAAACTGGGGCTGTCCACCCAGGAAGCCAGGACGCGCCTGGACCGCTTCGGCCCCAATGTCCTGGTATCTACACCGCCAATCGCACCTTGGCGGCTTTTTCTTAACCAGTTTCAGGACTTCATGGTGCTGGTGCTTTTGGGCACGGTGGTCATCTCCGTGCTTTTGGGCGAATACCTGGACGCGGTGGCTATCTTTGCCATCTTGTTCCTCAATGCTGTTTTGGGTTTTGTCCAGGAGTACCGAGCGGAAAGATCCATAGAAATGCTGAACAAGCTGGCCGCGGACCACTGCCGGGTGATCCGGGACGGACACAAGGCCCTTCTGGATGCTTCGCTCCTGGTTCCAGGCGATATCATCCTCCTGGAACCAGGCGACCGTGTGCCCGCAGACGCCCGCCTGCTGGAATGCCAGCTGCTGAGCGTGGATGAGTCGAATTTGACGGGCGAGTCCGTACCTGTGGGCAAGGACGAAAAGTTCTTGGGGGATGAAGCAACACCGCTTGGCGATCGCCGCAATGCCGTGTACAAAAGCACCTTGGTGGCCAGGGGCTTTGGCAGGGCAGTAGTGACCGCCACGGGTATGGATACGGAAATCGGCAGGATAGCCCATCTGCTCCAGGAGAAGGAGAGCAGTGAAACTCCGCTCCAGAAGCGCCTCCAGCAGCTGGGCAGGATTTTGGTTCTGGCCTGTGCGGCCATCGTGGCCGTGGTGTTCGCGGCTGGGGTGGGCCAGGGCCTTCCCGTTTACAAGATGTTCATGGTGGCGGTTACCCTGGCGGTGGCCGCCATTCCCGAAGGCCTGCCCGCGGTGGTCACCATCGCCCTTTCCGTGGGCGTGCAGCGCATGAGCAGGCAAAGCGCGGTGATCCGCCAACTGCCCGCGGTGGAGACCTTGGGCTGCGCCACCGTGATCTGTTCAGACAAAACGGGCACCCTCACCCTCAACCAGATGGAGGTGCAGCAGCTTTGGACCGGCCGGGGTTTGCACAGCCTGGGCGGGCAGGCGCTCAGGCTGGATCCCCAAATCCAGGATGACCTCTGGTACAGTGTGGCGGTGGGGGCTCTGTGCACCAAGGCTGAAGTATACGAGGATGGGAGCGTATTCGGAGATCCCACGGAAGTAGCGCTCCTCCGCCTGGCGGAGAAGGCTGGACTCAGCCAGAGGCAGCTCAGGCGGGTTTACGAAGAAGTGGGCGGGATTCCCTTTAGCTCGGAGCGCAAGCGCATGTCGGTAGTGGTGCGCCAGGGACGGGATCGCATCTCCCTGGTGAAGGGGGCCCCCGATGTGGTGCTGCCGCGATGCACGCACATCATGGTGGGCACTGAGGTTGTGCGCTTGACCCAGGAACGACGAAGAGAAGCTCTGACGATCCTGGATTCCATGGCCGATCAGGCGCTTAGGGTCTTGGCCACGGCCTTTAAGCCCCTGGGGCAGCAGCTTCCCCCTGAAGAACAGTGGGAGCGCGGCTTGATCTTCACAGGGTTCGTAGGCATGATCGATCCCCCCAGGCCTGAGGTGGCCGCGGCCGTTCAAGCGGCACGTTTGGGCGGTGTGCGCACCATTATGGTCACAGGGGATCACAAAAAGACCGCGGCGGCCATAGCCGAGCAGATCGGGCTGTTTACTCCCGAGGCGCACAGGGTACTCACTGGAGCTGAATGGGAGGCGCTCACGCCCTTGGAGCAGCGGAAAGCCATCAGAAGCACAGCGGTGTTCGCCCGCGTCGCGCCCACCCATAAGCTCTCCATCGTCAAGGCGCTCAAAGCCAACGGCGAGATCGTGGCCATGACGGGAGATGGGGTGAACGATGCCCCCGCGGTAAAAGAAGCCCATATTGGTGTGGCCATGGGCATTCAGGGTACCGATGTGACCCGGGAGGCCTCCCACATGGTCCTTTTGGATGACAACTTCGGCACCATCATCAAGGCGGTGCGGGAAGGGCGGGGGATTTACGATAACATCCGCAAGTTCATCCGCTACCTCCTGGGCTGCAATGTGGGGGAAGTGCTCACCATGCTCGCCGCTACCCTCTTAGGTCTGCCCCTGCCCCTGATCCCCCTGCAGATTCTGTGGATGAACCTGGTAACCGATGGCCTGCCCGCCATAGCCCTGGGTCTGGATCCGGCGGAGCGAGATATTATGCTGCAGAAGCCGCGCAATCCCGGGGAAGGGGTTTTCGCCAGGGGCCTGCTCAGGCGCATCTTGTTTGCTGGTGTTACCATCAGCCTGGCCGCGCTGGCACTGTTCCTCTTCAGTCTGTGGTACTACCCGGGCCAGCTGGAACGCAGCCGCACCATGGCCTTTACGGTATTGGTTATGGCACAGCTGATCTATGCTTTTCAGTGCCGCTATGAGCGCCATTCCGTTTTCGATTTGGGCATTTGGGGCAACCTCTATTTGATCCTGGCGGTGCTGATCTCGGGTGGCGCCCACGTGTTCCTGCTCTATCATCCTTTCATGGCCAGTGTGTTCCAGACGGTGCCCCTCAGCGGCGACGACTGGATTTTGGTGGGGCTGTTTGCCTGTTTCCCCCTGTTCGCGGAGACCGCGGGGCTCATGGTGAAGCGGGCGGTGAGGAGGCGCCTTTCCTTGCTGAAAGTTTAGCTGGCAGGCAGGATTATTTTACCAGACCAAGAATTAAAGCACACTAATACGGTAAGATTTGGAGGAAACCAGTGATCAAGAGTATGACGGGCTTTGGGCAGGGAGAGGCCAGCAGCGCCCAGTATGCGGTGCGCATTGAGCTGCGATCCGTTAATCACCGCTATTTGGACCTGTTTTTGCGTCTGCCCAAGCAATACGGGCAGTTAGAGGAGAGTTTGCGCCGGGCCATCTCCGAGAGAATTGCTAGGGGACGGATAGAAGCAGCGGTTTTCGTGGAGGAATTTGCCCAAAAAGAGAGAAATGTAGAGTTAAATGCCCCGCTCTTGCAGGGGTATCTGCGTGCCCTGCAGGGCATCAAAGAGGTTTTGGGCAGTGACGAGGTCATTACCCTGGATCAGATCCTTTCTCTACCTGGTGTTTTGGAGGTGGAGGACCCCGAATACGACTGGGAGGATCTCCAGGCAGTCCTAACGGCAGCAGCGGCGAAGGCCTTGGATGATTTGGAGCAGATGCGGGCCGCGGAGGGCGAACGACTCTATGCGGATCTGCAGGAGAAAATTGTGCGCATTGAGGAGCTGCAGGCCCAGGTGGCGCAGGTAGCGCCCCAGGTTGTGGAGGATTACCGCCTGCGCCTCAGTGATCGTTTGCGTGAGCTGTTGCATGGGACAACCCTAACCGAGGAACGCTTTCTGGCAGAAGTAGCTCTATTTGCTGACCGATGCAGCATTGATGAAGAACTGGTGCGTTTGGGCAGTCACACTCAGCAGTTGAGAGAGCTCCTGCGTTCTACCGAACCGGTAGGGCGTAAACTGGACTTTTTGATACAGGAGATGAACCGAGAGGTGAACACCATGGGCGCTAAGGGCAACAATGTGCAGATTGCCAGCCTTGTGGTGGAGCTGAAGAGTGAGTTGGAGAAGGTGCGCGAACAGGTGCAGAACATCGAATGAGGCGGCTCCAACTTGCCCAGGTTCTGAAAGTGCTGAATCAGTCGAGCAAAGGAGGTGAGCACGAGTGTCACTGCCAGTTTTGACCCCGGAAGAGAAGTTGAAGGCTCTGAAAAAGGCCCAGGAAATGCGCAGCAAGCGGGCTGAGCTGAGGCTCAAGCTGAAGAAGGGTTCCATCACCCTCCGGGAAGTTCTGGAGAAGACCGACGATGAAGTGGTGGCCAGGATGAGGGTCACCTATCTGTTGCAGTCCCTGCCGCAGGTGGGTAAAGTTACTTCAGAGAAGTTGATGCGGGAAATCGGGATCAACGAAAATCGTCGCGTCCAAGGTTTGGGTAAACGGCAAAAGGAACAACTGCTGCAGAGGTTAGGTTGAGAGTAAGGAGCTTAGAACATGGGCATCCAGTTGATCAATATTGGCTTTGGGAACATAGTGGCGGCAAATAGAATCGTGGCAATAGTCAGTCCCGAGTCGGCTCCTATAAAGCGCATGGTGCAGGAGGCCAGGGATCGCGGCATGCTCATCGATGCCACCTACGGCCGACGCACCAGAGCAGTTATTATCGCTGATAGTGATCACATAATTTTGTCAGCAGTGCAACCCGAAACCGTGGCACATCGTCTCACAAGCAAAGACAATCTGGAAGCTAATGAGAAATAGGGAGTTGCTGCTGAATTGAAGGGAACACAAAAGGACCTGAGGAGTGGTGGGTTAAAAACGAAAGGTTTTCTCATAGTCTTGTCGGGGCCCAGCGGTGCCGGGAAGAATTCTGTGATGAATGCCGTTTTTCCCACCATTCCCAACTTGAAGTATTCGGTGAGCGTGACAACTCGGCCGCCCAGGGCCGGGGAAGTTCACGCGGTCAATTATTTCTTCTGCACAGAAGAAGAATTTGACCAAATGCTCAAGGATGATCTATTATTAGAATCAGCGACCTTTGTGGGCTACCGCTACGGCACGCCCAAAAAGTATGTCCATGAACAGATCGAAGCAGGCAATGCAGTGATCATGGACATCGATATTCAGGGGGCCGCTCAGATCAAAGGGAAGATGCCCGAGGCGGTCTTGGTATTTTTGCTGCCGCCGACTCCTGAGGAGTTGAGCAAACGGCTGAGACTGAGGGGTTCCGATTCTGAAGAAGTGATCAGGCGCCGTTTGGCGAAATCACGGGAAGAAGTTAAGCATATCGTAGATTATGACTACTTCATCATCAACGATGACTTGAACAAGGCCGCGGAGCAGCTCAGGCAGATCATTCTAAGCGAATGGTGCAGGGTAAACCGCATTGATCTAGACTATTTGCAGCAGTTGTGGAAAGGGGGCTCGGATCTTGATGCCACAGAAGGCTAATCGCTATGAGGCTATTATGGTCGTCTCCCAAAGAGCGAGGCAGTTAATCGATGGAGCAGAGCCTGTGATGGAAACGAAGGCCCGCAAGCCTGTGACCATAGCCCTTGAGGAACTGGAAGCGGGCAAAATCGAATGGGAGTATGAATAGCTGCACTAGTGCAAGCCTGTGGTGGATGCCACGGGCGTTTTTTTCGAGGTGAGGTCCAATGAAGCAGAAACGATACGCCGGAGTGATTGTGGATGTGCGGGCCGAAGCGGTGAACCGCATCTTTCAATATGCCATTCCAGAGCGCTATCAGGGCCAAATCGAGATCGGCCACCGCGTGCTGGTTCCCTTTGGCCGCCGCAAGCTGGAAGGCTACGTGGTGGAGCTCACCAACGAACTGGAAGTGGCAGAACAGAAACTTAAAGCCATCATCAAACCTCTGGATCTCAAGCCCGCTATCCTGCCCTCCCTGGTGGAGCTGGCCCGCTGGATGGCGGAAACCTACGCGGGCCTCTTTTCCGAAGCTCTGCAGTACATGCTGCCTCCTGCGGCGCGCTACGGAAGGGAGCGGGTGGGGGTGAAAACGGCGCAGTTGGTCACGCTGCTGGACCCCAATCCCGCCTTGCGCAAAAACGCCTGGGCCCAGAGGCGCGTGCTGGAAATCCTGCAGGTACGGGGAGAAATGCTGGCTGCAGAACTTTTGGCCCTTGCCGATACCTCCAGCTCCACCCTGCGCGCCCTGGAAAAACAGGGCGTGATCTCCCTGGGTGAGGTGCGAGTGGAGCGCAAGGTGGAGGTGGATCCCGTATCAGATCCCGCGGTGGTGCTCACGGAGCAGCAGCGCCAGGCGGTGGATCTGATCTTAGAGGAAATGCAGGGCCAGGGCAAACCGGTTTTGCTCCACGGGGTTACAGGCAGCGGCAAGACCGAGGTCTACCTACAGGTGATCGGGGAAGTGCTCCGAAGCGGCAAACAGGCCATTGTCCTGGTCCCGGAGATCGCCTTGACTCCCCAGATTTTGAACCGCTTCGCCGCCCGGTTCAAAGACAGGGTAACCGTACTGCACAGTGCCCTCTCCTTGGGTGAACGTTTCGATCAGTGGTGCAAAATCCGTGACGGCCAGGTGGATGTGGTAGTGGGAGCGCGCTCGGCGGTATTTGCCCCCCTGCCCAGGCTGGGGTTGATTGTCTTGGATGAGGAGCACGAAAGGACGTACAAGCAGGAAGACGGATCCATCCGCTACCAAACCAGGGAAGTGGCCATCAAACGCTGCGCCTTAGTGGGCGGCCAGGTGGTGCTGGGCAGCGCTACTCCGGCCCTGGAAAGTTACCACAAAGCCCTGCAGAGCGAGTACCTCTTGGCGGAACTACCCGAAAGGGTGGAGCAGAGGCCCCTGCCCAAGATCGAGGTTGTGGACATGCGGGAGGAGTTTGCCCAGGGCAACCGGAGCATGTTCAGCCAGCGCCTGCGCGAGGAGCTGGACGCCCTGGTGGGTACGCGTCGGCAGGCGATCATCCTCTTGAACAGGCGCGGTTTTGCTAACTTCGTACTCTGCCGAGAGTGCGGGGAAGTGCTGGGCTGCCCCAACTGCCAGGTGTCCTTAACTTACCACAAGGGGGAAAACCGGCTGAAGTGCCATTACTGCCTGCACCAGGAAGCGCTGCCCAGCAAGTGTCCCCGCTGCGCCTCCCGTTACCTGCGGCAGTTCGGCGTGGGCACCGAGCAGCTGGAGGAAGCCCTGGGCAAAGAGTTTCCCGGGCTGAAGACTCTGCGCTTGGATGCCGATACCACCAGGCGCAAGGGAGCCCATGCAGCCATTCTACGTCAGTTTGCCCAGGGGCAGGCCCAGGTGCTTATCGGAACGCAAATGGTGGCCAAGGGTTTGGATTTCCCCCAAGTGACGCTGGTGGGAGTGCTGGCCGCGGATTTGAGCCTGCGCTTTCCCGACATCCGCTCATCTGAACGCACTTTTCAGCTCTTAACTCAAGTGGCCGGGCGCAGCGGCCGGGGAGAACTGCCGGGAACGGTGGTGGTGCAGGCCTACGAACCCAACCACTTCGCCATTGAGATGGCCCGCAGCCACGACTACCTGGGGTTTTACCGGAAAGAGATCGGCTTTCGCCGCAGCCTGGGCTACCCACCCTTCCGCCAGCTGGTGCGCATACTCTGCAGCGGGCCTAAAGAAAAAGCGGAGGAAGCGTGCCGGGCCATCGCTGCCCACCTGGTGCAGCAGGGCACTGCCCAGCGGGATCTGGTGGGGCCCTTCCCAGCTCCCGTAGGGCGCATTCAGGGCAGATACCGCTGGCAGGTGTTGGTGAAAAGCGATGGGCCCCTGCAGAGTTTAAATGCCCTGCCTGCAGTGGACGGCGAGGTGCAGGTGACCATCGATCTTGATCCGCTGCACATGCTTTAGTTGTGTTATAATAGTAATAGAAGAATTGAGGTGGTGCCCATGGCTAAACTACCCATCGTGACCATAGGAGATCCCGTTTTACAGACTCGTGCCCAGGAAGTGCCCAGAATCACCAAGAAGATCGCCAAACTCATCGACGATATGATCGAAACGATGTATGAGGCCGATGGCATCGGATTGGCGGCACCGCAGGTGGGAGTCGGTCAGCGGATCATCGTCGCGGATTTGGGCGAAGGCCCAGTCGTGTTAGTAAACCCCGTTATCCAGAGCGCCCAGGGCGAAGAGATAGACGTGGAGGGGTGCTTAAGCATCCCCGAACGCTGGGTTTATGTGAAAAGGGCTGCGGAGGTGGAAGTGAGCGGCCTGAACGAGAAGGGCAAACAGGTGCGCCTTAAGGCGGAAGGGTATTTTGCCCGGGCTCTGCAGCATGAAATCGATCACCTGGATGGGATTCTCATGCTCGACCGCAGTCTTGGGGAGGCAACCCCCGAGGAGCTGGACGATGCAGGGGAAGAGGGTGAGTAAATGCGCATCCTGTTCATGGGTACACCGGAGTTTGCGGTGCCGAGCCTAAGGGCTTTGGTGGGCGAGCATGAGGTGCTGGGCGTGGTAACCCAGCCCGATCGCAGAGCCGGCAGGGGACAGAGGGTTGTGTTTTCTCCAGTCAAAGAGGTCGCCTTGGAATATGGACTTCCCGTTTTCCAGCCGGAGAAGGTCAGTGATCCCCAGGTCATGGCTGAGCTGGAAGCGCTGGGCGCAGATCTGTTTGTGGTGGTAGCCTTTGGCCAAAAAATCCCCGACAGGCTGCTGGCAGCGCCTACATACGGCTGCGTCAATGTGCACAGCTCACTGCTGCCCAAATACCGCGGCGCTGCCCCCATCAACGCGGCCATCCTCCACGGTGATGATGTAACCGGTGTGACCACCATGTATCTCGGTTCAGGCTGGGATGATGGGGACATCATCCTCCAGGCGGAAGAGCCCATTCTGCCCAGGGAAACCGCTGGCACGCTGCACGATCGCTTAATGGTCAAAGGTGCAGAACTGCTTCTGGAAACGGTTAGGCAGATTGCCCAGGGTTCTGCGCCGCGCATCCCCCAGGACCACAGCAAGGCAAGTTACGCCTTTAAGCTAAAAAAAGAGGCAGCGCAGGTGGATTTCGGCCGCACCGCACAGAAGCTGGATCGCTTGGTCCGCGCCATGAACCCCTGGCCCGTTGCCTGGGCCCAGATCAGGGGAGAAACAGTGCGCATCTGGGAGGCCGAGCCCGCAGAGGAGGGGCAAAAGGGCCAACCAGGGGAGATCCTCTCCTTGAGTGAGCAGGGCCTGCTTGTTGCCTGCGGCAGCGGTGCGCTGTTTTTGCAGAGCATGCAGAGGCCTGGCGGCAAGGTGCTGTCTGGTCTGGACTTTGCCAATGGATTGCGTTTGCGCGTTGGGGAAATATTAAACTGACAGGAGGAGATGGCATGTTTTATGATCCCACTTTCATTTTGGTCCTTCCGGCCTTGTTACTCGCCATGTATGCCCAGTTCAAAGTAAAGAGCACTTTTTCCCGCTATCTCCAGGAAAGATCCCAAGCAGGGCTTACAGGGGCCCAGGTGGCCAGGGAGATTCTCAATGCCAACGGACTGCACAATGTAAGTGTGGAAAGGATCGGCGGTCAGCTCACTGACCACTATGATCCTCGCTCGGGAACGGTGCGCCTTTCGTCCCACGTCTATGACGGCACCAGTGTGGCTGCTGTGGGCGTGGCCGCCCACGAAGTGGGGCATGCGGTACAGCATGCCAGGGGGTACGTGCCCCTGGGGCTCAGAACCAGCCTCTTCCCGGTGGCCTCCATCGGCTCTCAAATGGCATTTCCCCTGTTCATGCTGGGTTTCTTGTTCAGCGTGGATATGCTTATGCTTGTTGGCATCTGGTTCTTCATTGCGGCCTTGGGTTTTCAGCTGATCACGCTGCCCGTGGAGTTCAACGCCTCGAAAAGAGCTTTGGCTGCCCTCCAGTCTGGGGGCTACTTAAGCAAAGCAGAGGTGCCTAAAGCCAAGGCGGTACTCAGCGCAGCAGCCTTAACCTACGTGGCCGCGGTGGCTGTGGCAGCTTCACAGCTGATTCGTCTGCTCTTCCTGCGGGGTCAGCGGAGGCGGTAATGAATCGCCGTGCCAATCCCCGCTACTTGGCGGTGGTCACCTTAAACAGGCTGGAAGAGTCAGAGGACTTCCTCAAGGATCTGGTGGACAGCCAGATCCAGCGGAGCTCCTTAAGCAGTTTGGACCAGGGCCTCTATACGGAACTGGTCTTCGGTACCGTGCGTATGCGGCGGAGTTTGGACTATGCCCTCTCGCGATTCAGCTCCAGACCTCTGGAAAAAATCCAGCCAGCCGTGTTAAACGTTTTGCGCATCGCCGCCTACCAGATTTTCTACTTAGACAGAATCCCTCCTTCGGCAGCGGTTAACGAAGCCGTGAAACTGGCGCGCGCCTTCGGCCACGAAGGTACCGCCAAGTTCACCAACGGCTTGCTCAGGCAGCTGCTGCGCGGGAGGGATTTGCTTGCATATCCCTCCTTAGAGGAGGATCCCGTGGAACACATTGGACTCAAGTATTCCTTTCCCACCTGGATCGTGGAGCAGTGGATCAAGTGGTGGGGAGTGGAAGAGACGGCGGGCCTCTGCGCGGCCATGAATGAGCCGCCTAGACTGAACATCCGGGTTAACACCCTCAAATCCTCCCCCGAGGAAGTGCGCGCCCACCTCCAGTCCCGGGGGATATCCGTACAGTCAGGCCGCTACTTGCCTGAGATTCTGGAGGTGCGTCCTGCCCATGCCGTGGTGGCCGATGATTGGCTGGAAGAGGGC
>FIZK01000123.1:4780-6482 GCA_900018335.1 uncultured Clostridia bacterium | reverse complement strand
TGAGCCATGCTTTCTCCCGCGAACGCATCTCTCAAGTTCTTTTCGGTCATAATTCGCATGCTGAAATTCCCTCCTATTGAAAGTGCTAATGATTACTATATCATACCAGTATTTAACTGGCAATACGCTATTGCTATACATTCGTAACAGCCCAAACCACTACATACAGGGCGGAAACATCTGTTTTGGGCACCTTGTTGTGGGTAACCTGTGTATATTGTGGAAAACTAACCGACTTGGTGCAGTATTTCCGCCCCGCGCTTCCCCACCTCCCTGATTAAGCCGGCATGCTTCAAGGTGTAGGTCACCATGCGCGCCTTGGGTACCGCTATGCCCAGACTCCCGGCCAGGTCCTTGTTGGTGAACTGCGTAGGCAAATCCTCAGGCAGTAAAGCGAGGTAATCGCCACCGGAGTGGAATGTTCTAGTCTCCACCACTTCCACCAACAGGCGATCTACTATGCTCACCCCCCTGCGGCGCCAGCTGCCCTGGCCGTCGTCACAGCGAATCTCTTCCTCGACTACCAGGGCAGCTTCCATGGTCAAATTGGGATGCAGGAGCAGGTGGGGAATGCTCACCAGCTCCGCGAACAAGTCGTAGATGCTCCCCCTCTTGGGGGACTTCCTCCTGCTCAAGACTTCCCCCGTTTCAGGAGCCACCCTCAGGATGTGGCGCCTTACGGTGATGGGGTGCACCAGCTGAACCTTGTGGTTCTGGAGCAAGTTCGCCAGTTTGCCCTTGATGGCAGAGAAGTTCCTGGTCTGAATCTCCACCAACCTTCCCGGCTGGATCACATCGATGAGATATCCATCCACGTGTCCCTCACAGATGTCACCCGGCTGGCGGTAGTACTCTTTCAAACTGGCGTGTAGGGAACCTTCGTTTTGGGTGCCGATCACAGAACTCAACTCCAGAGGAGCCAAACCAGGATGTATCCGGTGGTTACAGCTGCTAAGGTAAAGGGGATGCCCAGGCGCATGAACTGGCCAGCGCTCACTTCGTACCCCTCCTTACGTAAAAGCCCGATCCCGGTGATGTTGGCTGAAGCTCCGATGGGCGTGAGGTTGCCGCCCAAGGTAGCACCGCACAAGAGGCCAAAGTAGAGCAGGTTAGGCTCCACGGACATGATGGATGCAACGCCCCCAACCACGGGCAGCATGGTGGCCACGTAGGGGATATTGTCCACGAAGGCTGAAATCAACACGGACATCCACACGATCATGGTGTAGACAACAAACACATTGCCCTGCCCGGTCCGGGCGATAAAGGCCGCGAACCTCTCAATCACGCCAGCTTGGGTGAGGCCCCCCACCACAACGAACAGGCCCATGAGCAGAAAGAGGGTAAAGAAGTCGATGTCCAGGACGGTTTTCCAGGTTCTCTTCAACCCTCCGCCGCGAGCCAAGTCCCTGAGCAGACCCACAGCGAACAGGACAACGCAGATCAGGCCATTGGTAATGGCAGGCTTTTCGGGGATAAAGGAAGCCAGGATCAAAAGCACGATCATAAGGATGAGCAGCAATCCCGGGAAACGATCTTCCACTGTGGTGCGGGCCTGGGGCTGAATCTCGCCCTTGGTGGAGCGCAGGGTCCAATACAGAATGGCGGTGGCGGCTACGGCGCCGGCCTGCACCACCCAGAACATGCCCGGCCTGCCCTCCAGCCAGAAAAAGTCCAGGAAATCCAGGTTGGCATGGCCGCC
>FIZK01000123.1:0-4753 GCA_900018335.1 uncultured Clostridia bacterium | reverse complement strand
ATACTCATGGCCACCGGCGCCACAATAAGTACCGTAGCCACGTTATCTACGAAGGCAGAAATGATGCCGGAGAACAGGGATAAAGCAACGATGGCCCAGCGAACTGTCGGGGTTTTCTCTAGGATCATGTCCGCCAGCAAGGCCGGCATGCGTGACTCGATGAACAAGGAAACAATACCCATTGTTCCAGCGATCATCAAGATCACATTCCAGTCTATAAAACCAAACACCATCTGCAGGGGGACGATGCCCACCACGATGAATATTCCTGCAGAAACCAGTGCTATATGCGGCCTGAAACGGGGCAGCAGCAGAAGCAGCAGGTAAGTAAGGGCAAATAGTACGATGGCTAATGTTTGCAATGCAGAAACTCCCTTTCCAACGTGTATCTGTTCATAGTTCACTTCTCGTTTGAGCCGAGTTATTCCTCTCAAAAAAGGATGCCTTCTCCGGCAGATTTTACCCGACGTACTCAGCCATACCCAGACTTTCGTTCTCCTGCCCGGTAGACATTTGCAGGGATTTTACCCCAGCGCGACTAATACGACAGGAACGGCACTGACCGGTATGATGGAAGTAAAGGAGGCGAAACCATGAGTAAGATTCTCCGTTATGGTATGGTTGGCGGGGGCATCGGTTCCCTAATCGGCCATGTACATCGCAAGGGAGCGGAATTTGACGGCCGCGCCAAGCTGGTGGCTGGATGTTTTTCCACAAGCTTTGAGCGGACTCTGCTCACCGGTGAAGAGCTCGGACTGAACCGGGAGCGCTTGTATCGCGACCACAATGAAATGGCGGAAAAGGAAGCGGTGAGAGAAGACGGTATTGACTATGTGATCATCTGTACTCCCAATTACGCCCACTATGCGGCGGCCAAAGCCTTTTTGCTGCAGGGAATCCACGTGGTCTGTGACAAACCCCTCACCTTCACTGTGGAGGAGGCAGAAGAGCTGGCACAGCTGGCTGAAGAAAAGGGCCTGCTGTTCTGCACCACCTACGCTTACGCCCAATGCCCCACGGCGAAGCAAGCGCAGATGATGGTGAAAAACGGAGACATTGGCGAGATCCAGGTGGTGGTGGCGGAATACCCCATGGGCTGGCTGGCCACGGCCGCGGAACAGACAGGGAACAAACAAGCAGCCTGGCGCACCGATCCCAAGTTCACCGGCATTTCCAACTGCGTGGGGGACATTGGCACGCACATTGAAAACACCGTATCCTATATCACCGGGCTGGAAATCGACGAGCTCTGTGCCCGCCTGGACAACTTCGGCGGAGAGAACCGTGCTTTGGATACCAACGCCCACATTTTGGTCAAGTACAAAAATGGAGCAGTGGGCAACTACTGGTGCTCCCAGGTTGCCATTGGCTACGACAATCCCCTCACGGTCCGCGTCTTCGGCACTAAAGGCTCCATCGAATGGCGCCAAGAGGAGTCCAATTACCTCAAGGTGATGAAGATCGGCGAGCCTACGCAAATCCTCGCCAGAGGAAATCCTTACTTCTACCCCGAAGCTGCCGGGATGAGCCGCTTGGCCGCGGGCCACCCGGAAGGTTACTTTGAGATGTTTGCCAACATCTACAGCAAGTTCAACGTAGCCTTGCTCAAGCTCCAGCAGGGGCAAGAACTTACGGCCGAAGATTTAGACTTCGCCGATGCCAGGGCCGGTGCCCGGGGCGTGAAATTCGTCCACCGCTGCGTGGAAAGCTCCAAGCGGGGTTCGGTCTGGGTTAAGTTTGACTGAGGTTATCTGAGCCACTAGGAATGGGTTACGTGCGCAGCGTGCGCCGTAACCCTTTTTTGGTTCATATTTCTTTGGAGCAACCTCTGTCACGATGGGGAAAGGAGACAGAGGTTTCAGGTAGAATATAATGTTAATTCTGACTTTTTGCCCAGGGAAAGTTCAAAAAGGGCAGGTGTCTGGATGATTGACAAGGAAATATGGGTTGGAACTTTTGCTGAGTTCGCCGAAGTTATGGAAAGATACAGTACCCGAGAGTACTTGTTCAGGGGTGTCAGTAGAGTCGAATATGCTTTGGTCCCGCGGATCGGCAGGGTGGATAACCATCGTTACCCCGATTTCATGACCTACGAAACCGAGCTTATGACCCTTTTCAAGCGCAGTGCCGTCCCTTACATAGGTAAGCTGCCCAGCAACGAATGGGAAATAGCGGCCATCGCGCAACATCATGGTCTCCCCACCCGCCTACTTGACTGGACGAGAAACCCCATTGTGGCAGCCTTTTTTGCCATAAGGACTCCTCACGATACTGACGCAGCGATCTACGCCTTGCACACTGGCCAAGAGGGCTTGGACAGGGTTCAAGACCATGAGTTGGAACCCTACATTTACGAACCAGACTTGGACCATATTGTACTCATCTTCGAGCCCAATCACATCATACCCCGCATAGTCGTACAAAATGGCTGCTTCACCGTCCACGGCAATCCACGTCTGGCACTGAATGAACATCCAAACATCCTGATAGACCGGATCATTGTTGAGTCTCATTTCCGGGAAGAGCTAAAGAGGATTCTGGACATGTATGGAGTCAACAATGCAACTCTATTCCCGGGACTGGACGGGCTGTGTGATTATCTGGACTGGTACACACGGGAACCAGTCTATTGAGGAGGAGAACCAATTGTACGTTCCGATCCTAAAGAACCGCAGTGTAGAAGTGTCCGTTCTCGAGGATCTGCTGAAGATACCTCTCTCTGAACACACCACGCCGTTGGTGGAAATCATCCAAGAACGGGTCAGGAGCAACTCGCCTTCACCGTTCGTCGAGCAACTAGCCAAGCTCCTATCCCAAAACCCCGACCGCTCCCAATTGTTTGTTGACGTGCCTCGGCTTTCTGCGCCGAGCGGCATACCCTCACCCGTGCGAGAGTTCCTGATTCGGGCTAATCGCGATCACAGTTTCTGGTTGAGCATGCTGCTGAGCCTGGCGGGCCTGCCGGGAGTAGTACCCGTAGTATCCTATAACCCGCTTTTGGTGCCAGGGACAGAGCTGCTTGATCACATCAGTCTCTTGAGAAGACAGTTTGAAACTTTGGCTTTCCGATTGACCGCGGGGACTTTTCCGGATGTGTTTCCCCTCATCGCGCGGGACTGCATTAAGGAACAGGATTTCGTGATGTTGGACATCGGTTCAGCCGGTCACACCAATCCAGTGCTGAAATCTATGTACGAAGCAGTCAGACAGCAGAAGGGGCATATCGGCTATACGTCGGTGATAGTTCACTCCCCTAGGCGGAGGGAGCTCACAAACAAAAGCCTGGAGGATGGCAAGCCTATCGTGGAAATCGATAACAGCCTAAGGGACTTCTTTCGGGTGCATCACTTCGATGGCTTTGGTGACTACGCAGGGATAACGTCTGATCTACCTACTACGGGCGGCAGCATTAGCCCGGCGGGTGTCTACTACTCTTTCGCGGACAATGTTTTTGTGGGGTTTCGGCGGCATTTGAGACTCTCGGAGTTCGAAGAATACATTGCACCGGCTATTGTAGCCTCACCCTATTGGCAGCAGTACAGTCCTGAGCACCACGAACGTTGTCCAGGTTGTCGGGAGATCCTAAAGATCAGTGCGGGCAAACAAAAGGGCTCTAGCCAGGCCAAATGGAAGGGAATCACCATGGCCCATTACATCTACGCCATTGACGAAAGCATGGCGTCAGGACGGGTATAGACGATTTCGGGGTCAATGGGCTGAGTAAAGAAGGTCTGGATATCTATGGGGTAGATCTTTGAAAAGTTGGCTTTCAAGAAGTTCCACTTCCAGCCATACTTCTCTCGAAGCACCTGCTTGAAGAGGTCATTGATTTCGCCCTGTGACAGTGTGGCAACTACTCGGGCGGCTCTGTCAGACTTGTACCTGGGCGCTTTCTGCCCAACCATGCGGAGCATACGTGCCAGATCGGAAGCCGATAGGGACGCGACCTGAGCCCTTGGATCAAGGTGGGGGCTGCGGAGAGCCAAGCGCCTGGCAGCAAAAGCACACTTGAGATCCTGGAAGTCGTACGAAATGATGCCGCAATGCCCAGGAATTAGTTTCTCAACTGCACTACGGTGTTTCTCATGAGTGATCACGTACACGTAATCAAACACTTTGGAGTAGGCACTAACTTGGTCAGCCAACCTGTCCAGGTTATCCAGTTCGCTCTTGATCTCATAGCCTATGGAAGACCCATTGATGCGGCATAGATCAACTCTTTTGTTGTGGACAACCAGTTCAAAGACATTTACTTCATCTGCATTGTCCAGAAGGGCTTGGACGAAGCTGTACTTCACAACGCGCTCACCTGGGTAATAGCGGAATATCAACTCGTTGATGAAAGCATTGGCCAAATACCGCTCTTGAAGCTCGGCAAAGAACCCAGGCTTCACATGGCCCGAAAACACCCGTTGGATCATGGACCAGAGCTGACGATCGCTTTGCGACACATCGTATTCACCCTGAATTAGGCGCGCTAGCTCTGCAAGGGTGTCTCCGCCAAGCTGATCACTGAGTTGAGTAACCGTCCTGATCATGGCCAACTCGCCCTCCCCTCACCATTCCAATCGCCAACTGTTCGACGATCAAGCACCATCAGTTACTTTGTTTCGTCAGATGCCAGGCAAATCCTGCGCAAGAAAGGGCCGCCTAACACCGGAGAACTAAGGTCCAGTTGTGCTCCGGGTGCAGGTTATGTAAGAGCAGATTCGGAAAGTCTTCACAAAAACATCCGTAAAGCAAAGCAGTGAAT
>FIZK01000122.1 GCA_900018335.1 uncultured Clostridia bacterium | reverse complement strand
GATGCCGCGAACTCCACCACTTTGCCCAGGTACATGACCATTACCCGATCGCAGATGTGCTCCACCACACTCAGATCGTGGGAGATGAAGAGGTAGGTGAGGTTCAATTCCACCTGGAGATCCATGAGCAGGTTGATTACCTGGGCCTGCACGGACACATCCAGGGCGGAAACGGGTTCATCGCAGATCACAAGCTCCGGCCCGAGGGCTAAGGCCCGGGCGATGCCGATGCGCTGCCGCTGGCCGCCGCTGAACTCATGGGGGAAGCGGTTCATTTGGTAGCTGCTTAAGCCCACCAGCTCCATGAGCTCTTCCACTTTTTTGGTCTGCGTTTTGTCATTACCGATCTTGTTGATCTTCAAAGGCTCCGAGATGATGTCTTTCACGGACATCCTGGGATCCAAAGAGGAAAAGGGATCCTGGAAGATCATCTGCATCTTGGGCCGCAGGGCCCTCAGCTGCCGCTTATCCAGGGCGGTGAGATTATGCTTTACACCGTCCACATTGAAGCAAATATCGCCCGCGGTGGGTTCCAAGAGCCTGATCAAACAGCGGCCCGTGGTGGACTTGCCGCAGCCGCTTTCCCCAACTAGGCCCACGGTCTCGCCCCTTCTTATGGAAAAGCTCACGTTATCCACGGCCTTCACATGGCCCACAACCCGCTTGAAGACTCCCTTTTTGATGGGGAAATACTTCTTCAGCCCCTGCACTGTTAAGATGGTCTGATTATCTAGCTTAGCACCCATCATGCGCCCTCCCTTAAGCGTAATGCCAGCATTTTACCCGATGCCCCGCTGCAATGCTGCAGACTGGTGGTTCGCTGAGATGGCATTGATCCATGACCTGGGGACAGCGGGGAGCAAAGGCACAGCCTTTGGGCAAATTGAGCAGGTTGGGCACCACGCCAGGTATGGAAGCTAACCGCTTGTTTCTGCCGATCATGGGCATGGAGCTTAAAAGGCCCTTGGTGTAAGGATGTTTGGTGTTGTAGAAGATGTCATCCACGCTGGCTTCCTCCACAACCTTGCCCGTGTACATCACCAGCACCCGGTCTGCCATCTCGCCCACCACCTTGAGATCGTGGGTAATGAACATGATGGCCATGTTCAGCTGCTCCTG
>FIZK01000121.1 GCA_900018335.1 uncultured Clostridia bacterium | reverse complement strand
CAGCCCGGCACGGCTAATGTTACGGTGCGGGCCATCACCAAAGGGACACGCTCCGGCTCCCCCGCGGTCGCGCAGGTAACTGTCATGCCGCCAACCTTTGGCGTGCGGGTGGGCAGTCTGCTCACTCCCCGGGGTGAAAAGCGTTTTCCCGTGCGCATCGGCTTGAGGCTGACCCCCACCGTGGATCAGAAGGGAGCCCAGAGTGCGGCGCCTGATTTGGCGCCCGAGGCCATTCCCTCTGACAGTTCGAACCCCTTGGGGCTCATTTCTTCCTTTTTCAGTTCCATGCTCACCAACGGGCTCATGACCATTGATCTGGACTTCGATCCGTCCCGTGAGCTTTTGGTTTCCTTCAGCGGCGTGCAGCGCTCCAGCGGGGGATACCTGGGTACCGGGGTAGGTTATGTGACGCCACTGGATGATATGGAAGCCCAGAAAGGCTTCATCCTCCGCTTCACCATCGGTACTCAGTACCGCACTTCCAACCGGATGGCGATTCCCGTGGAGGCGGTGGTGGATGCCGTGTTTCCCACCACCAGCGCGTTCAGCCCCAGTTTCAGGCTGGGCGTGAACATTGGCTTTGATCTTTTCCCCTAAGAGGGACTAGTGATGAAATTAACTTGTTGATTTGGACGCCCAGGTGAAGGAGTTACCAGAACCTGGGCGAATCCTTTTAGTAGTAATGTTTTCAATTAGCAGTAGGGGGGCTGAGTATTGCTCAAATTGTCCATCGGGAAGAAGTTGGGGTTGGGGTTTCTCGTTCTGATCTTGGTCGTAGTCGTGACTAACCTGGTGAGCATTTTCGGAAGTACAGCCATCAGGGATAGATGGGAGCGGTCGGAAGCCTGGGAGGGGCTGCACAGCTCCCTGCTGCAGAGGGAAATCGAGCACCTGCACTGGGCAAATCAGCTCCAAAACTACCTCGTCCGCCAGTCAGCCCAGGGCTTTGCCCTTGAACTGGATCCCACCCAGTGCAATTTGGGGCAGTGGCTGAACAGCGGTGAGTTCCACTGGCTGGGGGAGCAGTATCCTGCTTTAGCCGGGGAGTTGGAACAGCTCCTGGAGTTCCACGAACAGCTGCATACATCTGCGGGAACAATCAAGGGCCGGTTGGAACAGGAAGACGTGCGCGGGGCTGAACAGGTGTACCAAAGCGTGACTGAGCCCAGCCTTGCCCAGATCCGGACCGTCCTGGCCCGAGTCCGGGGAGAGCTGGAGAGTGATGTGCGGGGCTTAGGTGAAGAAGTGCGGAGCCTGATTGCCTCCATCATCCAGCAGGTGCTCATTATTGCCGCGGCGGGTACCGTGTTGAGCCTGGCCAGCGCCGTTGTGGTTACCCGAAGCATAACCCGGCCTCTGACCGTGCTCAAGGACGCGGCGCGGCAGGTGGGGGAAGGGGACCTGGGCGTGAGCTGGCACATCAAATCCCGAGACGAGATCGGCGATTTGTCTGACTCCCTAGGTGAGATGGCTGAGAACCTGCGACGCCTGGTTAAGGGAATTCAGGAAAGCAGTGAGGGTGTCAATGCCCTTTCCCAGAGCCTTTCCTCCATGGCGGTGGAAACGGGAGCCGCCGTCACGGAGGTGGCCAGTACAGCCAACGAGTTCTCAGGTACGTCCGTGACCATGGCGGAGAATGCGGAAAACATGCGCGGCCACGCCGATCACGCCATGGACGAACTGGAGCGGGGGCTGGATGTGCTCAGAGCCGCGGTGGGCGGTGTAGCCAGCGCCAGGGAGGACGTGCAGCACCTCACCGCTGCAGTAAACAGCCTGGCGGAACGTTCTAGGCAGATCAGCGCCATCGTGGAGCTGATCAGTGAAATCAGCGAACAGACCAATCTCTTGGCCCTCAACGCCGCCATCGAGGCGGCCAGGGCCGGCGAGAATGGCCGGGGCTTCGCCGTGGTGGCCGATGAAGTGCGCAAACTAGCCGAACAGTCGCAAGCGGCTACGGGGCAGATCGCCCAGTTGATTCAGGAGATCTTGAAGGGCACCGCGGAAACCATGGAGAGGATGGGCAAAGCGGATGGCAGCGTAGAAGAGGTGGCGGAGCAGATCGAACTCACCGGGACCACCTTTGCAGGCATTTCCACTACATTCCAGGAAGTGGCCAGGCAGGTGGGGGAAATCGCCAGAGCCGCGGAAGACGTGGGGGCGGGCAGCGAGCAAATCGCCGCGGCCACCCAAGAGCAGTCGGCTGTGGTCAATGCCATTGCGGATAACTCGGAAAGGCTGGCGACCTTGGCCGCGCAGCTGCAGGAGCAGATTTCACGCTTCAGAGGCGTTTAAGAAAGGCTTGCACAGAGCCAAAAAAACTGAGCCGTGTCTTAAAAGACACGGCTCACGTCATTGGTCATACTCATCGTACTCGTCGTATTCATCATATTGGCGTTCTTGACGATGTTTGTGGATGTTGATCCGGACTTGGGTCATCGCGCCCACCATGCCCAGGATGAAACCAACCACTGTCGCCGAGTACATCAGCATGTTCAGCCAAATGGAGGAGGGAATCACCTCAAGCACAATGAGGAAGAGGACCAGCCATCCCACCACCAGCAGGATGCCCCCAAGGAGCATCTGACGCTTAGCCCGCAGCATGCTCCGGATAGTCCTTATACAGCCAGCAGGCTGCTGAATGTTCGTCCCGCACTAGGAACTCAGGCGGGATTTGCTGATCGCACAGTCCTTTGATCATCTGGCGGCAGCGGGGATGGAAGCGGCAGCCCGCAGGTGGGTTCATCAAACTGGGCGGCTCACCAGTGGGCACGTCCTTAAAGGTCTTGAGGTTCTCCACATCCGGATCGGAGGTGGCCTCAAACAGTGCCTGCGTGTAGGGATGCAGAGCTTCCTTGAGCAGGGCCTGGGTCGATGACTTCTCGATGATCTTGGCGCCGTACATGGCGAAGATGCGCTCGGAGAAGTAACGAACCGTGGACAGGTCGTGCGTAATGTAGATGATGGCCAAGTTGTGCTTCCTCTGCAGTCCCTGCAGGAGCTGCAGGATCTCAATGCGCACCGAGGCATCGAGCATGGAAACTGGTTCGTCCGCGATGAGCAATTTGGGTTCCAGAATCATGGCCCTGGCGATGACCAGACGCTGCTGCTGTCCGCCACTGAGCATGTGGGGGAACTTAGGCAGAAAGTCTTCGATGGGAGCCAGCTTCACTTCTTCCAGAACCTGGCGGATTCTCCTGGCCCGCTCGGCCTTATCGGTGATCCCGTTGATCTTCATGGGCTCTTCCAAAATGCGCTTCACATTCATGAAGGTGGGGAGGGCGCCATAGGGATCCTGCTGGATGTAACCGATGTTGGAGCGGTACTCCTTCCATCCCTGTTTGTCTAGGGTGCTCAGATCGCGGCCTTCAAAGTAGATCTTACCCTTGGTGGGGCTGTGGATACCCAAAATGGTTTTGGCCAGGGTACTCTTTCCGCAGCCGCTTTCGCCCACGATGGAAATGGTTTCCCCCGCGTGTAGGTCGAAGGTTACTCCGTCCAGGGCCCGCACATCTCCTACCTTAAAGAAGCCCATGCGGCGTACTTCAAACCAAGTGTGCAGGTCTTCCACCCGGAGGACTGGTTGTTTTTCTTGTCCTTTCTGAACAGCTGTCTTAGGCATGCTTCACCTCTCCCGTCTTGTCGTGTAGCCAGCACTGCACCGTGGAACCGTCGCCCATGTGCGTGATGTTGGGGTGTTCAGAACACTTCTCAAAGCGCCTTTCGCACCGTGCGGCAAAGCGGCAGCCGGTGGGCGGCTTGATCAGCGACGGGGGCTGGCCCGGAATGAAGCCTAATTCCTTGTCTTCTCGCAGTGTGGGCACGCTGGCCATGAGTTTCTGCGAGTAAGGATGGTGAGCATCGGTGTAGAAGTACTCCGCAGAGGCGTACTCAATCATCTCGCCGGCATACATCACGGCAACTTCATCAGCCAGTTCGCTGGCTGTTCCGATGTCGTGGGTGATGAGAATAAAGGTGGTATTGGTTTCCTGCTTAATCTTCTTCAGTACGTTCATCAGGTTGGCCTGGGTGAGCAGGTCCAGAGCGGAGGAGGGCTCATCCAGCACCACCAGTTTCGGATTGGAGGCCAGGGCCATGGCGATGGTTGCCCTCTGCCGCATACCGCCGCTCAACTCAAAGGGGTAGCGGGAGAGGAAGTCCGTGGGCAGACCCACGATCTTAAACACCTCGGCGACCCGGGCAGCAGCCTGCTGCCTAGTGAGTTTCTCATGGATCAAGAGGGGTTCGGCCAGCTGATCCTCAATGCGCAGTACAGGATTGAGGGAGTTCATGGATGCCTGGGGCACCATGGCGATCTTGGTCCAGCGGATCTCCTGGCGAAATCTCTCGTCGTCGAACTTCATGATATCCACGCCGTCGAAAACGATGGAGCCGGAGTAGGTGTGGATGTTCCTGGGCAGCAGGCGGAGAATGGCCTTAGCCAGTGAAGTCTTGCCGCAGCCCGACTCACCTACTACCGCTAGGGTACGACCCTCCCGCAGCTGGAAGCTGACATCATCCACAGCCTGCACAGGGCCGAGCCTGGTGCGGAAATACAGTTTTAAGTTCTTTACATCAAGTAGTACCTTACTCATAGTCTATAACCCCCTCAGGCGTGGGTTGAATATGCGGTCGAGCGCGAAGCCGAGCATTGCAAAGCCAAACCCAGCAATAACTAACAGAATTGCAGGTTCGAGAACCCAGTAAAAGTGCCCGTTAAACAGCGCACCGTTGTTCTGGGCGTCGTGGAGCAGCTTACCCCAGGTGGGCAGCACCGGATCACCCAAGCCCAGCACGGACAAGGTGGCCTCCAGGAACACGAAGGACGGTACCTGCGTCACGAAGCCGGGAATCAGCACGGGGAGAATCTTGGGGATCATGTAGCGGAAGATAATCCTGCCGCTGCCGGCCCCGTAGGCCCGGGCTGCTTCGATGTAGCCAGATTGCTTTACCTGCAGGAACATGGAGCGGTACGTAAGGATACTCGAGCCAAAGATACCCAGCAGGATGACAACGCCCAAGACGACCCAAATGCTGCGGGAGTAGAACAAGCCTACCATGATCAGGATGGGCAGGAGAGGGAGGATCATGACGATTTCGTTAATCCTCCGGATCAGCCAGTCTACCCATCCTCCAAACCACACGGAGGCAGCTGCCAGGGTCATGGTGGCAATGGAGGAACCAACCGCGGCCACCAACCCGAAGGCAAGGGCCACTGGTGCACCCCAAAGCAGGGCTACCATGATGTCACGGCGCAGGTGGTCAGTGCCTGCCAGTCCGTGGAGCTGGCCGTAAACCACCAAAGACGCGTCCACATCGGAATCTTCCTCAAACATAAGTCCTTCCACCACCAGGCGGTAGGTGCCCTTCAAAGGCTTGCTGGGGTTGTCGGGATCCGCAAACAAGCCCACCTCTGGATTGCGCCCGCCCAGTCTGCGCACTAATCTGCTGTCTTGGGAGACGCGGAAAGACTCGCTGGCCCGAATGGTCATCTCGCCCAAGGGAATTTCCCGGCCGTCAGGGGTGACCCAGTTAACGGTCACATTGGGGCGGGCCGCCTGATACTTCGAGGTGAAAAAGATGGCCAGTTCCGTGGGGAAATCATCGTAGTTGAAATCAAATTCCAACACCATGTCTGAAAGGATCACTCCGCCGCCCAAGTCGATGTTGGTTTTGGTGGCGTCCTCGTCAGTGGTCCTACGCACGATGGTTACAGGCTTTTTCTCCCGATAGAAGAAGTTGAACCAAGCTGGACGGGCGTTACGCGGCGTTTCCAGCCACACGTTGTCTCCACCCTTCCAGAGCGCAACTGCTTGATCGTAGGGGATAGTTACTACTGCATAGACGGCCAGAACAACCAGCAGCAAAATCATGGCCAGCCCGGCTACGGCCGATGGATAGCTTTTGATCTGAGTCCAGAGGTTTTTCATGATCTGGTTCCACCTCCACCTAATTTCACCCGTGGATCAACTAAGGAGTAGATGATGTCCAGTAAGAATAGGGTTAGGGCCAACAGATAGGCATAAATCACTGTGGTGGCCACAATCACGGGTGTGTCAAACATGTTAATGGCCTGCTGCGTTAAGCGGCCTATGCCAGGCCAGGCAAAGACGGTCTCCAAAACGATGGCTCCCACCCACAAAGTGATCAGGGTTAAGGCGAAACTGGTCACGATGGTGGGAAGGGTGGGGCGCAGCACGTAACGGCGTTCGATTTGGCGATCCGACAAGCCTTTTGCCTTGGCCATCTCCACATAATCTTCACTGGAGTAGATTAGGAAGAAGGTGCGCCATGAGTAGGCCATGGGGAAGATGCTGGATACGATCAAGGCGCCTACAGGCAGGATCATGTGTTTGAGAATACTTAGGGTCCGCGGGAGAAATCCTTGCGGTGGTGGTGCATCGATCATGCCGCTAAAGGGCAGCCAGCCCAACAAGCCAGCGAAGATTAAGATGAGGAAAATGCCGTAAAACCAAGCAGGTGCCGTACTGGTGGGTGCCAGAGCAATGACTATCCTATCCAGCAGGCTCCCGTAGCGCCTCGATAGAAACAGGGCAATGGACATCCCACTGAAAAAGAGCAGCAGCTGGCCACTGGCCATGAGCAGCAGGGTGGGCGCCAAGCGTTCGCCTAAGATATTGCGTACTTGTCTGGATCCGCTGTCGCTGACCAGGTATTCGGCCCGGCCTAGGTTCAAGGTGAGACCGTCCCAGAGGTATTCAAAGCTTCTTACGAAGAAGGGACGATCCAGCCCCGCCCGCTTGATGCGGCTTTCGACCAGCGAGTTTTCCAGTTCTCTGCGCTGCTGGATGGTGAGAAGAGCCATTTCTGGATTGGAACTCATTTCCAGGGCAACCTGCTCCCTAATCTGGCCTTTGCGCATTTCGTCCACGTAGCCGCCACCATTGGCTATTAAGATGGTCAAATAAACAGCGATCACCACGGTGACAAGCAGGGTGATACCCCGCACCGCGGTGTACTTGAAAACGCGGCTGACACTATCGCGGATCCGGCTGCGTGCAGCGGCAGGTGCTGCTTGTGTAGTTCCAATATTAAGCATGTCATTTACCTCCCGGTATCCATCTAAACTGAAAAAGGGAGGGCGTGGACTGCACGCCCTCCGCTCAAGTCGAGGGTAATTGGATCCCTCTGCTTACGGCAGGGTCACAAAGGTGTGTGAGCCGAAGCTAGCTGCTGCAACTGGAGTCGGGAGAACGATGGTTTCCAGAGTGTTGGAACCAATTGGCAGTTGAGCAGTGTCTTCAGCGGTCAGGACAATCTCAAAGAGACCGTCAGCAATTCCTTCGGCATAGCCGCTGTAAGCCACAGAGCCGGTTGCATCCAGTACGATGTACTTCACTTCCTGGATCAGCTCTAACGGATAGGGCTCGCCCTTGAAGGTGACCTCTACTTCGAATCTGATCTCGCTGCCAGCGCGTACCCTGTTGCCGCCAGTTACGTCAACTTCTGCGATGCGTGGTTCGTCGAAGATAGCCCATTTATCAGCAGGTTCGGAGTAGTTCTCGTACCGCTTCAGGTGGACCATTCTCTCAACTGGATAAGCACGCTCCAGATACATAGGTCCGGTACCCAGCCAGAAGTGTTCTTTCTCTTCATACCAAGCCTTGAGGTTGGCGTAACGCTCTGCGATCTCTTCCTCGGTGATGAACTGACCTAAGAAGTCAGCCCAAGGCAGGTAGTTGTTCTCAATCGCATAGTCAAGCCACTTGGCCAGGACGGGAATGCTTGGACCGGTGTTGTAGCCGAGCTGCTCGATACCCAGTTCCTTAGCTTTGTTGGAGCTGAAGGCTAGGTCCCCATTGATCTCGGCCAGAACGCCCAGAGCCAAGGTGTGCCACGGAGCAGTACCGTAGTTGTACAGAATACCGAACGGGTCGGCTGTGTTCAACTCAGCATCGATGTACCAACTGAGGGCATAAGCCTCGTACACAAATGGATCGATGGAGAGGATTCTGAAGCCGCGTGCATTCTCTTGGTCGATGGCCAGGTTGATGGCTGCAGATTCATCATAGATCGCGCTGCCTTCATAGCCGCGATCCCAGCCGAGAACCGAAGCCAGCAAGAAGTCAAGGATGTGCCAGTTGCTGCCGTCATGCCAGGTTACTGCGTCATACAGGTCCTCACGGTAGTAGACAACAGTCTTCCTGGGGGCAGTCAAGCCTTCGGGATACTTCTCAGCCACGGTGATGTAGCGGCCGAGGTCGGGATCCCAGTACAGCCAAGCGTCGCCAGGCACTACGATTTCCTCTGCAAACTCCAGGGTTACCCAATCGGAGTCTGGGGACTTGGCCACAGGCAGTCCTTCTTGCACGGTGACTTCCATGCGCTCAACCCTGTGGGGCATACGGCTGCCGGTGTAGGGGTTGGAGATGAAGCCACGGTCGAAGGTAGCCCTAATGGCCAGCTGGTCTACTGCCCAGTTGGAACCGGCGATGGGGTTCCAAGGCTCAACCAGCACTTGGGGAGTGGCCATGGTTACGCGGCCGCCGATCTCGTCCCCGCGGCGCAGGGTGCTGGGCCAGAGAGGCGTACTGCCGATACCCTGGGCCAGGTCAGATGCTACAGAGATCTCAGCACGGCGTGCAATGTAGGAAATCTGGTCCACGGTGTAGATGCGTGGAGAGTCTTCCAACGAAAGCTCCAGCGCACGGGAGAACAGCTGGTTGCGCTCTTCCATGGTGGTGAACTTCTTGTTGTACAGAATTGTACACAGGTCGTCCAGTTCGGGGATGGGATCCATGGCCAGCCACAGAGGAGAAGCCATTCCCCTTCTGGAGAACATCTGCTCGAAGATGTGTCCTTGGTCACGGTATACTTCCCCTGCTACCCAGCCGCCGGTGTAGATGTGCCACTGACCATTGGCGGGGTCGCCCGACATCCAAATGGGGGATGCTTCGGCGCTGGTACGATAGTCAACAGTGACGACGAAGCCGACCTTCGACAGCTGCTCCCCTACATAGTCACCAACCAGTTTGCGCTCGTCTTCGGCACGGGCCAGGATGAGAATCTCGATTGGCTCGCCGTCCCAATGCCAGATGCCGTCTACCAACTTGGCACCTGCATCCATAAGCTCGCTGGCGATGATGGTCTTGGCTTCCTCAAAGTCATAGGCATACTTGAACTCGAGGAAACGAGCGGTTTCCACAACGCGGGAGTAGTCAACATATGCGTTGTTGAGCATGATTGTCTTGGGCAGAGCCAAGCCGCCGTACAGCTCCTGCGCAATGTAGTCCCTGTCGATGAGCTTGTTCATGGCCTCGCGCACTTTGCGGATGCCGAAGGGGTTCAGGCGCCCATCGTTGAACACAGGCACAGGGTTAAAGGTAAGTTCGCTGTAGGAACCAAAGGTTGTGTAGTAGTCCAAATTGGGATCTTCCTGGATTGTCGCGAAGGACACAGCCTGGGACTCCGCGGAAGCGTAGATGTCCAGGTCACCAGCCTGCAGACGCGAAATTGCTGTGGTGATGTTGGGCTCTTCTACGATGACTACTTCGTCTACCCATGTTCCCATTCTCTTCTCCTCGGCAAGGACACCGAAGGAGAAGACCAGCACTAATGCAATCGCTAACAACGCGAAGGTTGTCTTACGGTTGAACAATACAGGTCACCTTCCTTCTCAAAAATAATGAATAAACACGATTCCCTCAGTCGCCGACACTATATATCAGCGATCACCCCCTTGGTTCTTTTCCGGACCGTACGATTCTGTTACTTAGTCCAGGTACAGCTTGCGAATGTAATTCCACGTTCGACGCAAATATCCTTCCTTAAAAGCTCCTTGACTCGCTAATTCCACAGATACCACGGTTATAATTTAGAGATAAAAGGCTAAAATCCTGCAAAGAAAGTGTTGATTTGTGATCCATCGCACTCCAATTCCAGCTGCGAAATCCCTTCATGAACTGGGCGAATGCAGATGCAAAGCGTAGCTCAGGGGTCGCTGGTAGACTGTTTTCACAAGTCGCGCATTTCCCAATACCAGAAATAGGCTTTTCATGGGCTTTCCATTTAACTCCATAATCCAGATGTTCCCATGGCCATCCAGGCCAAAATCAACGCTGATTTCTCCCAGGGACCCCAGGGCCTGCTCAGTAAGGCTCGCGGCGGTAAGGCTAATGGCTTCAAGCTTGGGGAGGAGGCTCCTGCCCGGGAACGCTTCCTTGAGGACCTTGGCCGCCGGCAGGATGGCGTGGCTGACATTGGTAACGTAGGAATAGCTCAGGGCCAAACGGCTGAGGGCGCCTGAGGTCTGCCAGGTGCCGGTTTGATCCTTCTGTACCAGGATACGTACGTCAAAGATCCTGCCGCCCACTTCCGCCAGGGGAACAAACTGCTGGACAAGGAAGTCCTCGCCCGCGTTTTCCTCCAGCCAAACGGACAGATCCGCAGCGGAAGGGAAGGACGTGACTGGTGATTTCGTTCCGTGATGCAGGAAGATCCTCTTGCCCTTCTGTCTGATCAAGAAAATATCCAAGCCCAAACGCCCTCTTCTTGGCTTAACGATGATCTGTTTCCAGGTTTCAAGGAACTGCAGAGCCTGCTTTGGACCTCCAGCATCAGCCGCGGGGAGATGGCGCTGGAGTTGGGATTGGAGCAAGGCCCGATGGACATCCAGTTTGTCAAAATGGGTGATGTGGTTGAAGACCTTGTCTTTTCCCACCAGCAGTTCCAGGCGGTTGACCACCTTAGGTTTGGGTCCGTAGAAGCGGTTGTAAAAGGCCCTGGGTAGATCCACGGTCTTCGTCTGCCAGTCGGCGCCAGACCACACCAGGGCTTCCACTTGTTCGGCCTGCCAGTCAATTCTGGCAGGGGTGACCACCGCCAGTTCCACACCGAGACTGGCTGCGGCTCTTTCATAGGCCGTGATGGGCTGAAAAAAGGGGGTGAGCAGGCCAATGCATGTTTGCTCTGCCATGACAGTGCCTCCCGTCGCGCTTGTTAGTGCATAGTACTGCCTGGAAGCGTTGATGCCACAGCGTCTTGTTCCTGATTTACTTCTAACCGCCGGCAGCCTCTCCTCTCACGTTGGCAATTAGCGCTGGAGTACCATGCCCCCTCAGCTGTTCAGCTCATATAGTGAGGCAAAGGAGGGATGAGCATGGGTGTGAGAAATCTATGTTGTAGATGCCCAGAGGCTTGGGCCAACTTCATCAATCGCTGGGTGTTTGTTCTGCTCACCAACGACGATCAGTTTCTCATGAATACACAGTGGCAGCTTAGGCAGGTGCAGGAGACCTATCTTGTTCTCCGGCGTCCAGTGGCCGATCTGGATGGTTGGCAGAGAGTGGCAATTCCTTGCCAGCACATCGCCGCTTTGGTGGAAGCGCCGCCTCCGCCTTTTCCGCCTGAAGGATAAACAGATATTTTACGAATCCATCCGCCCGGGTGGATTCTCTTTTACCCCAAATGTGCTAAACTACTGCTGACAACAGGATAACAAGGTGGATTGGTTGCGGTATGTCCTTCTTCACAGAATTTCCAGTGCTGGAAACAGAAAGGCTAATCCTGCGTCAGCTGCGCTATGAGGACGGTCCCGATATTCAGAGCTATTTCACTCCAGAATTGGCCAAATACTATGATTGGTGGCCCCGGACTGTGGCGGAAGGAAGGGGTTTTGTGCGGTTTTTCAAGACAGGTTACCGCGAAGAACAGTCTATCCGCTGGGGCATCACGCTAAAGCCCAGTGACAGGGTGATCGGCACAGTCGGCTTTAGCGACTTCGATCACTTCTCCCGGGCGGAGCTGGGCTACGAGCTGTCCATGGATTATTGGCACAGGGGGATCATGTTTGAGGCGCTGAGGGCAGTGGTTCCCTTTGGGTTCAACGAGATCGAGATGCACCGGATTCAGGCCTCCTGCTTTCCAGAAAACGAAGCCAGCATCAAGCTCCTGGAAAGGCTGGG
>FIZK01000120.1 GCA_900018335.1 uncultured Clostridia bacterium | reverse complement strand
TTATGGTATACGGGAGGAGTAGAGCTATGGAAAAAGGATCGGCATATCAACACACCTTACAGCTTCCTGTGACGGAGTTCCCCATGCGGGGTAATCTGCCCAAGCGGGAACCTGCCATGCTGGAGAAGTGGGACGCGGAGGACTATTACGGACAGCTGCAGGAACTGCGCAGGGCGCAAAACAGGCCGACGTTTATCCTGCATGATGGCCCTCCGTACGCCAATGGGAACATTCACATCGGCACGGCCTTGAACAAAGTCCTGAAAGACATCGTCCTGCGGTCCCGCTCCTTGGCGGGGTACCATGTACCCTATGTGCCCGGTTGGGATACCCACGGCCTGCCCATTGAGCTGCATGTAGTGCGGGCGCTGG
Organism: uncultured Clostridia bacterium; assembly: GCA_900018335.1. GTDB lineage: Bacteria > Bacillota > Limnochordia > Darwinibacteriales > Darwinibacteriaceae > DTU010. The sequence continues at coordinate 7,004 of FIZK01000120.1, read as the reverse complement.
GCAAGGAACGGGAGGGACTGTCCGTATCTGAGTTCAGGCAGCGCTGCGCAGCCTACGCGCTGGAGCAGGTGGACATCCAACGCAGGCAGTTCAAGCGCCTGGGCGTGTGGGGAGATTGGGATAATCCTTACATCACCATGCATCCAGAGTACGAGGCGGTCCAGATTCGCCTGTTTGGAGATATGGTGGAGAAGGGATACGTCTACAAAGCCAAAAAGCCCGTTTATTGGTGCGCCGACTGCCAGACGGCACTGGCAGAGGCCGAAATTGAGTATCACGATCATCGTTCACCCAGCATCTATGTGCGTTTCCCTGTGAAGGACGGTAAGGGCGTTCTTTCCGAGGCGGACACCTATGTTGTGATCTGGACCACCACACCCTGGACCATCCCAGCCAACCTGGCCATTGCCCTGCATCCTCTGTTTGACTATGTCGTGGTGCGGACAGAAAGAGGCAATCTGGTCATGGCCAAGGAGCTGGCCAAGGACGTCCTGGAGGAGCTGGGACTGGAGAGCCAGGGAGTCGTGGGCGAGTTCAAAGGCGAGGAACTGGAGGGGGTAGTGTGCCTGCATCCCCTCATGGAGCGGGATTCCCTGGTGATCCTGGGGGATCACGTTACCCTGGAAGCGGGTACGGGCTGCGTGCACACGGCACCGGGGCACGGCCACGAAGACTACCTGGTAGGGCTGGAATACGACCTACCCATCCTCTCGCCCGTGGACGGCCAAGGGCGGTTCACTGAGGAGGCCGGTCCCTATGCAGGTATGACTTTGGATGAAGGCAATAAGGCTGTAACCGCTGACTTGGAGCGTTCCGGGGATCTACTGAAACTGGATTTCGTGGAGCACTCCTATCCCCACTGTTGGCGGTGTAAAGAACCTGTAGTTTACCGGGCCACGGATCAGTGGTTTATCTCCATCGATCAGTTCAGAGATGCCATGCTCCAGGCCATTGACGGTGTGCAGTGGATCCCCGGCTGGGGCATCGAGCGCATCAGGGGCATGGTGGCAGATCGTGGTGACTGGTGCATCTCGCGGCAGAGGGTTTGGGGCGTACCCATTCCGGTGTTTTACTGTGCCTGCGGAGAGACTATTGCCACCAGGGAGACGGTTGAACATGTGGCCGGGATCTTCGCAAAGGAAGGTTCCAGCTCTTGGTTTGAAAAATCAGCTCAAGAACTCCTGCCGCCCGGTTTTGCCTGCCCGGCCTGCGGAGGGCAGACCTTTGAGAAAGAAACGGACACCATGGATGTCTGGTTTGATTCAGGCAGCTCCCATTGGGCGGTACTCACTTCCCGCGATGATCTGGCCTGGCCGGCCGACCTGTACCTGGAAGGCAGCGATCAGCATCGCGGCTGGTTCCAGTCGTCCCTCTCCGTTGCCGTTGCCACTTCGGGTCAGGCGCCCTACAAGGCGGTCCTCACCCACGGTATGGTGGTTGATGGCGAGGGATACAAGATGTCCAAGTCCCAGGGGAACGTGATCGCTCCTGAGGAGGTCTGGGAGCAGTACGGATCCGACATCTTGAGATTGTGGGTGTCCTCAGCGGACTTCAGAGGTGATATCAGGATCTCCCCGGATATCCTCAAGCAGCTATCCGATGTGTACCGCCGAATCCGCAACACGGCCCGTTTTATCCTGGGCAACCTCAATGACTTTGATCCAGAGGTCCACAGCGTGCCCTATGAGCAGATGGAAGAACTGGATCGCTGGGCATTGATGCGCCTGGCCAAACTGAGCCGCAGGGTGAGGAAGGCCTACCAGGACTATGACTTCCACATCGTCTACCATGCTGTGCACCAGTTCTGCGCGGTGGATCTGGGTGGATTTTACCTGGATGTGCTCAAGGATCGTCTCTACTGCGACGCGGCCGATAGTCGAGAGCGGCGCTCGGCGCAAACCGCCTTCCTAGTTATCATCAAGGAGTTGGCGCAGCTTGTGGCCCCTATTCTGGTCTTTACCTCGGAAGAGATCTGGGAGTACCTCCCAGAACAAGTGCGTACGGAAAAGAGCGTGCACTTCTCCACGTGGGATGAACTGCCCCAACGGTATTGGGATGAAGATCTGGATAGGCGCTGGGACGAGTTTCTGGAGATCAGGCGCGTGGCGGCCAAGGGTTTGGAACTGGCCCGTACCGATAAGGTGATCGGAGCATCCAATGAGGCACGGCTGGTGCTCTATGCCGACGAGGCCAAACGCAATACGCTGGAATCCTTCGCCAAGGATCTGCGCCTGCTGCTTATCGTATCCGAAGTGGAGATTAAGGACCTGGCAGAAGCTCAAGATCCCCTGTACAGCGAGCCTGGCCTGGCGGTGGACGTTCTCAAGGCCGGTGGGGAGAAGTGCCAACGCTGCTGGAAGTACTTCCCGGAATTGAGCGGCCATGAGGAGCACCCGCAGATCTGCGGACGCTGTCTGGACGTCGTTCAGAGTTAGCTATGCAAGATGTAAACCCCCATCCGTAGCGAATACGGATGGGGGTTTTGCATACTCTAAAGGCGAAAGGGTGGATGATGTGGGAGACAGGATCAGTTCAGGTTTGGTACACACCCTCTTGACCAAGGTGGAGCACCTGACACTTGCCCTGGAAAAGGCGAGTATCGCAGAGTATATCGAACTGTACCGCAAACCCAAGCGCCTGCTGTTCCTCAATTTCTTGGCCGGCATTGCCAGGGGGTTTGGTTTGGCCATAGGCTTTACAGTGGTGGGGGCCTTTTTCCTTTACGGCCTGGGCAAACTGGCCTCCTGGAATTTGCCGGTGGTGGGGGAATTCATAGCAGAAATCACCCGAATTGTCCAAAACGAACTAGCTCGGAGGCATTAGCAACCATGGATCAAGCCCGTTTACAGAAACTCCAAGCACTACTGGAGCAAGAAAAACAAGAACTGCTGGAAGTGGTACAGCGGCTCACCGGTCCGGGAGGACTGGAGTCGCCTCGGGACGAGGCGGATCGGGAGCTGTCGGCCTATGACAATCATCCCGCGGATTATGGGGCGGAGATGTACGAGCGCAGTAAAGATTTGGGCCTGCTGGAGACAACAAGGCAGCAGATCCTGGAGATCGAAGAGGCCCAGAAGGCGATTGCCGCCGGGACCTACGGCATCTGCCAGAGCTGTGGGCGGCAGATCCCCGAGGCAAGGCTTTTGGCCCTGCCCAGCACCGTTCTCTGCGTCCGCTGCAAACGGACCCGGGAGCAGGACACCAAGGATCGACCAGTCGAGGAAGAAATCATGCGGAAGCCCGTGGAGCCCAGTCTCGCTAGGCGGACCGAGTATGCCTTCGATCGGGAAGAGGCCTGGGAAGAGGTGGCGCAGTTCGGCACTTCCAGTGACCCAGTGGAACAGTCCTGAGACAGGCAGGGAAATCCTTCCCGGAAACAGAAATATGCTTGCAGAGAAAAAGGGAAGGGGCTTGGCTGTTGAGTTATGCAATTACGGCAGGCTTGATCTTGTTTGCTGATCGCATTTCCAAATATCTAGTCATGACCCGCATGCAAGATGGGGAAAGCATCCCCCTCATTCCTCCAGTCTTTTATTTGACCTACGTACGGAACCGGGGGGCGGCCTTTGGGTTGTTTCAAGGGAGAGTGGTCCTGCTTTCCCTCATAGCCCTGGTCTGTCTGCTGCTGGTGGTGACCCAATGGAAGAAACTTCGGGCCAAAAGCGCTTTTGTGCGCTGGGGGGTGCTGATCAGCTTTGTGGGTGCGGTGGGCAATCTCATTGACCGCCTGCGCTGGGGGGCGGTCATCGATTTCTTGGATGTGAGGATTTTTGTGTTCAACGTGGCCGATGCAGCCATTGTTGTTGGCGTAGCCCTGCTGTTCTGGGAGGTTTTGGTAAATGATCCCAAAACCAGCTGAAACCCATGTGTTCACCGTGACTGAGGGCGCCGGCACACGTTTGGATCTTTACCTCAGCGAACGACTGGACACCAGCCGGTCGCAAGTGAAACGTTTGGTGGATAGCGAGTCGGTCCTGGTGAACGGGGAGGTGGTGAAGGCGGGCTACAAGCTCCGTGCCGGCGATCAGGTAGTGGTGACGGTTACGCCTGAGCCGGATCAGAGCCTGGAACCGCAGCCCATCCCTCTGGAGATCATCTATGAAGATGAAGAACTAGCCGTGATCAACAAGCCCAAGGGCCTGGTGGTGCATCCTGGTGCGGGGAATTGGAGCGGGACGTTGGTTCACGCGCTCCTTTACCACCTGGATGATCTGGCGGAAGGGGGCGGGGCCGAGCGCCCTGGCATCGTACACCGCCTGGACAAGGATACCAGTGGACTGATGGTGGTGGCCAAGACCAACTCCGCCCACGCCTTTCTGAGCGATCTCCTCCAAGCGCGGTTGATGGAGAAGCACTATTTGGCATTGGTGCATGGCGTCATGCGCGATGATGAGGGCCTAATAGACAAGCCCATTGGGCGCCATCCCAAGGACCGCAAGAAAATGGCGGTGGTCCCAAAGGGGAGGGAGGCTCAGACCATTTTTACAGTGGTGGAACGCTTCCGTAAGTACACCTTGGTGAAGCTGCGTCTGATTACCGGGCGCACGCACCAGATCAGGGTTCATCTGTCCAGCATTCACCATCCCATCGTTGGTGACCCGCTTTACGGCCTAAAAACAGGCAACTTGGGCGCTTCCAGCCAGATGCTTCATGCCTGTTATTTGGCGTTCCCACATCCTCACGGTCAGGTCGTGGAGTTCAACTCTTCTCCGGGACGCGAGTTTTGGGAGATCGTTGAAAAAGCGAGGCAGATCAGTTGACAAGCTTGGTGGATTGGTGTAAAGTGAAGTAAGAATTGAGTTCCTTTAAGGCGGCACAGAGAGGCTGGCAAGGGAAGGATACGTGAGTTAGGTTGCTTCTTGCCCGCGGACTGTGCGCGCAAGAAGCTTTTTTCATGAAAGGGGTGAGACTATTCTCAAAGAGAAGGCCCAGATTTTGGATCACGAACAGATCCGCAGGGCACTGACCAGGATAGGCCACGAAATCGTGGAGCGCAACCGGGGCACAGAAGGCGTAGTGCTGGTGGGGATCCGCACCAGGGGTGTTCCCCTGGCGGAGCGGTTAGCAGAAGTGATTGAGAGGATTGAAGGGGTGCAGATACCCGTGGGTGTCCTCGATATCACGCTCTACCGGGATGACCTCAGTTCGGTGGCGGAACAGCCCATCGTAAGCCACACATCCATGCCCATGAGTGTGGAAGGCCGAGTCGTGGTGCTGGTGGATGATGTGCTGTTCACGGGGAGAACGGCTAGGGCAGCCCTGGATGCCATCATGGATTTGGGCCGTCCCGCCAGGGTACAGCTGGCAGTACTTGTGGACCGGGGGCACCGTGAACTGCCCATTCGGGCAGACTATGTGGGTAAGAACGTGCCCACATCAACCAGGGAGGTTATCGCGGTACGCCTGAGGGAGATTGATGGGGATGACCGTGTAGTTATTCTTGAGAGAACTGACCTTTAATCAAGTCCAGTGAGGCTTAAAGGAGGAATTTGACTGATGAAATCTACGGCAGCTTTGGATCGGCAGTTGGGTGTAGGGCAGCATTTTGCCCTGGGTTTTCAGCATTTGTTCGCGATGTTTGGCGCTACAGTACTGGTTCCGCTGTTGACTGGTTTGGACCCGGCTGTGGCGTTATTTACTTCCGGCAGCGGAACACTGCTCTTCATCCTGATTACTAAGGGCAAGGTACCCGCCTATTTGGGTTCATCCTTCGCCTTCATCGCACCTATCATCAGCGTGGCTTCCATCTGGGGCATGGAATACGCCCTGGGCGGGGGAGTGGTGGTGGGCTTGGTCTACGCGGTAGTTGCCCTGCTCGTATCCCGGTTGGGTACTGATTGGATTGATAGGGTGCTGCCGCCCGTGGTCATCGGCTCAGTGATCATGGTGATTGGCTTAGGCTTGGCAGGCACTGCGGTGGAAATGTCGGGACTTATTGACGGCGGTTCGTTGGCCAATGCGGACGTGCGCATTGCCCTGTTCACGTTAATTGTGACGGTAGTGGGCACCATGTTCTTCAAAGGGTTCTTTGCTGTGGTTCCCGTCCTGATTGGAGTTATCGCCGGTTACATCTTCGCAGTGCTCAATGGTGCAGTGGACTTTACCCCGGTGAGGGAAGCGGCTTGGTTTGGTCTGCCGAAGTTTATGGCGCCCAAGTTCAGCTGGACGGCTATCGCCATGATGCTGCCCGTGTCCTTGGTCTCGATTACGGAGCACCTAGGCGACGTTCTGGTCCTGAGTAAGATCACAGGCAAGCAGTTCTACAAGGATCCCGGCTTGCACCGCACCCTCTTAGGCGATGGACTGGCCACGGCCTGGGCAGGCCTCTGGGGCGGTCCTCCCAACACCACCTATGGAGAGAACGTGGGGGTTTTGGCCATCACAGGTGTGTTCAATGTTTCCGTGGTCGCTGTTGCCGCTGGTCTTGCCTTGGCCATTTCCTTCATCCAGAAATTTGGTGCCCTGATTTCCACTATTCCGTCATCGGTCATGGGCGGTGTGTCCATTGTCCTCTTCGGAGTGATTGCTGCTTCGGGCATTAGGACCCTGGTGGAAGCCGGCATTGACTATGGCGATAAGCGCAACCTGGTAATTTCCTCGGTTATCCTGGTCTTGGGTATCGGCGGCGCACAGCTGGGTATAGGGGAGATTAAGCTGCACGGCATGGCCCTGGCGGCCGTGGTGGGCATCATTCTCAACCTGGTTTTGCCCAAAAACGGCAAGGAGAAGCAGGGGGCGTAAGGCTTTCTAGATAGGGCAAAGAGGAGCAGAGTTGCTCCTCTTTTTCGCGTAAACTGGGAAAACGGGGCAGCGGACTCGCCCAGCGTTGGTCCAAGACTAGCGTTTCGTTGTGGTTGTTGTTTGTCTGCCAAAGGGGGACGTGAGGGCTGAGCCGAGTTCTCCGTTTTCCAGTCTACGTTTCATCCGCCACCCTTTGGTTCGCTGAGCAGGGTCCTCACCCTCAGGTGTAGTTTGAAGCGGCAGGTGGGAAATTATACACCGGG
>FIZK01000119.1 GCA_900018335.1 uncultured Clostridia bacterium | reverse complement strand
GCACCAAAACTTCGGTGCTAATGTTTTGGGTTTTTTGGGACATTTTCGTTTTTACTTGACATTTTTGTCAAAACGATTTAGGTGCGTTCTTCAAGCATTCCCGGAGCGTATCACCCCTGAGTCCAACCCTGGTTGACTCCAGGGTCAGCACATCGTGGGGCTGCACATTGCCCAGATTTACGTTGGGCCCCAGGTTCACCAGGAGGTAGTTGTGCTGGCTGGTCTGGGGAGCTTCGATGATCATGTGGCTGTGGTCGCGTACCCCTTCCACCAGAGCCTGCAGCAGCTCACTGTTGATCTTGCCCCGTTCGTCGTAGATGCCCACTCCTTGGCCCGAATCCCTCCCTTCGATGATCACCTTGTAGGCGCCGTTGGCCAAGTCCGCAAAGATCTGCTCCACGGCCCGCTCCGGGTCGATCTTCACCGTGGGATCCTTCTTCCCGATTTCGGTGACCACCCCGAATCCTTCATCCCTAGCCATTCTGATGTATTTCTTGCGCTCGTGTGGGGGCAGATCGATGGTTCCTTCCGATACTTCGATGTAAGTGAAGCCCAGTTCCCGCGCCCTGTGAAAGAACTCCTTAGTGCATCTTTGGAAAACGGCGATCTCAAAGAGAGTGCCCCCGGGGTAGACCTCGATGTTGTACTCCCGGGCCAGGGCGATCTTGTCCTTCATCAGTTGCGATGGGTAAAGTGCGGAGCTTCCGAAGGCGATCTTGAGGAAGTCAATGTGGTCCGCAGCCATTTCCAGCAGATCCAGGGTTTCCCTCAGGCCCAGCCCCTTGTCAATTACCATGGTAATCCCGCTGGTGCGGGGTTTTGCCAGCCGCCTCGTTTCCGGCAGCTCAACGACGGAATGCCATGCACCTCTGCTCACAGCCGTAGCCATCACAGACCCTCCTAGGAAATTCGTCCTACTCTGCAGTGTATTCACTTGCCGTAGGTGGGGTGATGGCAAAAAGAGCAGTAAGTGCCGTGATAGCTGCCAGGCCTGCGCAGCCCAGGAACATGGCCCACCTTCCCAGCTCAATGGCGAGGCCGAAGGTGGGCGGGCCGATGGCTACCCCAAAAAAGCGCACCGTCCCGTACAGGCAGGTGATGATCCCCCGGCGGTCGGCGCTGGTCGCGCCGGTAATCAGGGAGTTGATGGGGGGCAGGACAATACCGATGCTGATGCCCAAGAAGAACAAGACGGTCATGTACGGAACCAGCTTCGCAAAGAGGGGGAGCAGCGCCAGGCTCACAGCCGCTCCAAACATGGCCGCGACGATGATGGGTTTCCACAGGGACTGCTTGTTGCTGAGGTAGAG
>FIZK01000118.1:4639-9649 GCA_900018335.1 uncultured Clostridia bacterium | reverse complement strand
AGGTTCAAGAGGGAGAAAGAACCTAAAATGATCTCCCTAAATCTTAATATACGAGGAGGTGAGTTCATGGAGTACACAGTGAAGCAGTTGGGTGATCTAGCAGGGGTAAGCGGCCGCACCCTCCGCTATTACGATCAGATCGATCTGCTCAAGCCCGCCTGGGTAAGCGGGGCAGGCTACCGCATGTACGGGCCCGCAGAGGTGCAGAGCCTGCAGTACATCCTCTTTTACCGGGAGCTGGGGGTGGATCTGCAGACCATCAAGGCACTCTTGGATGCACCTCACTTTGATGAAAAGCAGGCCCTGCTCCAACACCGTGAACACCTTCTGGAAAAGAGAAGGCAGCTAGATCTGCTGCTCCAAAACGTGGACCAGACTTTAGCTGCTCTAGAAGGAGGAATACCCATGCAGGACAAAGACAGATTCAGGGGCTTTAAGGAAAAGCTGATTAAGGAAAACGAGGAGAAGTATGGTCAGGAGGCCCGGGAGAGGTGGGGAGATAAGGCGGTGGATGCTTCCAACGCTAAGCTCATGAACCTCTCTGAAAAGGAGTACGCGGAGGTGGAGCGGCTGAGCAAGGAGATTATTGACTCCCTGGCAGCAGCGGTGGGCAAAGAGGATCCCGCGGGAGTCGAAGGGCTGAGGATTGCGGAGCTGCACCGCAAGTGGCTCAGTTTCTTCTGGCCCACCTACTCCAAGGAAGCCCATGCGGGCTTGGCTGAGATGTACGTGGCCGACGAACGCTTCACCGCTTACTACGACGATCAAGCAGGGCAAGGGGCAGCGGAGTTTCTCCGGGATGCCATCGCGGCCTATGCGCGCCAGTAAAGACCAGTTCGAACTGTAAGGAGCCGATCTTCAGGGATCGGCTCTTTTTCGTAACCCGGTCCTGTGCCTGAATCGAAAAATTGAAGGAGAATACAGATGGAGAGATAATTCAATAAAGGATGGCAGCTTATGTCAACATAAAGGAGAGGTGCTGCGGTGCTGGAAAGACTGAAGCAGGCAGTGGACCAGGTCCCTGAGGAAGGTTTCCCCAGACAGAGCAGCATAATATGATTGATTGTTCGGGATTTCGCAGAAACGGAGGCATTTTTGGTTGGGTAGAGTAGTGCATATGGGTATCGATGTGGGCTCCACAACAGTCAAACTGGTTGTCCTGGATGAAAACCTCGAAGTGCTCTTTTCCAGGTACCAGCGGCACTACGCCGAGATCAGAGAGGTGGTTGTGAGCCTGATTACCCAGGCGTATGAGCAGTTTCAGGAAGACAGCGTCACAGTGGCCGTTACCGGCTCCGGCGGGATTGCCGCGGCGGAGCATCTAGGTGTGGATTTTGTGCAGGAAGTGATCGCAGGCACCCAGGCCATCCAGGCCTTTTTCCCCCAGACAGATGTGGTAATCGAGCTGGGGGGAGAGGATGCCAAGATCACTTTTCTGCGCGGCGGCATAGAACAGCGCATGAATGGCATTTGTGCCGGAGGCACCGGCGCATTCATCGATCAGATGGCAGTGCTAATGCGCACCGACGCCGCGGGCCTCAACGAACTGGCCAAAGGGCACAAGATCATCTATCCCATCGCCGCCCGCTGCGGGGTGTTCGCCAAAAGCGATATCCAGCCTTTGTTGAACGAAGGGGCTGCCCGGGAGGATATTGCCGCCTCCATTTTTCAGGCTGTGGTGCTGCAGACGGTGAGCGGCCTGGCCTGCGGCAGGCCCATCAGGGGCAACGTGGCCTTTTTAGGCGGTCCCCTGCACTTCCTGTCAGAACTGAGGAAGCGGTTCGTGGAGACCTTAAAGCTCCAAGATGACCAGGCCATCTTCCCGGAGAATTCCCAGCTGTTCATCGCCATGGGAGCAGCCCTCTCCGCCCTGGGGAGCGCTCCCGTGCCTTTTTCTGCTCTGATGGAGCGCGTTAAGCAGGCGCAGGACGTGAAGATGGAGGAGACACTGCGGCTGCCAGCCCTTTTTGCCAGTGAGGAAGATTTAGCGGAGTTCAGGGCCCGCCACGGCCGGCATGCCGCGGCTAGGCGCGGCCTAGATGGGTTTGCGGGCAGGTGCTTTTTGGGCCTTGATGTGGGATCCACCACCACCAAAGCGGTGCTCATCGATGAGGAAGGTTCCATCCTCTATACCTATTACGGCAGCAACGAAGGCAACCCCTTGAAATCCGTACGCCAGGCGGTGCTGGGGCTCTACGATGCCCTCCCTGATGGAGCTTGGATCGCTAACTCCGCGGTTACGGGCTATGGAGAGGGGCTGATCAAAGCCGCGCTGCAGGTGGATCTGGGAGAGATCGAGACGGTAGCCCACTACAAGGGAGCTGACTTTTTCCTGCCCGGCGTTGACTTCATCCTGGACATCGGGGGCCAGGACATGAAGTGCCTGCGCATCAAGGATGGGGCCATCGATGAGATCCTCCTCAATGAGGCTTGTTCTTCCGGCTGCGGTTCATTTCTGGAGACCTTTGCCCACTCCTTGAACTTGAGCATTGAGGAGTTTACCCAGGAAGCCCTGTTTGCCTCAGAACCGGTTGATCTGGGCTCTCGCTGCACGGTGTTTATGAACTCCCGGGTTAAGCAGGCCCAAAGGGAAGGGGCAACTGTGGGCGACATTTCCGCGGGTTTGGCCTACTCCGTGGTCAAAAACGCCCTGTACAAAGTGATCAAGCTGAGGAAGACGGACGATTTGGGTAAAAAGATTGTGGTGCAGGGCGGAACCTTCTGCAACGACGCTGTTCTGCGCAGCTTTGAGCTTTTGGCAAAGCGTCAAGTGGTCAGACCGGACATTGCCGGCCTCATGGGCGCCTTTGGGGCAGCCCTCATCGCCAAGGAGAGGTATGTGGAGGGGTACAGCTCAACCCTGCTGGATCGCCAGGCCCTGCAGGAGCTCTCCCTGGAAACCCAGCATACCAGGTGCCGAGGCTGCGGCAACAACTGCCTGCTTACCATCAACCACTTCGGCCGCGGCCGCCGGTATATCTCCGGCAACCGCTGCAGCAAAGGCGGGGGCCAGGAGCGGAGCAAACAGGAGCTGCCCAACTTGTATGACTACTGCTATGAGCGTCTTTTCGCCTACCAGCCCCTGGATCCGGCCCAGGCCAAACGGGGCACGGTGGGCCTTCCCCGGGTGTTGAATATGTACGAGGACTACCCCTTCTGGTTCACCTTCTTTACCGAACTGGGCTTTTCCGTCGTCCTTTCCTCCCGGTCTTCCAAGGCGGTCTATGAAAAGGGGATGGAGACCATTCCCTCGGAATCGGTGTGCTATCCCGCCAAACTCACCCACGGTCACATTGTGGATCTGTTGGAAAAGGGCGTGGATTTCATCTTCTACCCCTGCCTCACCCACGAACAAAGGGAGCAGGCTGAGGCCGACAACCACTTCAACTGCCCCATTGTCATCTCCTATCCCGAGGTGATCAACCACAATGTGATCCGCCCCTACGGTGGGCGTGTGCAGTTTATGTACCCCTTCCTGCCCTTCGACCACAAGCGCAGGCTGGCTGAACGCCTGCACGAAGAGTTTGCCCCCATGGGCATAGGCCTGGAGGAGATTAGGGAAGCGGTTGAGAAGGGCTGGGCAGAACTGCAGCGCTACCGGGCAGACATTAGACGTAAGGGCGAAGAGACCTTGAAGTATCTCAAGGCGCGGGGCCTCAGGGGTGTGGTGCTGGCCGGACGTCCTTATCACCTGGATCCGGAGATCAACCACGGGATCCCGCAGCTCATCAACGAGCTGGGCATGGCGGTGCTCACGGAGGATTCGGTGGCCCACTTAGGCAGGGTGGCCAGGCCCCTGCGGGTTGTGGATCAGTGGGCCTATCACTCCAGGCTGTACGCGGCAGCTAGTTTCGTTTCAGAAGAGGAGAATCTAGAGCTGGTCCAGCTGAACTCCTTTGGCTGCGGTCTGGATGCCATTACAACCGATCAGGTCCAGGAGGTCTTAAACGCCCGTTCCAAGATCTACACGTGCTTGAAAATAGACGAGATCAGCAACTTGGGGGCGGCCAGGATCAGGCTCCGTTCGCTGCAGGCCGCGGTGCTGGAGCGGGCGCGGCAGGGGCGCAAGCCCGCAGGTGCCGCTTACCGTTATGTGAGGAAAGTTTTCACCAGGGAGATGAAGCAGAAGCACACCATCATCGTACCCCAGATGGCGCCCATCCATTTTCGGCTGCTCCAGGAGGCTTTCCGCCTCTCGGGGTACAACATGATGATCTGCCCTGCCATGGATAAAGAGGCTGTGGATGTGGGGCTGCAGTATGTGAACAACGATGCCTGTTACCCGGCCATCATTGTGGTGGGGCAGCTGCTCAAAGCGCTCAACTCAGGCCAGCATGACCTGGACAACACCACGGTGATTATCAGCCAGACGGGTGGCGGCTGCCGGGCCACGAATTACATTGGCTTTATCCGCAAAGCTCTGCAGGATGCTGGCTACGGGCATGTTCCTGTGATCTCCTTAAGCGCCCAGGGTTTTGAGAAGAATCCCGGCTTTAGGATTACTCCAGCCCTGCTGCACAGGGGCATGATGGCCCTGGTTTACGGAGATGTGCTCATGAAGTGCCTGTACCGGGTGAGGCCCTACGAAAAGGTGCCCGGCTCCGCCAATCTGCTCTACGAGAAATGGAATGAGATCTGCAGGCTCTCCCTGCGATCCTTAGCACCCCAGCGCTTCAAGAAAACCACAGCCAGGATGGTGGAGGAGTTTGACTCCCTGGAAACGGTGGGGATGGAGAAGCCCAGGGTTGGACTGGTGGGAGAGATTCTGGTCAAGTACCATCCCACGGCCAACAACGATATTGTCAGCTTGGTGGAGGCGGAGGGGGCGGAAGCGGTGGTGCCGGATCTCATCGACTTCCTCCTGTATTCCCTGTTTGGCCTCTCCTTCAGATACCGCTACTTAGCGGGCAGGAAGATTGAAGACGTGACCAGCCGCCTGCTCATCGATATTATCGAACTGTACCGCCGGGCCGCCAAGGAGGTGCTGTCTAAAAGCAAGCGCTTCACCCC
>FIZK01000118.1:4038-4624 GCA_900018335.1 uncultured Clostridia bacterium | reverse complement strand
AACCATGTCACGGGCAAAGGTGTGCTGCGGGGCTTGAAAAATGCTTATCCAGATAGTAATATAGTCGCAATAGACTATGATCCCGGTGCCAGCGAGGTCAACCAGTTGAACCGGATCAAGTTGATGCTATCCAGCGCCTTCGGCAGTGGGTTACAGAAAAATCAAGGAAGAGAGGAGATGTGGGCATGAAGTACCGCAGATTAGGTCGTTCAGGTCTGAAAGTCAGCGAGATTTCTTTGGGCAGTTGGCTCACCTACGGAAAGTCAGTGGAGGACGACACTGCTGTTAGGACCATCCGCCGCGCCTATGAGCTGGGGATTAACTCCTTTGACTCCGCCAATGTCTACGAGCGGGGAGAAGGGGAAAGGGTGATGGCCAAGGCCCTCAGCGTTTTCCCCCGGGAGTCTTACGTGATCACCACCAAGGCCTTTTGGCCCATGGGCGACGGGCCAAATGATCGGGGCCTTTCCCGCAAGCACGTGTTTGAGCAGCTGCATGCCAGCCTAAAGAGAATGCAGCTGGATTACGTGGACATATTTTACTGCCACCGCTATGATCCGGAGGCACCTGTGCACGAAACTCTGCG
>FIZK01000118.1:0-3969 GCA_900018335.1 uncultured Clostridia bacterium | reverse complement strand
ATGCTGAACCGCTGGATCGAACCGGAAGTCATTCCCGTGTGCGAGAAGCACGGCATCGGCCAGATCGTCTTTTCACCGCTGGCTCAGGGGCTGCTCACGGGTAAGTACAGAGGCGGGCGCGTCCCCGAGGGCAGCCGGGCCGCCAACCCCGAGATCAACCTCTGGCTCAAGGAGCTCATTGCTTCTGGAGTGATCCAGAAGGTGGATGCCCTGCAGGATCTGGCGGAAGAAGCCGGGTTAACTCTGGCAGAGATGTCCCTGGCCTGGATATTGCGGCAGCCCAACGTGGCCAGCGCCCTGGTGGGGGCTTCCAGGCCTGAGCAGATCGAAGCCAATGTCAAGGCGGTGGAAGTGGAGTTAAGTTCCGAGCTTCTTGACAAAATTGAAGCAATCCTCTCCTAGACCCAATGGAAAGCCAGGATTGAGCCGCAAGGCTCCCTGGCTCTCTTTTTTTCGCCAAATGTGCTAAAGAGGTTTCCGAAAGTGTCCTACCGTACAGAGGAGTTGCGAATAATTTAGCGAAAACTGTGACAGCAGACACCTCTGCCCGCGGTTAATCCAGCAATTCACAACAGGAACGGGTGGGCAGGTCCAGAAAGATCTTCCGGAGGAGGTCACATCCATGAGCGAATCCATTCTTCCGGAAAGGCTCCGGAATCAGCAGCAGAAGCGTAAAGCTCCAGGTAGAATGAGGCAGCTGAGCTTAACAGTTTTCACCTTGGCTGCCATTGGCGTCATCGCCTTCGGAGCCTATTACTTCTTCTTTCCCAAACAGGAGCAGTTCGTGCTCAACTTCTACACCTACGCTGCCGTGGACATGCAGGATTTCCTGGAGACCCTGACAGTGAAGGGCACGGTTGTTCCAGAGCAGGTGGCCGTCATCACGCCGAGGGTGGGCGGAACCATTGAAGAGGTCTTTGTCCAAGAAGGGCAGGATGTAGCTGCTGGAGACCCTCTGCTCCGTCTGTATTCCGCGGAGATTGTGAGCGAGAAAAATGCGGCGGAGACAGAACTGAGTGAAGCCAGGGCTAAACTGGCGGAAATGGGGATCTTACAGGAAAAGGAACAGGAGACGGAACGCCTGAAAGTACTGGAAGCTAAAGAGAAGCTGGCTGCCGCTGAAAGGGATCTGGAGCTGCAGAAGACGCTCTACGAATACGGCTCCATTCCCCGGGTAGAGTTGGAAAGGGCGGAACAAGCCGTGGAGGCGGCCAAACGCCTGGTCACCCAGAGTGAATGGGAGCTGGAGCTGCTCCTGCGCAAGCACGAAGCCGATCTGGCAGCCATCACCAAGTCCATCGCCATCAGCGAAGAGAAGCTGGCCAAGGCTCAGGAAAACACCGACAATTTCTTGGTCCGGGCGGCATTTGACGGCCGCATTCTCTCTTTGAAGCTGCCCAATAACCGGGTGGTCACCGCCCATCAGGAGCTGGGTGAACTGGCTGACTTGAGGAGGCAGGTGGTGCAGCTGCAGGTCCCGCCGGGTCAGGCCCAGCGCTTTGGCGTGGGCAGCGCCGTCACCGTGAGCCTGGGGCAGACGAGCTACGCAGGGGAAGTCACCTATATCGCCCCCCAAGCCCAGCAGGGCAACGATGGGCCCACTGTGCTGGTGAGGGTGGATTTCTTGGAAGAAGTACCCCAGCTGCGCCCCAACAGTTCGGTTACGGCCGATATTCACCTGCATCTGCACAAAGACAGCTTGTATTTGCCGCGGGGAGCCTATCTCACCAGCGGTCAGCAGCTCTTTGTGTATGTCATAGAAGGCAATCGGGCCAAAAAACGTGAAGTGCAGTTTGGACTCCTCCAGGGCAACTCCGTACAGATTCTGCGCGGCCTGGAGCTGGGAGAACAGGTGATTATCAGCACTTACGACGCCTTTCGCCATCTGGATGAGATCCAAATCCTGCCCGAAGGAGGACATGCGCTTTGATCAGGCTAGAGGGAATTGCTAAGGAGTACTACATGGGTGATGTGGCAGTGCGGGCGCTGGACGGCATCGATTTGGAGATCCAGCGCGGCGAGTTTGTCTCCATCATGGGACCCTCCGGTTCTGGGAAATCCACGCTGCTCAACATTTTGGGCGTCTTGGATCAGCCCAGCCGCGGAGCGTACTACCTGGAGGACGTTGACATTACCCAGCTGCGGGACGGGGAGCTGTCCAAAATCCGCAATCGGCATTTCGGGTTCATCTTCCAGGCCTATAACCTCTTCCCTGAACTCACAGCCTTGGAAAACGTGATGGTGCCCTTGATGTACGCGGGCAAGCCCAGGCGGGAACGGCGGGAAAGGGCGGAAGAGCTGCTGGCTAAGGTGGGGATGGAACACAGGTTAGGACATCTTCCCACTCAGCTCTCCGGTGGCGAACAGCAGAGGGTGGCCATTGCCCGGGCCCTGGCTAACAGCCCTACCCTGCTTTTGGCCGACGAGCCCACGGGGAACCTGGCCACCGACCAGGGCAACGAGATCATGGGCATCCTTCAGGATCTAAATCGGCAGGGGACCACCGTTGTCATCGTGACCCACGACCCCGCCATCAGCGCCTTCGGGAAACGCCTGCTGCGTCTGCGGGACGGGAAAATCGTTTCGGATGAGCTGATACAACAAATTGCCCAAGAGGCTTAAGGGAGGAGCCAAAATGCAAAGAAGCGCGAGTTTTGTACTGCTGGCGGCGCTGCTTTTCAGCCTGAGCCTGGGAGCCGCCGCACAGGAGCCCCTGGAGCTGACGGTGCAGGGCGCCGCGGAACTGGCCCTGCAGTACAATTTGGGCTATCGAGTGGCTACCCTGGACTGGGAGAGTGCCCAAGCGGACCTGGAGCGGGCCCAGATTGTGGGCGATGCAGACATGCTCCGGGAAGCAGAAAAAAAGTGGGCCCAGGCGGAAAAAGCTTACGCCGAGAGGACCCAGGAGCTTAAGGATCTGGTGCGCACCAGCTATCAGGAGCTTCTGGAGAGCGAGGCCACAGTGGAGAACGCCCTGCTGGCCAAGGAGCGGGCTGAGAAGCAGCTGGCCCTGGATGAGAATAAGCATAAGGCCGGCTTGCTTTCGTCCCTGGATATTGAACGCTCCCGCAATAGCCTACTTGACGCCGAGCGGCGCTACCAGCGGGCCCTGGTGGATCTGGAGACTAGGCGCATGAAGTTCAATGAACTGCTGGGCCTGCCCCTGGATACGGAGCTTGTGCTCACAGAGCGGCTGCTGTTGGCCTTTGTCCCCTTCGACTATGATTTGCAGACCTGCTTCGAACTTGCTCTGCCGCTGGATGGAGCGGTGGCCGATGCCCGGGAAGCCCTGGCCAAAGCACAAGAAGCGGTGGCAGCGGCCCGAAGCCCCTTTACTCCCCGGGTGGAGTTGGAGCAAGCCCTGATCAACGAGGAAAAGGCGCAGATCCAGCTTCAGCAGGCGGAACAGGCCCTTTACTTCCGCATTCGCGGGGACTATCACGCTCTGCAGGATCAAGTCCATGCCCTGCAAATGGCAGAGCGCAATATTGAGCTGGAACGTAAGGCCCTGCAGGCGGAGCAGAGTAAGTATGAAGCGGGCGTGATCAGCAACGCGGAGATCGTTGCCAAGCAGGAAAACCTGGCCAAACTGGAGCAGGAGTACAGCGCGAATCTGCTGCAGTACAGCCTGGCCAGGGTTAAACTACTCCAAGCCATGGGGAAGCACGAGGAGTCGGATCAGCATGAGTAAACTTAAGCGGCGGCTGTGGGCGGGTTTCTTGGCCCTTAGCTTCGCCTTGACCCTGGGCGGGGGTGCCTTGGCCGGAGCGGGAGGCAGCCCCATCACATTGGCAGACGCCTTAGCCCTGGCCCTGGAGCACAATATGGGTTATGCCCTCTTCCTTTGGGAGCAGGATCTTGCCCAGCGCCGGGAAGCCCTGCAGAAGCACCCGAAGGTGGCGGCAGAGGTTAAGCCCGCGGGCTTCGAGGACGGGCAGCTGCAGGGCCCCCAGGGTTCCTTAACCATCA
>FIZK01000117.1 GCA_900018335.1 uncultured Clostridia bacterium | reverse complement strand
TTTAGGCCCACCTTTGTCCTGGGCAGCCTGCCCATGGCCCAGTCTGCCAACCCCAACGAGCTGCTCATAAGCGGCTGCGCAGCTCTGCGCAATCTGCTGGCCAGCCTAGTGCCCTTGGGCCCCGTGCGCTCTGGCCCCAGGCGGTGGTACGAGCAGTACAGCGTGTCCGTGAACCACGTGGGTTATGAGGGCAGTTACGCCCCCCAGCTGCTCCTTACCGCAGATGACGATAGGCAGCAGGTGAATTATTGGCTGGATAGGCTTGGCATCGGCTACGAGATCGCCCTGGAGCCCCTGACCCCAGACCTGTTCGCCGTCAAGCTCATTGATACCAGGAGCAGCGGCAAGATCGAAGTGAGCATGGCCAACGTGGGCTATGGGGTGAGCCAGGTGCTGCCCATCATTACGCAGAGCCTGATCTCCAAAGGGGCCTTGATCACCGTAGAGCAGCCGGAGCTGCATATTCATCCCAGGCTCCAGGCAGAGCTGGGAGATCTGTTTGCTGCAGGGATCAAACCTCCTTACAACAACCAGTTCATCATTGAAACCCACAGCGAGCATTTGATTCTAAGGCTGCAGCGTTTGGTGAGAACAGGCGTCTTAACTCCTGATCAAATCTCAGTGCTGTTCGTGCTGCGGGGCAAGGAGGACAGGGGTTCTGAAGTGGTTCGGCTGCGCCTAGATGAAGAAGGAGACTTCATAGACGAATGGCCAGGGGGCTTTTTCCCCGAGCGCCTCAATGAACTACTGTAGGAGACTGCCGCATGATTATTTCGCTCATCCTAGATCCTGCTGTCATGAATGAAGAGCATTTCGAAGGAATTCATGGCTATCGCTCCAGTGTACATGCTGTGTTTAAAGGGCTGAAGAAGAACGGAGTTCTGGTCGTTGATTCCCAGGGGATTCTCCAAAAGGAGCTGGCGGAATCCATCAAGGGTTTGCCGCCGAAGTACCGGTATCAACTGCTGGAATATTATACGCAGCTGCTGATGAACAAAAAGAAACGCATGATTCAGCTCAACGCCCAGGGTTCCAAGGGTGGGGTGCTGGGCATCATCTCCAGGCTCAGTGATCTCCATGCTGTGGATGCAGTGTGTGTCAGCCAGGGGGTTCTTGACGGCGGCGCGAGCGTTCCCGCCAACGCCCTGCCCATTGCCCAGTACGCAGACAGTGAAGTGGAACTGCTCAGAGACAGATTTTACTCCGAACTGCCACCCCTCAATCAGCTGTCCATGCGTGAGGTGCGGGATTGCTTTGAGCGGGCCGTGCGTTACTGTAAGTGGCTGCGCTTTTACGACAAGCAGATCGGCAAGGGGAATAACCTGGAGGGCTTTTTCAGGGGGATTGACTTCATCCTCACCATCTGGAAGAACAGCCACGTTGTGCCCAAAGAAAAGCCTGAGGTGCAGATCATCACTTCTACTTGCCACTACCTGCCTCGGGAATGTGAGGAACCCCTTGATGTCTGGGAGGAAAAGATTAGGGAGAACCAAAGCGCCATCAAACGTGTGCAGGAACGTCTCATTGAGCCCCTGCAGAGGAAGTACAGTGATTGGCAGATTGGGCTGCGGGTAAAGAACGTGCACCCAGATCTCTTTCATGCCCGTTATCTCCACGGGCAGTTCCTCATCCTCAACCTGGAACGGGGCTTTGACTTTATCAGGGGCAGGGACTATGAGGAGTGTGCTGTATGCACCCGTAAACGCAGCTGTGACAGCTGCCCGGTGGATGTGAGCTGTGCAGCAAGTCCCTTAACCATCAGAAGCGCCGATGCAGAATATCTAGCCAAGCTCTGGCAGCTGCCCGATTATCCTTTGGAGTAAAACGTGTAAAGAACCGCGAAAAAGGCGGTTCTTCCCTTGTCGGGACATTTTTGTATGGTATAATATCCGTGTGGCAGAAGACGAACTTTCCTTTACAGCAGGATAAGTTCGTTTTTTTGCCCGTTAGCGGACTTTGACAAGTGAACAGCTGTGCAGTTTTGCACTAGAAATCGAGGGGAGTGTTGATTATCAGCAATCACAAAAGCCGCGCTGTGGTGGAAGTTTCCCGATCCCAACCGGACAAGCCGGTTACTTGGGAAGAGATCCAAAGGGACATGAAGTCCCTGGTGGGAATGGAACCAGTCAAAGAACAGCTGCTGCAGATTGCTCGCACCCTTACCAACATCAAGGACCACCAAGAACGCCATGGTCTTAAGCTGCCCCCGCTGCACTTTCTAGTGGAAGGACCTACGGGAGGCGGCAAGAAGCGTGTTGCCCAGATTCTGGGTAAACTACTGCGCTACTATGGGCTGGCAGAGGGACCCCTACATGTGGTCACGCCGCAAAACATCGATGAGCTGCCGGAAGTGTCTTCCGCATCGCCCATCTACGTCCCGCTCCTTTCCAGATTGATTCCCGACGAACGGCGCTCCAGCAAGCCCATGGCTTCCATGGCTGCCCTCTTGTGGTTCCATCTAGAACTAGTCGCAGATCAACAGAGCATCATCCTGGGCGTTGACCCCCGCCTAGGAGGGGAGTTCTTAGAGACGGTGGAGTTTGCCTCGGAGATTCAGCTGAAGGTAAGCATCCCCGCATATACCTGGGCAGATTACCTGGCCTATGCCCGCAAGCGCGCTGCTGCCAGCAGATTTAAGCTGAGCCAAGCCGCCGTTGAGCAGTTTCGACGCTGCTTGGCAGAAGAACAGCAGGCGCCGGATTTTCTGCATATGGTTACCGTGCAGAAACTGGTTGATCGGGCCATTATGAACTACTACATAGACCCCGGCCAAGATGCCCCCGCTGGCAGGCAGTACGCTGCCCTGCAGCCGCAGCACTTCAGGCCCCGCCAGCTGATCCAGGTGAAGCAGGAAATCCAGCGGCCCAAGGATGCCTTGGCGGAACTTAGTTCCCTAGTAGGCCTCAAGGAAGTGAAGGAGCGGGTGAGCCAGCTCATGGCCTTGGTCAACCTGGAGAAAAGGCGCCGGGAACAGGGACTGCCGGCTCAGCCCATCATGACCCACATGGCCTTCTCCGGTTCACCGGGTACCGGCAAGACCACCGTGGCCCGTCTGGTGGGACAAGCCCTGAAGGAACTAGGTGTACTGAACAAGGGGCACCTGGTGGAGGCGGCCCGGGAGGATCTGGTGGGCCAGTACGTGGGCCACACGGCGGCCAAGACCGCTGAAGTTGTGGAGAAGGCCTTAGGCGGAGTACTCTACATCGATGAATGTTACAGCCTCAACGGCGGCCACAACGTGGACTTCGGCAAAGAAGCGGTGGCCACCTTAGTCAAGAAGATGGAGGATGCCCGTGATAACCTCACCGTGATTTTCAGCGGTTACGGGCGGGAGATGGAAGAGTTTCTGCAGATGAACCCAGGCTTAAGATCCCGCATCCAGTTTCAGATCCATTTCCCTGACTACTCCGCCCAGGAGCTCATGGAGATTTTCCTCAAGCTCTGCCAAGATGAGGGCTATGAACTGGAGCCGGAAGCGGCTCGGGAGCTGGAAACCCTGCTCCAGGGCCTCCACGAGAACAAGCAGGATAATTTCGCCAACGGGCGCTTGGTGCGCTCCTTGTTTGAGCGGTCCAAGCTCGCCTTAGCGGCCAGAGTGTGGAAGAAGCCCGAGGCCACCTCTTTGAGTGTGCTCCTGCCGGAGGATATCAAAGGCTTGACCAGCTACGAGGACGTGGCCCGGGGGCTCAGGGCCCACAGGAAAATCGGCTTTCAGGCGGTGGGCGCTTAGCTCAGCCAAGCTAATCTCAAAAGACTGTCTTGAGGCGCATAAGTGCCTCCAGGCAGTCTTTTTGCATGTTCAGGGGAGTCCAGCAACAGATGGTTAACACTAAGTGGACGTTTTCTTCATCAAAAAGAGTTGAAATAGTGATCTGGGTCACAGCGCCTTCCCGGGGTAGAGGGTACAATGGCTTTGCAGAACGAATGGTGAAAGCTTTTTTGATGGGAAGGTGATCTTCTATGAAGGAAAACTTGTTCAGCCGCCCAGGGATGGCCAAGGCCTGGGCAGGTTTTAAGCCCGGTCGCTGGTCTGAAACCATCGACGTGCGGGATTTCATTCAGAGCAATTATACCCCCTATTACGGCGATGAGAGCTTCTTGGCAGGACCCACCGCCAGAACGGCCAGCCTCTGGAACCAGGCGAACGATCTGATTCAAGAAGAGGTGCGCAGCAAAACCATCAAGGTGGATTTGGAGCGCTTCAGCGGGATCGACAACTTCGCCCCGGGATACATTGACAGGGATAAGGAAGTTATTGTGGGCCTCCAGACCGATGAACCCATGAAGAGGATCATGAACCCCTACGGCGGTTTCCGTATGCTCAAAAACTCCTTGAACGCCTATGGGCTGGAAATGGATCCAGAGATGGAAGAGCGTTTTAACGAATACAGAAAGACCCACAACCAGGGTGTGTTTGATGCTTACACCACCGAGATGCGCGCTGTGCGCTCAGCGGGGCTGCTCACTGGCCTGCCGGATGCCTACGGCCGGGGCAGGATTATCGGCGATTACCGCCGGGTTGCCCTCTACGGTGTGGATTTCCTTAAAGAGATGCG
>FIZK01000116.1 GCA_900018335.1 uncultured Clostridia bacterium | reverse complement strand
CTTTACTTCAAGACCATCAGTCTTCTTCGAGTTCGGGATACTTGGCGTAGTGGATGTTACCGCCAGAGAGCCATTTGCCCTGTTTTTCATCATAGATGCCCAACCAATCGCCATCCTCAGCCGGGCCTGGCCAGCCTACGTTTCCTCCGCGGTCTGTATCGCGATAGGACGTGAAGACCGCATCAGCAAAGCCCTCTAAGCGGGACCCCTGTTCCAGGTAAATGCCAAGATCAGCCCCCACTCTCAAGGTGGTTCCGCTGCCTAGGTAAATGGTCTCTTCTTCGGTGTACACGTCTGTCAGGAGAATGTAGGGAACATGGGTGTTCACCCACTTGATAGACTGCCTTACAAACATCGGCGACCAGCCATCCGAGTCAAGGTAGATAGCGTTGTAGTCGTTCTCTGCGATGTCTAACGTGTTGTCCGTGTCAATGTTCACGTCAACCCGCAAAGGGTACATGTTGCCCTCGAATGTGCAGTTCGCAATGGTGCTCTTTGGCGACCTGAGATCTAGGGCGCGGAGGTTGTCCCTGAAAACTGCATTTTTGATCGTAGTTCCGCCGGAGGCCGAAACGTCCGAGACAGCTGCAAGGCCATCGTTCATGGATTCTTCGGTACCTCCGTAGGCAATTATGCAGTGCTCAAAGGTGGCTTTGGCAGTGCTCTCTATAGCGATGTACTGCCAGTCACCAGGACTAGGATCATCCGCAGCTGGCCCGTTGCTGTCACCACCATGGTTGCTGTCGTTGATGGACGTAAAGACGACAGGTCTGCCGGCTTCTCCTTGGGCAACTAAGTTCGACCGCACGGCCAGGTAGGCGTTGTTCAACTTCACCGTTACACCTGGCCCCAGGGTCAACTTGCCATTGCCTTCAATGTACCATTGGTCATCATCCAGCACAAAGGCTGCTTCCGACTCAGCCCAGGAAGTGGGCTGGGTTAAGGTGGAACTGCCAGACGGACGCACAAAGATGCCCTGATACTCGTTCTTTTCACCAGATGCCTGCGGATTGTGGAAGGTGTTGGAATCGCCCAGGCTGGTTTCGAAGTTAATCACCAGCGGCCTTTCGTTGAGATAGAAGACATTGTTCTCGATTGTCGGCTTCTGCGCATTCTGGGCATTCAGGGCAATCCCCTCTGCAAAAGCAAAGGTGCAGTTCTTGACCGGAGTACCTGAGGAAGATCCCAGATCAAGCATGCCCTGGTCAAATCCTCCGCCTCCGTAGTAGAACTCGCAATACTCAAACTCATTGCCACTCTTGGTATAGAGGTATACCTGATTCCAGTCCCCAGCCTTTGGCGTGGTCCCGTCCTGATCCTGGTTGGTGTCACCTCCGCGGGAATCATCCCGCAGTGATGTGAAGACAATGGGGTTCTGGGCGTTGCCAACTGCTTCAATGCGCCCGCTGCCCGAAGTCTGCAAACTGCGACCTCTGCCAAACTTCACAATGGCGCCCGGCTGTATCTTGAGGGTACCCGTGACCTGAATGTCCCTGGTGTCAATGACGTAGATGTTGCCCGAAGCCCAGGTTTTTGTACCGGTAATATCCTCCGTTACATCAACAACGTTCCCTTTGACCTCGAAATAGAACGTATGGCTGGCCTTAAGGACACCATTTGTCACTTCAACGGTAACCGTTGCGTAGCCAGGAACACCTGGCGCCACCCATTTTGCTGTATCCAGCTTCTCGTCTTTTAGGTTTCCCGCACTGGCATTCCAAGTGGAAGTCAATGTACGCCCCTGGGGATCCGTGGCTTTGATAGAAAGAGTAATCTCTTCGTTTACGTTAATCTCATGCGGCTTAGCGAGACTGGTCTCAGGGTTCGCATCGCCGATCACGGGAGGTTTGACATCACTGGCGATGACGGTGATGTTCCAAGTATGGGATGCCACACCGCCTTTACCATCGGCCACAGTCACCTTCACAGTAGCCTCTCCTGCTTCGCTCGGGGCGGTCCACTTAGCTGTGTTGCTCGTCCCGGCTTCGAGGGTACCGCCTCCGGTCTTCGTCCAGGAGTAACTTAAGGCATCGCCGTCGGGGTCTGTAGCAGTGACGCTGAAGTTCTGCTGCTGACCAATGACAACCGTCAGTTCTGTTGCATCGGGGATGTAAGTGGTGATCTTGGGAGGTTTGTTGCCCCCTCCGCCGCCTCCACAGCCTTGGAGCACTAGTACTAAACACAACAGCGAAATTGCGAATAGCCCTCTTTTCACACTCAAAACAAGACACCTCCTAGGTTTTAAAGGCTTCCTTGTCTGGAGTGTACCAAGGCGCTCTAACCAAAAACTGACCAGTTTCCATCCACAAGTTGCGAAAAATCAGTGCAAAAAGGAAAAACAGACCGCTGATCGGCGATCCGTTGGCGATTCTTGACTATGCAAGGCAGGAAGCCCCTCAGTAAAAGCGAAGATCTGCAAGCAAGTTTGCAATTGGAGGTTATGCAGGTGGCCTTATGGGGTTCCCTAGTCAATGCTGCAGCTATTGTGGCCGGCGCACTGTTGGGCAGCGTGGTGCGGCTTCCAGAGAAAATAGGCCAGACCGTTATGCAGGCCCTGGCGCTGGCGGTCCTAATCATCGGTATTTCCATGGGCCTGCAGAGCAGCAACATCCTCATTCCCATTGCCTCGTTGGCAGTGGGATCGATCATCGGGGAAAAACTGGATCTGGAACGCAGGATCGAACGCCTGGGAGAGGCCTTACAGCGGATGAGTGCGGGAAGGATGAAGTTGGGAGCATCCAAGGCTGATTTCACCCAAGGCTTTCTCACCGCCAGTTTGGTGTACTGTGTAGGCGCCATGGCCGTGGTGGGCAGCCTGAACAGCGGACTGACAGGGGATCATCAGGTGCTCTACGCCAAATCCATGCTGGACGGCACCACCGCCATCCTCTTCACCGCTTCCTTGGGCCTGGGAGTGGCCTTCTCAGCAGTGCCGGTCTTCGTGTATCAGGGGGCAATTGCACTGTTGGCGGGATTCGTGGCCCCACTCCTCAGTGACATAGTGGTTCAAGAGCTCACGGCCACGGGCGGCATGCTCATTTTGGGAATCGGTTTGAACATGCTGGGCCTAACTAAACTGCGGCTGGGGAACATGCTGCCAGCCATCATTGTCGCTGCTGTGGTGGCGATGATTTGGACCTAGCAGCCCCGTCAGTGCAACAGAAAGAACAGCGCCGCGGAAACCCGCGGCGCTTCCTGTTTTGCTTTAGAAAAGCCTGGCGTCCAACCTTCCTCCCATCAGTTACGCAGCTTGAAATGCTGGACAAGTTCCCGCAGTTTCATGCCCGTATCCATGAGATCCTGAGCCGAATTGGCCACTTCCTCCATGGACGCTGCTTGTTGCTCGGTGGCACTGGCGATATCTTGTCCGCCACTGTTGATCTGATCGAGACCCTCAGTGAAGGATTCCACCTGCCGGTTGATTTCCTCCACGGCGCGTAGGATTCTGCCGAGGATCTCACTACCCGTCTTCACATCACTCAGAGCCGTTTCTGCCTGGCCGGAGCCCTCACTCATATTACCAACTATGGTTGAGATCCTGCCCTGGATCTCACCGATCAGAGCAGCGATTTCTTTAGTCGCCTCCGATGACTCTTCCGCGAGTTTGCGGACCTCATCGGCTACCACGGCAAAACCGCGGCCGTGCTCTCCGGCCCGGGCCGCTTCGATGGCTGCGTTGAGGGCCAAGAGATTGGTCTGTTCGGCGATGGCGCTGATGGCACTGACGATGTTGCCAATCTGATCCGATACGGAGCCTAAGCTGGTTACCTCACTGGCCAGGGAGTGCGTCATTTCATTGAGGATTTCCATCTGGTTGACAATGCCGTTGATGGCCTGGGTGCCTTCACTGGCTTCACGGGATACGCCTTGAACCATCTCGTTCATGGTCTGGGCATTGGCGTTCATGGTCTGCAAAGTCCCTGAGAACTCGTTGGTGGTGCTGGCCACTTCCTCCACAGAAGCACTCACTTCTTCTGAAGCGGCAGCCAGCCTCGCACTGGTATCGGCTAAATCGTTGGTGGTTTCGGCAATCAGACTGAGCAGCTCCCTGAGGTTGTCCACTGTCTTGTTCACTGCCTCGGCCACTATGCCGATCTCATCCTTGGAACGGACTTCCACGCCCTTAGTCAAATCTCCAGCCGCAGCCGCCTCAATGACCCCCTGGACTTGGTGCAGGGGCTTGGCGATCTGTCGGGCCAGGAAGATAGCTGCAAACACCCCGGCAACCAGAAACGCCGCAGCCGCCAGGGCTGTCAAGTTGCGCAGACTGTAAACTCCCTTCAAGACATCGCTTTCTAGGGCGCCAATCCCGATCATCCATCCAGTGGAGGGAGAGGGAGCCAGGGCTAAGATGCGGCGGATGCCGTCCATACTAAAGCGAATAATGCCCGTGTTGCCAACTCCCAAGGTCCTGATGGCTTGGCCGATCCCCGCCAGTTCCCTTTGGTCGGTAAACACGTTTCTCTGCTCCATGACATACTCCCGATTGGGGTGGGCGTACGTTGTACCGTCTTTGCCCAGTATTACGGCCCAGCCATTCTCACCAAACCCCAGCCTATCGGTCATGTCAATGAGGGCCCCTGCGTCTCTCCTTCCCAGCAAGACACCCACCACACGCCCGTTTTGCTCGATGGGCACTGCATACATCAAGACCAGGCTGTTCGTCACCCTGCTGACCACAAGATCCGAAACCACCGATCGTCCCTGCAGGGCCTGCTGTACATAATCGCGATCACCGAGGCTGGCTGTGGTTCCATCTGTATACTGCGCAGATCCCGTGGAATCAACCACGCCCATGGCCAGATAGAGCCCTAAACGTTCCAGCTCGGATTGGAGGACCGGCTTCTGCTGCGCCCAATCCATACTCTTGATCTCTGGCCTGGCCGCGATGGTCTCCAGTGCGGTCAGCTGCACACGAAACTGGCTTTCCAGATAGGCTACTGCCTCTTCCACGTCCATGATCAGAGCTTGCTCCACCTGGTCGATCACAGCGGATGAACCGCTGTAATAGCCGATCAAGCCTAACCCTACACTGATAACAAGGACCAAGACACCTACGAATACGCTGACCTTGGCGGCAATACTTCCTCTCACTGATCACACCCCCTTGG
>FIZK01000115.1:14314-17005 GCA_900018335.1 uncultured Clostridia bacterium | reverse complement strand
TTTCTGGGGTACGGCAACGGGGTGCATGCGCCGGGCAAGAGCGATTTCAACTCGCATCTCCATGCGGCGCACCATCTTCTGCTGGCCCATGGCCTGGCGCTGCAGGCCTACCGGGAACTGAACCTCAAGTCAGAAGTGGGCATCACCCTCAACCTGGCGCCCCAGTATCCCGCCTCAGACAGTGCCCAGGACCAGGCAGCGGCTAGAAAGGCGGATGGGTTCCAGAACCGCTGGTACTTGGATCCCCTGTTTAGGGGCTTTTATCCCCAAGATATGCCCGAGTTCTTAGCCGCGGTGGCCCCCGTGATCCAGCCTGGGGACTTCGACTTGATCTCAGGCGCCGTGGACTTTTTGGGGATCAACTACTACAGCCGCAGTGTAGTTCGATCTGACGGGCAGGGAGGCTACGAGGCGCTGCCGCCCCAGGGCCCCGTCACCCACATGGGCTGGGAGGTCTATCCCCAAGGCTTGTATGATCTTTTGGTGCGCGTGCACGAGGATTACGGCCCGATTCCCCTGTACATTACGGAAAACGGGGCCGCCTATCCAGATCAAGTGGAGCAGGGCAGGGTCCATGATCCGGAAAGAACCGCCTATCTGCAGCAGCATTTTGCCCAGGCCACCAAGTTAATCGAGGCGGGGGTGCCCTTGAAGGGCTTCTACGTTTGGTCTCTGTTGGATAACTTCGAGTGGGCTTTTGGCTACGAGCGCCGTTTCGGCATCGTGTATGTGGATTCGAGACCCAGGAAAGGATTATCAAGGACAGCGGGCGCTGGTATCAATCCTTCCTGAAAGGACTTGCCCGCGGTTGAGCACTGTGATAGAATAATTCCGTAGTGCTAGCAAGGAGCAGGGAGGTGTCATCTAACTGTGGGAACTTTCTTGATGGCGATCCAATTTTTGGTCTGCATCGCCCTCATCGTGGCGGTTGTCTTGCAGGAGAGCAAGGGTGAAGGACTAGGCTCCATAGGGGGCGGAAGCCGTATGTTCTTCGGCAAGCGCTCTAAGGGTATGGAGCAAATCCTGGAAACTGCCACTACTTACCTGGCTGTGGGTTTCATGGTCCTCTCTGTGATCCTGACCATTTGGTTTTAGGTGCCCCTGGCATGTTTTTAATCCAAGCAGCAGCGACCTTTGCCTCTGGCAAGGGTCTTTTTTATGCAAAAAAAAACGCCTGCCAAGGGCAGACTTGAGCTGTCATACAATTTGGTGGAGGTGAGCGGAGTTGCACCGCTGTCCGCAAGCGAAATCACACCAGCATCTCCGAGCGCAGCTGCAATTTCAATTCTCGTCCATCCTTCAGCCTTGCAGCGGGCCGCAAGGACGGACCAGCCCGTAATTTTCCCCCATCAGCCCCGGGCTGTGCCGAAGGAGTAGTCTGTATTGTGACGCCGGCCTTGTTGCTTACAGACGGAAGGAACAAGCGGCGTTAGCTGAACTAAGCAGCTAAGGCGTAATTGTTGTTTGCAGTTATTGCTTTCCCACTTATTTAACGAGGCAGCGGGGACCTCGGCTCGCTTCTGATGCTCTTCCTGCCCACGTCGAACCTAATTCACCCCCATGGCACTTTAAGGATACCAGAGAGGAGCGGCGCTGTCAAGATGCGCCTAGGGCTCCCTGCGCAGGGCTTGACGAGCCCTGCGTTCCGCATCCCGCTTGGCATAGGACTCCCGTTTGTCGTAGCGTTTCTTACCCTTAGCCAGGGCCAGTTCAACCTTGCATTTACCCTTGGTGAAATAAAGGCGGGTGGGGACCAAGGTGTAGCCCTCTTCCCTGGTCTTGCCCAGCAGGCGCCTGATCTCCCGCTTGTGCAGCAGGAGCTTGCGGGGCCTTAAGGGATCATGGTTAAAGCGGTTGCCCTGCTCGTAAGGGCTGATGTGCATCCCGTAGAGAAACACCTCTCCGTTTTCCACCCTGGCAAAGCTGTCCTTGAGGTTAACCCTGCCCAGCCTGATGGATTTGACCTCCGTGCCCTGCAGGACAATGCCCGCTTCCATGGTCTCTTCGATGAAATAATCGTGTCGAGCCTTACGGTTTTCCGAAATCACCTTAATTTGCGGCATAGTCCTTCCTCCCGTGGTAATTATACCAGAGTTGTCGGTTTGAAGGAAGGCGCACCTGCCTTGTTCCGTCGGGAAAACGGGCGGCTTGGCGAATTAAACTAAGGGAGCCCCTTCCGCCGTGGGCAGGATTAAACAGCTCCAAGGCGAAATCATGGTAATATTATCTCCTGGAGGTAGAAACATGAAACGGGCCGGCCTTATAGCATTCCTTCTCATTTCCTTCCTGCTGATCTGCCCCAACTTCTCCCAAGCCGCGCTGAAGTTATACGTGGAAGATGAAGAAGTGCAGTTGAAGCACGATTTAGTCATGATCAACGGCAATTACATGATCCCCCTATGGGTCTTTGCTGAGCATCTGGATGCGGAGATCCAGGTTGACGATACCCGGTTTCAGATCATTTTTGCAGATCAGACCATTGAGATGCAGCTGGGTGCAGAAACGGCCCTGGTCGATGGCAGGGAGTACATCCTAGAGGTGGGCCCGCAGCTGGTGCAGGGGGAGATCATTGTGCCTCTGCGCTTCATGGCGGACCAGCGCCATTTGAGCCTGGCCTTTGTCCAGGAGTTGAATGGGTTTCGCTTGGCGCGCAAATCCCCCAGGTTCAGCGGTTTAGGTTCGCTCCTGGTT
>FIZK01000115.1:10016-14271 GCA_900018335.1 uncultured Clostridia bacterium | reverse complement strand
GGGCCCCGGACCAGTGTGTTTTTGGATCTAGAGTCATATAGCGGCTACCAGACCTATCTGCTGGAGCAGCCAGCCCGCTTGGTTGTGGACCTCTACGGAGTTAAGGGCGATCCGCCGCCCATGCTGGAAGTGGACAGCCCAGTTTTGAGCTCTATCCGGGCGAGCCGCTTTGACGATCAAACTTTGCGGGTGGTCTGCGATCTCAAGGCCCCCACAGGCTACCAGGTCCTGCCTGCTCCTGGGGGCGGAATCGCCATCGACTTCAATTACCAACTTTACTCTCTGGCGCTGGAGGATCAAGACGGCAGTCTGCTGCTGAGCATTGAAATGTCAGCAGCCCCTGAAGTGCAGGCTACTTACCTGGAAAGCCCGCTGCGTTTGGTGCTTGACTTCCAGGATACCACCTTGCTGACCAGATCTTTTGACACGCCCGTCAATCTGGGTCCCATTGTACGCTGGAGGGTGGGGCAGCATTCCCCCGCGGTGACCAGGGTTGTGCTGGAGCTGGCAGAGCCCCTGGCATCCCTGCCAGTTGAGGAGCGGGCAGCAGGCAGCTTCGTTCTGCCCTTCTTTCCAGGGACAGCTGCCGAAGCCGCTGCCTACCTGCGGGCGCAGCAGCACGCCCAAGAGGAGCCCGAGGAATTGGGCGCAGAGCTTCTGCCCACTGGGGAAGGGGTCTTGTCCGGGCTGGTCATTGCCGTGGACCCGGGCCATGGTGGTTCGGATCCTGGCACCATCGGCTACCAAGGTACCTTTGAGAAGGATGTCAATTTGGCCATCAGCCTCTATCTAGGAGAGCTATTGAGCGAAGCGGGGGCCAAGGTGATCTACACCCGGGACACCGATGTCTACGTATCCATTTTTCAGCGCCCGGAGATCGCCATGGAGGCCGGAGCTGATCTCTTCGTTTCTGTCCATGCCAACTCCCACATCGAGCGGGGGCGGGCCAGGGGCACCGAGACCCTGTACCGGGCCGGTGATCCTGCGTCTGAGCTGTTTGCCCGCATTGTCCAGGAGGAACTGGTGAAGGCCATTACCCTCATCGACCGCCGGATCTGGGGCAGGGAGGATCTGGCTGTATTTAACGGTTCAAACATCCCCGCTGTTTTGGTGGAAGTGGGCTTTTTGGATCATCCCGATGAAGAGGTGCTCTTGAGGGCATCCGGCTTTCAAAAGGTTGCCGCGCAAGGAATTTTCAACGGGATTGTCCGCTTTTGCCTGGAGAATAAGAGGTAGGGGGCGAGCATAATGAAAAGGGAGCGCATCTTGGCGGGACTGCTCTTGGCGGCGCTGGCGGTCCTAGCTGTCCGGGCCATTGTGGGCTGGCCTGCCCACAATGGGGACGCGGTGCCGGTTGCGCTTGATGTCACTGAGCCCTTCTACCCTGTGTATTTCAGCTCCCGGGATACCGGCCTCCTGGAGCCGGAGTTTCATCAAGGCAGCGCCACCATAGAGCAGGTGTTGGCGGATCTTCTAGCCGGCCCCAAGTTGGAGCACCTAGCGGGAGTCATTCCAGCTGATACCGTGGTGTTGGGTTATCGCCTTTCTGGTGAGACCCTTTACGTCAGCTTCAGCCATCACCTGGTTACCAACCACCCCGGCGGGAGCACGGGTGAGATTCTCACCGTGTACGCCATCGTCAACAGTCTAACTGGCATCGACGGAGTAGAGCGGGTGCAGATCCTCGTGGAGAATCAGGTTGTCGATACACTGGCAGGCCACCTCAATTTGCAGAGGGCGCTGCGCAAAGACTATTCCGCTTTGGGGAGTCAAGTATTGTAAGAGTACTTAGTGGAGGAATATGCTTTGTCCATAGGCATTTATGATTCGGGTCTTGGAGGGCTGTCGGTCTGGCGCGAGCTGCGCAGCAAGATAAGGGCCCCTTTGGTCTACTTTGGCGACACGGCCCACCTCCCCTACGGGGACAAGAGCCCGGAACAGCTCAGGGAATACTTCAGGGCCAGCCTCGCTTTCTTAGAAAGCAGGGGCTGTCAGTTTATCGTAGTGGCCTGCAATACCACCAGTTCTGTTGTGCTGCCCAAGATTAAGCACCTGCTCAGGCTGCCTGTCGTGGGCATGATTGAGGGGGCTGTGGAAGCGGTCTGCTCAGCGGGCGGACGGCGCATCGGCGTGCTGGCCACCCAGGCCACCGCGGCCAGCGGCGTCTACCAAAACGCCCTGGGGGATGCCCTGCCGGGCAGCGAAGTGTTGGTGCAGGGCGCACCCGAGCTGGTGCCTCTAGTGGAAGCGGGGGAAATTTCCGGCCCCAAGGCCAGGACAGCGCTGGAGAAGTACATGGAACCCCTGTTAGCCCAGGGAATTGACAGCCTCCTGCTCGGCTGCACCCACTATTCTTTTCTGGCGGAACCCATTACACAGCTCCTTGGCGGGGAAGTCCGCCTGATTGATCCCGCGCCTGCAGTGGCAGGGCAGGTACAAGCAGCTTGGCCCGGTGCGGAAGTATCCGGGGCAGAGACAGAATTCTGGGTCAGTGCCCAGCCGAAGAAGTTCAAGGCGACAGCGGAGCTGATCCTTGGAGAAGTGCTGCCGCCGGTGTACCTAAAGATGCCGGGGGAGGAGGGCAGCTGATGGATGAGAGGATCCGAGATGATTGGCAGGGCAAAAGGGTGGCCGTGATTGGCCTTGGCATCAGCAACACGGCGCTGATCAAGTTTCTGGCCGAAGCGGGGGCCGAAATCAGCGCCCGGGACCAAAAAACAAGGGCAGAACTTGGTGAGGGGCTGCAGGCTCTGGAGTCCCTGGGCGTGGAGCTGATTCTGGGCCCTGCGTATCTAGACGGACTGGATCAGTATGATGCTGTGTTTGTCAGCCCTGGAGTACCCAAAAATCTGCCCCAGCTGCATAAGGCGGCCCAGAGGCGGCGGCTGGAGAGTGAAATCAGCTTGTTTTTCCGCTACAGCCGTGCGCCCATTTACGGGATAACCGGCAGCAGCGGCAAAACTACCACCACCAGCCTAGCCTTTGAGATCATGCGGTCTGCGGGCCTGAGGGCGGTGATGGGAGGAAACATTGGGAATCCCCTCATCACGGAGCTGCACAACCTGGGCCCCCAGGACAAAGTGGTTTTGGAGCTCTCCAGCTTTCAGCTGGAAAACCTGGAGGCCAGCCCCCAGGGGGCTGTGATTACTAACATCGCCGAAAACCATCTGGATGTCCACGGCACCATGGAGAACTATATTTCAGCCAAGCAGAACATCTACAGACATCAGGCTCCAGAGGACTTCCTGGTTCTCAACTACGATGATCCCATAACGCGGGCCATGGCAAAGGAAGCCCGGGGAAAGGTTTTCTTTTTCAGTATGGAGAATAGGGTAAGGGACGGGGCTTACCTTAAGGGCGGAGATCTGATCTATGTCCGGGAAGGACAGGAAGAGCTGATCCTCCCCCGCGGCGAGCTGCTGCTCCCAGGGGATCATAACGCGGCCAACTTCCTGGCGGCAGCGGTGCTCAGCCGGGCAGTGGGGGTCAGCCTGGAAGCTGCAGCGCAGGTAGGCAGGACCTTCCAAGGGGTTCCCCACAGGCTGGAGTTGGTGGCTGAGCGCGGGGGAGTGCGCTACTACAACGATTCCATTGCCACCACCCCCCAAAGGACTTTAGCCGCGTTGAAGGCCCTTTCCGGGCCGATCATCCTCATTGCCGGCGGCTACGACAAGCAGCTTTCCTTTGCTCCTTTGGCTGAAGGGGTGCACAGGAAGGTTAAGCACCTCATCCTGCTGGGTGCCGCAGCCCCCAAGATCCGCCAGGCGGTTCTGGCTCTAGGCGATTTTCCCCTCCAGGTGGTGGAAAACCTCGGGCAGGCGGTGGCAGCTGCCCAAGAGCAGGCTGAACCCGGCGACTGCGTGCTCCTTTCGCCCGCCTGCGCCAGTTACGATCAGTATGCAGATTTTACGGAGCGGGGGGCTCATTTCCGCAAGCTTGTGTATGAGTTGAGTGAATAGAAAGGTGGAGAAGCTAGCATGATCCGTCTAACAACGCCCCTTGAGAACGTGGAGGCTCTGCAGGCAGGCGATGAGGTAGCTCTCAGCGGAGTAATCTACACCGCCCGGGATGCAGCCCACCAGAGACTTATTGAGCTGGTCCGAGCAGGAAAGCCCCTGCCCTTTCCCATTGAGGGTGCCGTGATCTATTACGTGGGTCCTACCCCTGCTAAACCGGGCCAGCCCATTGGTTCAGCGGGGCCCACAACCTCCATGCGCATGGACGGACTGACCATTCCCCTTTTGGAACTGGGGCT
>FIZK01000115.1:0-9977 GCA_900018335.1 uncultured Clostridia bacterium | reverse complement strand
GATTTAGGGGCGGAAGCGGTGCACCGCATGGTGGTGGAGGATTTCCCGGTCATCGTGGCCATCGATGCCCAGGGCAGAAATCTCTACGAGCAGGGAGTGGCCAAGTATAGGCAGATCGCAGCTGAAGGAGGACATTAGATGAGTTTGGTAAGGGCTGACGGGCGCCGCCGCGACGAGCTGCGTCCTGTTCAGATCACGCGCAACGTCAACATACACGCTGAAGGTTCGGTGCTGATCGAAGTGGGCAACACCAAGGTAATCTGCACTGCCACGGTTGAGGACAAAGTTCCCCCTTTCCTACGGGGTACTGGCGAGGGCTGGATTACCGCTGAATACTCCATGCTGCCCAGGGCAACTGCAGAGCGCAACCCGCGAGAATCTGCCCGGGGTAGGATAGGCGGGCGCACCCATGAAATCCAGAGGCTTATCGGCCGGTCGCTGCGGGCTGTTGTTGATCTAAAGGCCCTGGGTGAGCGCACCGTCTGGCTGGACTGCGATGTACTGCAGGCCGATGGCGGAACGCGCAGCGCCTCCATCACCGGAGCGTTCATTGCCCTGGCAGATGCACTGCGGGGTATCGAGGGCGCAGACGTGGGTGTCAAGGAATACCTGGCGGCAGTGAGCGTGGGTATTGTGGACGGCGAGCCGCTTTTGGATCTGGACTACGGGGAGGATTCCACGGCAGAGGTGGATTTTAACGTAGTGATGACCCAGAGCGGGAAGCTGGTGGAAGTGCAGGGGACAGCTGAAGGCAGGCCGTTTAGCCGCCAGGAGATGGAGCAGCTGCTCAACTTGGCGGAAAAAGGGGTTTTTGAGCTCATGGATATACAAAAATCCCTGCTCATGGCAGACTTGTCCAAGAAGTTCGGAGGTCAGTAGATGGCATTCAGGCTGGTGGTGGCGAGTCACAACGAACACAAGATCAGGGAGATCAGGCAACTCACAGCCCACATGGATCTGGAAGTGGTGGGCGTGGCGGAAATGGGCGATCTGCCGCCGGTTGAGGAAGATGGCGAGACCTTCCGGGACAATGCCCGGAAAAAAGCGCTGGAGACGGCCCAGCTGTTGAAAGAGTGGGTTCTGGCCGACGATTCGGGCTTAGAGGTGGATGCCTTGGACGGCGCCCCCGGCGTGCACTCGGCGCGCTTTGCCGGGGAGGGCGGGGGAGATGAGTGCAATAACCGGCTGCTTTTGAGCAGGCTGGGTGATCTGCCCTTGGCGGAGCGGGGAGCACAGTTCCGCTGCGTCATGGCTTTAGCCTCCCCCGACGGTGAGGTGGAGTTCTCCGAGGGCATCTGCCGAGGAGTGATCGGCTTTGAGCCCAGGGGCAGCAATGGTTTTGGCTATGATCCCCTGTTCATCGTCCCCGAACTGGGATGCACCTTCGCTGAACTGAGCTCTGAGGAGAAGAACAGGATCAGCCACCGCTCCCGGGCCATCCAGGGGATGCTGGAGATTTTGGAGCGGGTGAGCCAGCGGGCCTAAGGCTTTGGGAGAATGGCGGTTGACATTTCCGAGAGTTCTATGGTAATATTGTCATTGTCAGTTTGAGGTGTATCGGGGCGTGGCGCAGTTTGGCTAGCGCGCCTGCCTTGGGAGCAGGAGGCCGGAGGTTCAAATCCTCTCGCCCCGACCATCGTCTTGCGGGTGTAGCTCAATGGTAGAGCTCCGGCCTTCCAAGCCGGCGGTGTGGGTTCGATTCCCATCACCCGCTCCATTCCAAAAGCGCTGGCGCCTGTAGCTCAGGGGATAGAGCATCGGACTTCTAATCCGAGTGTCGCAGGTTCGATTCCTGCCAGGCGCGCCATGAATCGTGGTGGGTATAGCTCAGCTGGTTAGAGCGCCAGGTTGTGGCCCTGGAGGTCGCCGGTTCGAATCCGGTTACTCACCCCAATTTTGAATGAAAGGCAGCCCTCGGGCTGCTTGTTCTTTTTCTGCGGGGCTTAGCAGGATATTGCACTGCAAAAATGGAACAAAGTAAGATGTTAAGAAAATGTCAGATCACTATCGGTTGGGAGTGAATGCTGTTGGATGCACTTAGTTTTCTGGATCAGGAGCTGCAGAGCCTGAAGGATCAGGGGTTGTACCGTGAGCCCCGTACTTTAGTAGGGCAGCAGCGGGCGCGCAGTGTCTTCGATGGTAAGTCAGTGGTAAACCTATCCTCCAACAACTACTTGGGCTTGGCAAGCCATCCCAAGTTGGTTGAAGCGGCTGTGAAGGCCACTGAGGAACTGGGCGTGGGTTCCGGTGCGGTGCGCACCATTGCCGGGCAGATGGAACTGCACAGGCAGCTGGAGAGGAAGCTGGCGGAGTTCAAGCATGTGGAGGCGTGCTTGGTCTTCCAGTCGGGCTTTACCGCCAACTCCGGTACTGTCAGCTGCATTCTGGGCAAGGAAGATGTGATCATCAGCGATGAGCTGAACCATGCCAGCATTATTGACGGCTGCCGCCTGAGCAGGGCGCAGATTAAAATCTACCCGCATGCGGACATGGACGGTTTGCGCAGGGCGTTGGAGGAAGCGGAGGGCCGCAGGAAACTGGTGGTTACGGACGGAGTCTTCTCCATGGACGGCGACATTGCTCCCCTCCCAGAAGTGGTCGAGCTGGCCAAAGAGTTCGGCGCAGCGGTGATGGTGGACGATGCGCATGCCAGCGGTGTGCTGGGGCGCAGCGGCAGGGGAACGGTGGACCACTACGATCTGCACGGTCAGGTTGATATCCAGGTGGGCACCCTTTCCAAGGCCATCGGAGTGCTTGGTGGTTATGTGGCCGGTCCTCAGAAACTCATTGATTACCTGGTGCAGCGGGCGCGGCCCGTACTGTTCAGCACTACCCATCCGCCGGCAGTTACAGCTGCCTGCATCGCAGCCATTGATCTATTGATCGATCAGCCTGAGCTCATCGACAAGCTGTGGGACAACACCGAATTCTTCCGGAGCGGGCTGAGGGATCTGGGCTTTGACACGGGCGCCAGTGTGACTCCCATTATCCCCGTAATCGCGGGAGATGAACGCAAGGCCATGCAGCTGGCGGATGAGCTGTTCAAGGAGGGCGTCTTCGCCCAGGGGATTGCTTTCCCCACCGTGCCTAGGGGCAAGGCCAGGGTGCGGACTATTGTCACTGCGGAGCACAGCAGGGAAGATCTGCAGTACGCATTGGATGCCTTCGCCAAGGTCGGGCGCGGGCTGGGCTTGATCTAGACTAGATGCGGCTAACAAAACAGCCCCGGCTTAGGCCGGGGCTTTTGGTATCACTACTTGTGCTGCCCGGGGCTTGATGCTTGCCTGTACGGGCCTTGCTGGGAAGATGTCGCCATCGAGCATAATGGGCAGGCTCTGGCCCTCGATGCTCACTTCTTTGCCTTGGACCACGGACGCCGCGGGATTGGACAGGTGGCGGCCGGAGTAAATCTTGGGCAGCGTGATGGTGAGATCCCATCTGGAGATCTTTTCCACTATGACTACATGGAACTCGCCGCCGTCGTAGCGGGCATCTGGGGCGAACTTCATGCCACCGCCCCCATAGGGCATGTTCATGACGAACACCCCCACAACGTCTTTTTCCAGTACTTTTCCGTCCACAGTAATGCGCACCTGGTAATGGCGCAGGTTGCGCAGGGTGGCGGCAACACCCGCCAGAAAGGCAGCCGAGCCCTTGATCAATCCGTCACGGTGAGCGTTGACATGCATGATCACGTCAACCGGAAAGCCGATGCAGGCCAGCTGGCCGAACACATCTCCGTGTTCCAGGCCCACGTCCAGCGGAGCGGCGGTGCCCTCCACCAAGACCTTCAGGGCTGCTTCGGTTTCCCTGGGAATGCCCAAACCTCTGGCATAGTCATTGCCTGTGCCCCCTGGGATCACTCCCAGAGCAGAAGGTTTCTGCCAGATGGCAGACAGGACTTCCCTAACAGTCCCGTCGCCTCCCAGGGCGGCCACCACAGGATGCTTGTCACTGGCCTGATCGGCCAGTTCTACTGCGTGCCCTGCGTATTGGGTGAAGACCATTTCAAAATCCACGTTTTGCTCCTTCAGCAGCTGCTGCACCGCCTGGGCCACTTTCTGGCCGCGCCCTCTGCCTGCCAGGGGATTGGCAATGATGGCTATGCTCATGTTCTGCCTCCTCAGCAATTTCTCCCTGTGGGATTCGCCATTATAAATCGAAACTCCTTCGTCCATACTAGGTGAAGAAGGAGGTGCTGGAGACGTTGTCGCAGGACAAGAAGAAGCAGAAGCAGCCGCAGAAGAAATCCCAGGGTAAGAAAGCTTCCGGACTAGTGAATGCCAATCATTTCTTTGAGACCAGCGAAGAATTGGCAAACCGAGAGCTAGAAGCGCAGCGGCGCGCCCAGAGCGCACAGCGCCAGCAGGGCAAACAGAATCCAGAAGGGCCAGGTTAAAGGCAAGAGGCATGAAGCAAAAAAGGTGCTGCCCAATGTGCAGCACCTTTCTTCGTACCTCTTAAGTTGGTGGAGATGAAGGGACTCGAACCCTCGACTTCCACGTTGCGAACGTGGCGCTCTCCCAGCTGAGCTACATCCCCGCCCCCTTTATTTTATGCTCCTGCCGGACGATTTTCAAGCCTGTCTTTGACATTTTAAGGCTTTCCGGTCTCAAGTGCCCAGCCGGCCCAAAAGTCCGGTCAGCTCTTGAGCTGACTGCAGAACGCCTTGCGAGTCCCGCGCCCACACAGACTGCTGGAGCTCCTTAAGGCGTCTTTCGATCTGCTCTTCCCACTGGAGGCTGCCTGTATCCCGGGGCCGGAGGCTCTCCCAGATGCCCTGCATTTCCTGGAGGGCGCGTGCCGCCTGGGGCCAATTGGCCTGCACCGCGGCCTGGGAAACGGCATCAAGGGCATCCTGGAGCTTGCCCAAGGGCCGGTTCGGGGCAGACAGGGGGGCAGGGGATCCTTCCTGGATGAAGACGATCTCTCTGCCTGGAACCTTGGGGCCCTGCCTGGGGGCAACCAGCACTCTCACAGACAGGGCGCCCAGTAACACTACCACTGCTGCTAACAAGAGCTTTCGGTACACAGAATCTCTCCTTTCCCCCACAGTATTCCCTGTATCGATTGGTTAATTTGGTTCACAATAAATGAGAGAACAGCAGGGGGGAAGAACGCATGAAGGTGGTCTGGGTGGTTAGGCCCGCAGAAGGGGGTATACTGCACCATCTCCAGCAGCTTTTGGCTGGGCTTGACGATTGGGAAATCGCGGTGGCTGCTCCGCCGGCGCTTAAAGGTCTGCTCAGCGCCAGGCGGTTCATTGACTTGGAGCTGGTGGACGGCTTCCGCCCCAAAGAGGACTTGGCCGCCGTGAGGAGGCTGAAGCGCATTTTGAAACAGGAAAACGCCCGCATCGTGCATGCCCACGGTTTGAAGGCGGCCCTGATTACTGCTGCCGCTTTGGCTCCCAAGAGGCGCCCCTACTTCCTGTTCACAGCCCACAACTCACTGCCGCAGAGTTCATCCAGGTTCATGGGCTGGGCTTCAACCCTGGTGCAGCGCTGGCTGTTCAGCGGCATGAACACCATCATTAGTGTTTCCGATGCGGTGCGGGCGCAGATCATCCGTTACGTGCCCGAAAGCAAAGTGCTCACCATATACAACGGTATTTGCTCCAGCGAGTTCGGGCAGTATCCCCAGGAAATGTCCCGCAGCTGCCTGAACTTGTCGCCAGAAGATCAAGTGGTGGGCACGGTGGCCCGCCTGATTCCAGGGAAGGGTGTGAGCACCCTCTTGGAAGCGGTTTCCCTTGTGGCCCGAATCCTGCCCCAGCTGCACTTGGTTGTGGTGGGAGACGGTTCTGAACGCGCCAAATTGGAGGCATACAGCAGGCGCCTGGGTTTGGGAAACCGGGTGCACTTCGTGGGCTGGCGAGACGATGTACCAAGCCTCATGGCCGGGTGGGACTGCTTTGCCCTGCCCAGCTTGAGCGAGGGGTTTAACTTGAGCGTACTGGAGGCAATGGCCAGCCGCCTGCCGGTGGTGGTTTCGGACCTGCCCGCCCTGCGGGAAGCTGTGGTGCCGGGTAAAGGGGGACTTTTGGTCCCCCCAGGCAGCGCCGCTGAATGGGCCGCGGCGCTGCTCCACGTGCTCAAGGATCCGGTGAAGGCCAAGGCCATGGGAGCGTTTAACAGGGAAAGGGTGGAAGCCTTTTTCGGCGCGGAACGTATGGTCAGCTGCACCAGGGCGCTCTATGAAGGCATGATCACATGAAGCGCGGTCGGTCCAGGTTTCTGGGCGCGCTGGTGCTGGCCTTTCTGTGCTGCGCGGCCGCAGCGGCTGAGGGAGTGCCGGAGGTCAAGCGGGTAATCGTGGTACTATGGCACGGCTTAACCTGGGAGGATGCCTCAGGCCTCCAGCTCCAGGGCCCGGCTGCCTGGGGCTTGCTGAACACGCGCTCCGGGGGAGGCGACACCTTATCCGGAGCCTATTTAAGCATTGGGGCAGGTGCCAGGGCGGTGGGCTGGAGGGGTGCAGAGCGTTTTGCATCCCGGGAAGCAGCCGAATACGTCTACAGGCTGCACACGGGTTTGGACCCGGGCATCTACGTCCAACCAGATATTGCCCTCATTCATCAGGCCCAGGCGGCGGTGAATTACCGGGTGGAGCCCGGAGCCTTGGGCACAGCCTTGCTGGAAGCAGGCCAGACCCTGGAGGTGCTGGGCAGCAGCAGCGCCGCGGCCGACTATCACTGGGCGGCACTAGTGGGCATGGATCGCTATGGCCGCATCTGGCATGGACAGCTTGAGGCTGAGTTCATCGCGGCCGATCCCCGCTATCCCTTTGGCCTGCGCACGGACTACGCCCGTATGGCCCAAGAGGTGCTGGACGCGGAAGAAGGGCTGGTGGTGGTTGATCTCGGGGATCCCTTCCGCTTTGACCGCTACCAGGAGTTCCTCCTGCCCACGCAGGCGGATGTGGCCCGGGCGGTGATGGTGGCAGAAGCTGGGCGGTTTGTCAGGGATCTGTCGCTGCAGCGGCCTGAAGGCACCGTGATTTTGATCATCAGCCCCCACCCCGGTGAAAGCAGGGCCAGTGCGGGAATGTGGCTCACCCCCGTCCTCTGCCTGGGGCTGGGGGAGGGGCTCTTGACTTCAGCCACCACGCGCTGGCCCGGTATAATCACCAACATGGACGTGGCTCCCACTATTCTAGAGCTTCTGCAGATTGTCCACAGCCAGCCATTCATTGGACGGGCTGCTTGGATCGAACGGAGTAAAGGAGCGGCAGCCCAGCTGGGAAAGATGGTCGCCAAGATCGAGTCCCTTTCCCGCTGGCGCGGCCTCGTTTTGCGCCTGGTGGTACTGGCGCAGATCGGCATCTATGCCGTTGTGCTCGCTTTCCTGATCCTCAGCCCACCTCTAGCGCGGCGGGCGCTGCGGCTGCTGCAAGGGCTGCTTTTGGCTTTGCTTGCTGTCCCCTTGGCCCTGCTCTTTTGGGATCTGAGCGTGTTTTTGTCCGCGGGTGTAGTTCTGGCGGTGGGGCTGCTCGCCCTGCGCTGGCCCCGCCCTTTGTTCTGGGCCGGAGTGCTCTCCCTGCTCAGCGCGGCCGCTATCGGTGCGGACATTTTGGGCGGCAGCTGGCTCATGCGCTACTCGCCCCTGGGCTATGATCCGGTGGGGGGAGCCCGCTTTTACGGCATCGGAAACGAGTTCATGGGGGTGCTGGTGGGTTCCAGCATCATGGCCTGGGCTCTCCTGGTGGGAAAGAAGGCTTCCGCCTCCCGGCCGGAGCGGTTGGCCAGCCTGCTGCTGTTTGCTGGCTTCATCACCCTTGTGGGGGCGCCCGCCCTAGGCACCAACGCGGGAGGCGCGGTGAGCGCGGTGTTCGGTTTTGCCGCTGTCTGGCTGGCTTTTACCAGAAGCAGAGTGAGCTGGGCCTGGGCCTTACTGGCCTTCCTCTGTGCCGGGCTCGTTCTAGGTGTTTTCACCCTCACGGATGATGCCAACGCCCCAGCTCGGCAGTCGCACCTTGGCCAGACGGCGGAGCTGTTTCGCCGGGATGGCTTTGCTGCCCTGCAGTTGATTATCCGGCGCAAGCTGGATATGAATTTGCGGCTGCTGCGCTTCAGCATCTGGAGCAAAGCGCTCCTCGTCACCTTGGCCGCCATGGCCGCCAGCTTCATCTGGCCCTCCAGGTTCATTACCTGGCTAAGAAAAAACCACCCCCACGCCGTGAAAGGCATTGGCGGGGTGGTGGCGGGGGCTGTTGCCGCTTTAATCTTCAACGATTCGGGAGTGGTGGCTGCCGCCACCTGCATCAGCTTCGGCTCAACGCCCCTACTGCTCATGGCGCTGGAGCTAAAACATGATCTTGCTGCGCCTGAGGCCCACATTGAGGATGATGGCCACAGCGATTAGGCTGGTGATCATGGTGCTGCCTCCCGCTGTGATAAAGGGGAGGGGCAGCCCGGTTACGGGCATCATGCCCAAGGCCATGCCCACATTAATGATCAGGTGGAAAAAGAAAATGCTGGTGGCCCCAGCTGCCAATAGGGTTCCGTAGGTATCTTTGGCCACGGCGGCAACCCGCAGGCCGCGCCAGATTAACAACACAAAGAGGGCGAGCACAAAGAGGGAACCCAAAAACCCGAACTCCTCCGCAATGACGGAGAAGACGAAGTCAGTGTGGTTGGCAGGAAGAAAATGCAGAGAGCTCTGGGTGCCGCCCCTGATGCCCTTGCCGAAAAACCTTCCCGAGCCGATGGCGATGATGGATTGGATCACGTTCCAGCCAGCACCGTCTCGATCGGCGTAGGGGTTCAGAAAGACCAAAATGCGTTTGAGCTGGTAAGGTTTGATTACGCTGATCCAGCCCTGCATGGAGGCCAATATGATCCCGCCGGCTACCGCGACTAAGAGCAGAGCCGCAATGAGCAGGCTCCTCAGCCTGGCGTTGCCCACATACCACATGGCAAAAAAGAGTCCCACAAAAATGACGGCGGTGCCCAAGTCGGGCTGGATGACGATGAGTGCCATGGGGATCAGGGTGAGCACGGCTGCCTGGGTGACGCCCCGCAGGCTTTGGGCGTTTTCCTCCTTTTCGAAAAGCTTGGCGAGGACCAAGACCAGGGTGATCTTGGCTAGTTCAGAAGGCTGCAGGCTCAAGGGACCCAGGCGCACCCAGCGCTGGGAACCGAAGACGGCATCGCCGAAGATGAGCACACCGCCCAAGAGAAGCAGGGTGCCCAGATAGGTCAGGCGCGACCAGCGTTTCCAGGCTCGATAGTCGATTAAAACGACCACTATGGCCACGCCCAGTCCTATGCAGAAAGCCAGGGCCTGCCGGCGGACATAAGAAAAGGGGTTGAGATTGGCCGCTTCCAGCTGGGAATAGGACGCGGAGTAGATGACCACCATGCCTATGGCGATAAGGCACAGCACCGCCAGGATCAAAGGCCAATCCAAATTGCGCCAATAGCGGCGAGGTATGTTCACCGGCATCCCCCTTCCTAAGGTCCATTATACCTGTTTTCGCGCCGTCTAACTAGTCCAAAAGGTGTTGACCCCAATTTTCCACTCTGCTATAATACAATAGCATGACATGGGGAGCCGTTGGCTCACCATCATAGTTGTAGTACTGTGCAGGCGTGGCGGAACTGGCAGACGCGCTAGACTTAGGATCTAGTGGGCAGACCCCGTGAGAGTTCGACTCTCTCCGCCTGCACCATTTTCATATACATAACTGGTTGCGCTGCATGGCTGGTTACACTTTCAAGTGTACTTTTTTTGCGTTGAGGGCGACGGAAGGAGAATGCGCATTATGGCTGCCAAATTGGAAAAACTGGAGAACAGCAGAGTTAAGCTTACCGTAGATATAGATGCCGCTCGTCTCGAGCAAGCTATGGAAGAAGCTTACCGCAGAAATGTGAAAAGGATTTCCATACCGGGGTTCAGGAAGGGTAAAGCTCCCCGCAAGATCATCGAACTAAACTACGGTCCAGATGTTTTTCTGGAAGATGCCGTGGAAATCCT
>FIZK01000114.1 GCA_900018335.1 uncultured Clostridia bacterium | reverse complement strand
CTGGCTTATTCTCTTCAAACACAGAATTGTGTTCAAGACTTTGTTTGGTTTTCAAGGTGCTCTGCCACAGTTTTTGTGGACAGCGAGGTTATCTTACCACAGAAGGCGCGCCTCTGTCAACGCCTCTAACCAGCAATTTTGCAAAAAACCGTGCTTGCGGTGCCTACAGCCTTACTCGTCCTCTTCTTCTTCCTTGCCCACAATGTCAGC
The DNA here is from genome assembly GCA_900018335.1 of uncultured Clostridia bacterium. GTDB lineage: Bacteria > Bacillota > Limnochordia > Darwinibacteriales > Darwinibacteriaceae > DTU010. The sequence goes on along the minus strand of FIZK01000114.1, from coordinate 1,359 downwards.
CACGCCCACAACGCGGTCGTTTTCGTCCAAGCGCATCAGGGTAACTCCCTGGGTGTTCCGCCCTTGGAGGGAAATCTCTGCTACCTTCAGGCGGATCATGATGCCCTCAATGGAGAGGAGCATGATCTCATTCCCCTCCCGGACCACCTGTGCCCCCACTACGGGGCCTGTGCGTTCGTTCTTTTTGAGGGTGATCACGCCTTTGCCGGCCCGGTTCTGGAGAGGATATTCGCTGATGGCAGTGCGCTTTCCATAACCCTTTTCCGTAACGACTAACAGCTCAGCGTCGTCACTGGCCGCCGCCAAGCTCACCACTTCATCCTGGTCATCGAGGCGAATTCCCATTACCCCTTGGGCTGTGCGTCCCATGGGCCGGATCTGTTCTTCAGCAAAACGGATGGCCTGGCCGTACTTGGTCACCAGCATCAGCTCTGAACTGCCATCGGTTAACTCGATCCCCACCAGTTCATCGTCGTCAACTAGGGTGATGCAGATCAAGCCGCCGCTGCGGTTGGTGTCAAACTCTTTGAGGGCGGTCTTTTTGACAATCCCGCTGCGGGTGGCCATGACCAGATACTGATCATCGTTGTAATCGGAAATGGGTATGGTGGCCTGAATACGCTCGCCGGGCTCGAAGCTGATCAGGTTGACCACGGCGAAGCCCCGGGCGTTGCGGCCCGCTTCAGGTATTTCATGCCCCCGCAGGCGGTAAACCCGTCCCTTGTTGGTAAAGAAGAGGACGTAGCTGTGGGTGCTGGCCACAAAGAGCATCTCCACGAAATCGTCGGTTTTGGCCCTCAGGGCAGTGATTCCCCTACCGCCCCTCCTCTGGGCCCGGTAAGTGTCCACGGGGAGGCGCTTAATGTACCCGTGGTGGGTCAGGGTGACCACGATGTCCTCCTCGGCGATGAGATCCACGTCTTCCAGATCGCCCACGGAAAGGCCGATCTTGGTGCGCCGGGGATCGGCAAATTTCTCCTTAATCTCCGTAAGTTCGTCTTTGATGATCTGGTAGACCAGGTTCATGTCGCCCAGGATGGCCTTGAGCCGCTCAATGGTCTTCATCAGCTCGGCATACTCCTGGTCAATCTTTTCCCGCTCCAGCCCGCTGAGCCGGCGCAGCTGCATGTCCAGGATAGCCACGGCTTGGCGTTCGGAAAGGCCGAAACGATCCATCAAGCGCTCCTTAGCATCATCATAGGCTGCCCGGATGATGGCGATGATCTCATCGATGTTGTTCAAGGCGATACGGTAGCCTTCCAGGATGTGGGCCCGCTCTTCCGCCTTACGCAGCTCAAAACGGGTCCGCCTGAGCACCACTTCTTTTTGGTGATCCAGGTAATGGTTCAGAACCTCCTT
>FIZK01000113.1 GCA_900018335.1 uncultured Clostridia bacterium | reverse complement strand
GGGTTGTTCGTGGGGGGATGGGTGCTGCTCTGGGAGGCGTTCTCCCAAGTGTTCTTCCGCAACAGGCGCTTAAAGAAGGAGCGGGAAATGAACAGGCGCCTGCAGAACGCAACCTATAGGTTCATCTACGAGGACACAGATGGATTGAGTCAAGCGTGAAAAACACCGCTTTGCCAGAGAGCGGTGTTTTTGTTCGGGCGGGCTTCCGCTTTTGCCCAAAGGGAGTCAATTAGGCGCAGGGTAATGGGGACTCTTGGAGAAAAGGATCAGACAAATGCAGTATTTAGAGATGGCATCATGGATTGGTGCAATTTTCGGAAGAAATGGAGGCACTAGCATGGCTTTAGTCACCCTAAAGGAGACCTTGAAGGGCTCTGTGCAAGGCAGATACGCCGTTGGCTCCTTCAATGCCGCCAATCACGGCATGGTTGAAGCCATTTTGGCGGCCAGTGAAGAACTCGGCACTCCTGTCATCCTCAGCATCGCCGAGGTCCACTTCCGCTACTTGGACCTGGACAAGTTTGTGAGCTACGCCCTGCACAGAATCGAAGAAGTGTCCACACCCGTGGCGCTGCACCTCGATCACGGCCTGAGCATGGAAACCATCAAACGGGGTCTGGACCTGGGGTTCTCCTCCGTCATGATCGATGCGTCCCAGCAGCCCTACGAGGAGAACGTGAGGATTACCCGCAGCGTGGTGGAACTAGCCAAGCCTTACGGCGTCAGCGTAGAAGCGGAGCTTGGGTTTGTGGGCGGGGGAGAAGGCAACTTAGTAGAAGGATCGGTAGCCAATCCCAGCGACTTTACTGATCCGGAACTGGTTGCAGACTTCGTAGAAAAGACCGGCGTGGACGCACTGGCTGTGGCCATCGGCACTGTGCACGGCCCCTACAAAGGACAACCCGCGCTGGATCTAGAGCTCCTCCGGGAAATCCGCGGCAGAACGACTATTCCCTTAGTTCTGCACGGGGGTTCCGGTTTGAGCGACCAGGACTTCCGAAACGTGGTGGCAAACGGCATCAACAAGGTCAACTTTTACACCCACTTCTCCTTAGCAGCTGCCGCCAAAGTGGCAGAGCTGATCAAAGGTGGCAAACCTCTGGGCTATCCCGACTTGACCACAGCAGCGGAACAAGAGATCAAAAGCATCGTAGCCCATCAGATCGGCGTCTTTGGCACGCCCAGGGTGATCTAGGGGGAGAGCACATGCAGCGCATCATCACTATTACCCTAAGCCCCGCCTTCGATATCCACTACTACGTGGAACGCTTCCAACTGGGCAAGGAGAACTACAGTTCCAAGCGGATCGTGGATGCGGGAGGCAAGGGGATCAACATCTCCCGGGCCCTCTTGGCGCACGGCATGGCGAGCCTTTCGATAGTCGCCATGGGCGAGAACAACGCGGCGGAGTTCAAGGCCATGCTGGATGCGGAGCGCCTGGAATATCTAGAGTTCTTGTGCCCTGGATCCATCCGCCACAACATAACCATCCATCCAGAAGATGGGCCGGAGACGCGCCTCATGCAGCAAGGTTTCTACCTGGGGCTCACCACACTCTGGGACATTGAAGAAGCCATAACGCCCCACCTTGGCCCAGGAACCTTGGTGGCCTTTAGCGGCAGAGTACCCAGGGGGGTGCCCATGGGCGTCTTAAAACCATTTCTTTGTACCCTTAAGAAAAACGGAGCCCTTTTGGCCCTGGATTCCAGCGGCCTAGCTATTGAGGACTTAGCGGAAATCAAGCCTTGGCTGATCAAGCCCAACGAACAAGAGGTTGAAGCACTGTTTGGGCGCGGGATCAGGACAGAGGACGAGGTGCTTTCTTTTGCCCAGGAACTGCACCAGCTTGGCGTAGAAAACGTGCTGATCAGCTTAGGCGAGCGCGGGTTGGTTTACGCTGGCAGCGAACTCAGGTGTCACCTGCGCGTCCCCAAGATCACCCCCGTGTCCACCATCGGGGCAGGGGACAGCACTCTAGCTGGATACATGTTTGCTTATGTTCAAGGCTGGGACAAGATCGAGATACTCAAAACCGCCGCGGCCTTTGGCACGGCAGCCTGCCTGACTCCCGGCACACAGCCTCCACAGCCTGAAGTAGTTGCTCGGGTGAAGGCGGAGATAGAAGTGGAATTGTGAAGATGAAGGAGCCCCCTCCAAACTCTCGCGGAGAGCTGAGGGGGCTTCTTTTGACCTAAGCTGTCCATGGCTCAAGCAGGCCTTTTTGCATCTATGTTAAGAATGCCCCCTTGGGGGATAAATTTAGGCAAAAAATAAAAGGGTTTAATGAATGTGCAATGAATATATATAGTAATCCGAAAGAGGACAGACGTCTTACTTCGCTTCGAACAGTGTTCGCGTCCGTTGAAAATCGCCTGAAAGGGGGGCTGATTTAGGGAAGTTCTGCATAAACGAACGTCTGTTATTGCCACTCGAAAACCGTAGCAATTGAGTATAGGAGGAGAGAAAGTGAAAAGAACTGGCTTAGTAATCGCGGTTTTGGCTCTGTGCATGATGCTTTCGGGCGCGGCACTTGCTCAAACCATCGAGGTTTGGCATATCTACGTATCTAACCACCAGACCAGGCCTACCTTAGACCATGCCATTGAGCGCTTTGAAGCCGCCAATCCTGGCGTCAAGATCGAAAGCGTACCCATCGTCAACGACGAATACAAGACCAAGCTCATGATCTCCATGGGTGCAGGCGACGAGCCTGACATCTTCCTCAGCTGGGGCGGCGGCCCGCTGCTGGAGTATGTGAACGCAGGTAAGGTTTGGGATATGAAGGATGCCCTGGAGGAAACGGGCCTCAAGGACAACTTTATGGACGTAACTTTGGGACCTGTGAACTTCAACGGCGGCATCTACGGTGTGCCTCTGAACAACGTGGTTGGCGCAGCCATCTTCTACCGCACAGACATCTTTGAGCGGCTGGGCCTGGAGATCCCTACCACCTTGGAAGAGCTGTATGAGGTAGCCGAAGTACTCAAGGCCAACAACATCTACCCCTTCACCTTGGCCAACTTCAACCGCTGGACCGGATCCATGTTCTTTATGTATCTGGTGGACCGCATCGGTGGTCCAGAGACATTTGAAAATGCGGCTAACCGCACTGGCGGTGCCTTCAACGATGAACCCTTCGTCCGTGCCGGTGAAATCATCCAGGATATGGTGGACGCTGGCTTCTTCCCGCCTGGGTTCAACAGCATGAACGAGGACTACGGCCAGAGCCGCACCCTGCTGTACACCGGCCAAGCAGCCATGTACCTCATGGGTTCCTGGGCAACGGCAACCATCACCACCGAGAATCCAGACGTACTTGAGAACATCGACTTCTTCCTGTTCCCGGCAGTGGAAGGCGGCAAGGGTGATCCCACCAACATGATCGGTACTCCTGGCAACAACTACTTCTCCATTTCTAACAAGTGCGAGAACAAAGAACTGGCCCTGGAGTTCCTCCGCTACATGACCGACAGCACCTCCGCGGAGCTGCTGGTGCAGGCCAACGCTATCCCGCCGTTCGTGGGCGGCGGCGACCTGCTCACCAACCCGCTGATGATCAAGTTGTTCGAAACGGTGCAGGCTGCCAACAACGTCCAGCTGTGGTATGACCAATATTTGCCTCCTGAGCTGGCACAGGTACACCTTGACACCACGCAAGCCATCTTCGGCGGTACCATGACACCTCAGGAAGCAGCCGACGCCATGGAGGCAGCTGCCCAGAGGTTCTACAACGAATAATCTTAAATCAAGGGCGTGCAGTCTGCACTGCACGCCCATTCCCTAACCGTGTGAGCCTGATAAGCTGGAGGGGTATTTCGTGAACAAGTTGAAGCAGCTGCTGCGAAGCGACAAGGTAGCGGCGTTTGTGTTTCTGGCGCCGGCGTTGTTTTTCTTCGGCCTCTACATGATCGCACCCGTCCCCATGTCCACCTATTACTCCCTGCACCGCTGGAGCGGGATTGGGGAGAAGATCTACATCGGCCTGCAGAACTGGGGTGAACTGATCAAGGACCCCATCTTCTGGTTGTCCTTCAAAAACAACTTGAAGCTGGTGGTGGTTTCCATCGGCACCCAGCTCCCTGTTGCGCTCTTACTGGCCGTCTTCCTGAGTTCCAAGACCACCCGTTTAGCCGGGCTGTTCAAAACCATCTACTTTATCCCGCTCTTGTTCTCTTCCGTGGCCATTGGAGTCATGTGGCGTTATATTTACGATACCAATTTCGGCCTCGTGAATGTCTTCCTGCGCAATGTGGGCCTCTTTAGTTGGGCCAAGGACTGGTTGGGCGATCCAAAGCTGGCCCTGTATTCTGTGATGGTGGCCATCAACTGGCGCTTCATCCCCTTCTACATGATCCTCTTCCTCGCGGCCATCGTGGCCATCCCCGAGGAACTGTTCGAGGCGGCCATGATCGACGGTGCCAAGGGCATCCAGGTTTTCCGCCACATTACCCTGCCCATGCTCAGGCCCACCATCATCAACGCGGCGGTCCTATCCTTGGTGGGGGCGCTGAAGTTCTTCGACATCATCTTCGCCATGACGGGCGGAGGGCCGCACCATGCCTCGGAACTCATGGCCACGTACATGTACAAACGCTCCTTTGTGGACTTCCGCATGGGCTATGGCAGCACCGTGGCGGTGGCCATCTTCCTCATTGCCATGGTTCTATCGCTGGCCTTCTTGCGCTTCACCCGGCGCAGTTCGGAATTGGATTAGGGAGGGGGAGAGACTATGCGCACTGTGCAAAACACCGTCAAGTATATCCTAGCCCTGTTCTGGCTGTTTGTGACCGGTTTTCCCTTGTTTTTCATCTTCATGTCCAGCCTGAAGGGCATGATGGAATACTTCACCTCGTCGGTTTGGGCCCTCCCTGAAGAGTTCCAGTTCGGCAACTACCTCCAGGTTTTCCAGGCCGGCTTCCACAAATACTTCTTCAACAGCTTGATTGTAACCAGCATTGCCGTGTTCATCGTGGCCATCAGCGCTTCCATGGCGGCCAACGCCATCGCCCGCTTCAGGTTCCGCTACAGCAACCTGGTCTACAGCTTGTTTCTGGCGGGCATGATGATTCCCATGCACATCACCTTAATCCCGGTGTACAACATGACCCGGCAGCTGGGCCTTTACGACTCCTTGGCCGGGCTGATCGGGCCTTACGTCTCGTATAGCCTACCCGTTTCCATCTTCATCTTTGTGGGGTTTATCAAGGAAATCCCCATTGAACTGGAGGAAGCGGCGGTGGTGGATGGGGCCAACCGCTACCAGATCTACTGGCATGTGATCCTGCCCGTGATCAAACCGGCCATCTCCACCGTGGTGATCTACAACATGGTCATGCTCTGGAACGAGTTCGTGTATGCTTTGGTGCTCCTTTCCAGCCCCTCCAAATGGATCCTCACTTTGGGCCTTTGGAACTTCCGGGGGGAATACGGGATTCACATACCTTTGGTCATGGCGGGCTTAGTCCTTTCGGTGCTGCCCCTGATCATCGCCTATGTGTTCTTCCATGAACAGATCATCAAGGGCATGACCGCAGGTTCGGTGAAGGGGTAAGTTCCCCTAAGCGCGACAATGTGGGGCCTTGGGCCCCACAGCAAGGAAACGATTGCACCGTGTTTTAGTCGTCAGTCCGCTGCGTTGGTCACCACCAGATTGCCCGATTCGTAGCGCTTAAGGCCCCGGTAGAACACGAAGCGGGCCAGGGCAGCAAGGCCCAGGGCAAAGAGGATCAAGAGGCCGAGCTGGGGCCAGGAAAACCTCTGCAGGAGCCTTACGGGTAAATAGGAGACGAAACCCGCGGGGATGAGGGTATACAGCACCAAGCGGGTTGCCGCTGAGAAGATGCCCTCCGGGTAGAGGGAGAAGGAGAGCAGAGCTTCGGTGAGTTGATTCGCCAGCCCAGTGCTTAGTCCCAGCCAAAAGCTTAAGGAGTGGGCTAGCACCGTAAAGCTAGTGAAGACCACACCGGCGGTGAAGATCAAGGCTACAAAGCCCAGGATCAAGCCAGGGGAAGGCTTAGCGGCCAGGGCGAAAATGGCCAGGGAAAAGGCCAAATCCCCCCAAGACGAAGTGGTGGAGCGGGAGACCAGCACATGGAGGAGCACCGGCTTGGGCAGGACCAGGTAGAAATCCAGCCGTCCTTCGGCGATGGTCCTACCTAAGGAGAAGGAACCGCCAAAGAGCAGGGCTTGGCAGGCATGGGCGCCGCTAGCCACAGCGTAAAGCAGCAAAATGTGCTGGAAGCTCCAGCCGTTCAGTGAGTCGATTTTGGTAAAGAGCACCCACCAGAAAAAGAGCAGCAGCAAGTCGTTGAGGAACATGAAAACGATCTGGCTGATAAACGCCCCCCGGTACTCCATGGCCGACTGCAGGTTGGCGGAGAAATACTGCAGCACGAACTTAACGGTCTTTCTAGCCTCCGTGAACATGTACTCGGCGCACCCCCTTTTGAAACATGGCCCAGACTAAGATACCGAGCAGGGTGATCCAGACTAGCTGACCTGTGAGCATCTGCCAGAGGAGGCTGCGCTCAAACTGCACCATAAGGCGGGCAGGGGCCGACAGGCCGTAGCGCAGCGGGAGCAGGTAGGATATGAACCTTAGGCCCTGGGGATAGGCTTCCACCGGGATGAAAAGCCCTCCGAAGATGAAGGTCATTTTCTGGAAGATCCAGAAAAAGGGCCGGTTCTCCTCCAGCCAGAAGGCCAGCAGGGCCAGGGAAAACATCATCAGGAAGTTGACGGCAGTGGCCAGGGCAAAGCCCAGCACCACCCAGCCCAACTTAGAGGGTGTAGGAGTAGGGGCGGCTGAGCTTGTAGGCGATGTCTCCGCTCTTTACCTCTTCGCTTACTAGATAGTGCGATCCAGGAGTGGATATGGCGATCACTTCGGTGAAGACCATGTACCAGAGCATTGGATATGGCGATCACTTCGGTGAAGACCATGTACCAGAGCATCCCCGTGCTGTCCAGCCCGGCGACTTGTCCTCCTTGCCTCAGCACCGTCTTCCAGAGCTGGGAGAAGATGAAGAGGATCAGGATCAGGAAGAGGCTGCCCGCCAAGTGATCGGCGAGGTAGGCCACCCTGTTGGTGAGGCTGATCTCGGCGATGCGCAGATACTTCTGGACTCCCCTTACTCTAGCCAGCTGCACTGGGCTCACCTTCCCCCGCGGGGCGCGCGT
>FIZK01000112.1 GCA_900018335.1 uncultured Clostridia bacterium | reverse complement strand
AATGAAACCTTTTTTCCCTTTCTTAACTGGCGGAATAGCCTGTATCACTCCGCTCCTCGGAACCAAGGCGAATGATCCCGAAGGGCGTCTGTTCCGTGGACTGACCCAGGGGATTGTCCCGCATCAAGTCAGCCAGGAAGGCCTGATCCAGGCTGCCATTGGAAGTGCCTAAGATGTCCACCCCCAGGTCATTAGCATCGATCACCGCCGCTGCACAGCCCAGGGCAGCTGCCAGCTGTTCCGCAACAGCCTGGGGGTTCTCCGGTGCTAGCACGATGCACCTTTGGTAAGGCGGAATGGTCCCCTCCCAGGCTCCGTCCACCGATCTGGCCTTTGGGCCGCAGATGCGGTAGAACAAACCGCGGATGCCGAAGAGTTTGCCCAGGCCACCCAGGATGGCTGCAATCAACACTCTAACCCGTCCAACCTCCCGCAGGGTCAGTTCCATGGCTTTAGGGCAGCGCAGATTGGCGCCGTGGGGCGAGTTATAAACGAATCTGCTCAGGATGCGGGCCAGCAGCGAAGGTTTCACTTCGTCCACGTGGTAAAATCGCCCTTGGGTAATGGCCACCGCCTTTTCGCTCACCACCACCACATCACCGGGCTGCACCAGGGGGGCTACGTACTCCCGGGCCACATCAACGATGTCATCGGTGGCGGAGATCACCTTAGTCCGTACGGGTATCCGCAGGTATACCTGTTCTCTTACCCTAATCTCCAGCTGTTTACCGGGATTGGCCTCCATTGCTAACCTGCCGTCCATCTTCTTTGCCCCCTTCTACTCTGGCAAAAAACCTCCACAACTCGTCCTCTACATGGGCTTGTACGTACACTCGCTCTCCATTGGCGCGAACCAGGGTGGGATGGCTGCCTTGGGTGATCCTCCCCACCACGAAGGCCGGGATCCCTGCCTGCTCAAGATGGGCTTTAAGCTCTAGCCCCTGCGGCGAGACCATGAGCATGGCCCCGGAAGACAAGAGCGCCAATGGATCCAGCTGCAGGTGCCGGCAGATCCGCTGCGTCAACTCGGGCACAAACACCTGCTCTTCCCAAATTTCTGCTCCAACGCCCGCAGCCACGCAGATCTCCCGCGCAGCGCCCAAAAGGCCTCCTTCGGTGAGATCATGCATGGCATGCACACCGTGTTCCGCCGCCAAAAGACCCTCTTTCACCACGGACAGCTGCTGCGTAAAACCCTCTATTTCATCTGCCGTCACGGCAAAGGGCAGCAGATGGGAAAAGTCCCGGGCCAAAATGGCCGTGGCTTCAATGCCCACGCCTTTAGTAATCAGAATGTCATCCCCGGGCATAGCCCCTTTGGAGGTAACATACCTCCCCCTGGGAGCTCTGCCGATGGCGGTTACAGAAACAACGCAATCCCGGACGCGGCTAGTTACTTCTGTATGTCCACCGATTACCTCAACATCCAGCTGGGCAGCGGTCTGGTGAACATCCTCCATGATACGGCGGATATAGTCCTCGCCCGTTCCTGCCGGCACAAGCAGGACTACTTGTACCCCCACTGGGGTCCCGCCATTGGCCGCCAAGTCATTGCAGGCCACATGAACCGCCAGTTCCCCCAGGCCTTCCACGGCCCCGGTAATGGGATCACTGGTCACCAGGCACACTTCTTCCCCAAAGTCGATCACCGCGCAGTCCTCGCCCAAGCCGGCGTGCACCAGCACATCCTCCCGCTTGAACTGAATGGCGGAAAGGACCATGCGCTCCAGTAATTCCCCTGACAATTTTCCAGCCTTCAAAGGTCCACCTACTATCTATGGGCAAAAATGGCTAGTCTACTTTCAACACCCGCAGCATATTGGTGCTGCCCGCCGTTCCCCCGGCCAGTCCGGTAATGGCAGTGACAATATCACCCGCTGACACCAGGCCGCGTTCTTTGGCCTGTTCGATACTCTGCTGCACCAGAGCCTCCACCTCCGGGGGCCTTTCCATGTGCACGGCATACACTCCCCAGGCTAACGCCAACTGCCTAACCACATGTTCGTTGGGGGAGGTGGCAAAGATGACTGCCTTGGGTCGTTTCTGCGACAAAAAGCGTGCCGTGGCTCCGGAAAAGGTGGAGCAGATCATGACGCCCACCTGCAAGTCGAGACTTACCTGACAGGCGGCCAGTGACACCGCCTGATCGATGGCAGTCCTGCCTTCCCCAGCTTTTTCCCGCAGAATGGCCGCGTAGTCCATGACCTCTTCCACCCGCCGGGCGATCCTGTCCATAACCTGAACTGCCCTGGTGGGATACCGGCCCACCGCGGTTTCGCCGGAGAGCATGACCGCATCAGTGCCTTCGAAAATTGCGTTAGCCACGTCGGTCACTTCAGCCCTGGTGGGAGTGGGGTTGCGGATCATGGAATCCAGCATCTGGGTCGCGGTAATCACGGGAACACCGGCCAAGTTGCACTTGCGGATGAGCATCCTCTGTACCAGGGGGACCTCCTCCGCGGGGATCTCCACGCCCAGATCTCCCCTGGCCACCATGAGCCCATCGGAGGCCTGGATAATCTCATCGATGTGGCGCAGGCCCTCGTTGCTCTCGATCTTGGAAACCACCTGCTGGGTACCGCCGGCCTCCCTGATGATCCTGCGCACCGCCTCCACGTGTTCTGCCCGGCGCACAAAGGAGGCTGCGATAAAGTCCACCCCGTGGCGTACCCCAAAACGGATGTGCTCAACATCCTCTTTGGTCAGCGGTGGTAGATCCACATCTACACCAGGCAGGGAGAGCCCCTTGCGGGAACTGAGCGGCCCGCCGATGATCACCTGGCAGATTACATCTGGCCCGCGGATTTCCTGCACCTTCAGCTCCAACAGCCCATCGTCTATGAAGATCACTGAGCCGGGACGCAGATCCCTGTGTAAATAGGGGTAATCCACATGAATCTTGTGCTCGTCACCCTCATAGGGCTCCACCGTCAGCGTGTACTCCTGTCCAGGCACAAGTTCAATGGGCCCGTCCTTTAGGCGGCCTAATCTGATTTTTGGACCCTGGATGTCCAACAGCAGGGCCAAATTCACATTCAACTCAGCCGCGGCTTCCCGCAGGTTGCGGATGCGGCTCAGATGCTCATCCAAGGTACCATGGGAAAAGTTAAGCCTGGCCACATCCATGCCAGCCCTCAAAAGCGCGCGGATCATCTTAGGGCTTTCGCTGGCGGGGCCAATGGTACAGACGATCTTGGTTTTGCGCATGGTAAACCTCCTCTTCGCCTAGATGGTTGACAAGATGTTGCTCAGTCGGTAGTAGTCCAAATTGAGCTGCTTCTCCTGGGCTAAGGCGTATTCGAGATCAAAGGCCACAACCTTCTGATCCACTTCTCCCAGCATCTTGCCTCCCTTGCCTTGGAAAATGAGTTCCACAGCATGGTAGGCCAGGCGGCTGGCTAAGAGACGGTCCCGCACGGTGGGCGCTCCTCCCCGCTGAATGTGGCCCAAGATGGTAATGCGCGTTTCAAATCCTGCCTGCTCTTCTATGTAGCGGCCAATCTGCATGGCTGGGTTTTCGCTTCCGTCATCGTCGCCAATGGCATGTACGCCCTCGGCCACCACGATTATATTGAAGGTCTTGCCCAACTCCGCCGCTTGGCTGATCTGCTCGCACACCGCATCCAGATCATAGGGAACCTCGGGGATCAGGATCACATCTGCACCGCAGGCTAGTCCCGAGTAAAGGGCTATGTAACCGGAATGCCGGCCCATAACTTCCACCAGGTACACCCGATCGTGGCTGCTGGCCGTGTCTCGGATCTTGTTCACCGCATCCATCACATTGTTCACCGCGGTATCAAAACCGATGGAATAGTCTGTGCAGGCGATGTCGTTGTCGATGGTGGCAGGAATGCCCATCACGTTGACCCCCTCCTGCTGCAGGCTCAGTGCCCCGCGGAACGACCCGTCTCCGCCGATGACCAGAAGGGAATCGATCTCGTGCCGGCGCAGCATGTCCACAGCCTTGGCTCGCCCTTCGGGGGTCATGAACTCTTCCGACCTGGCGCTTTTTAAAATGGTGCCACCCCGCTGGATAATCCCGGAGACATCCCTGCTGCCCATGGCCGCTAGCTCGCCATGGATAAGTCCATGATAGCCGCGGTAAATGGCCCACGGTTCCAAACCAAAGTGCAGTGCCGTGCGCACCGCCGTTCTAATGGCAGCATTCATGCCGGGGGCATCGCCGCCGCTAGTCAAAATGCCAACTCTTCGCATTGCACACATCCCCGTTTCTCACAACTATATTTCTGCCAGTCGCTTTTCCCGAAACTGCCCCAACTTCCGAAACCGGGCCAGCCTCTCCTCCACCAAACGCTCAGGAGCAATCCTTTTGATTTCAGCCAAGTAGCGCCGGATAAATGCCCTAATCTGCATACCAGTAAACGCATGATCCCGGTGCGCTCCCCCCAGCGGCTCGGTGATTACATCATCGATAATGCCGAACTTGAGAAGATCCGTGGGAGATAAGCGCAGCAGCGCCGCGGCTTCCGCGGCCCGTGCTGAGTCGCGCCAGAGAATGGAGGCGCACATCTCTGGGGAGATCACTGAATACCAGGCGTTCTCCAGCATCAAAACGCGGTCCGCCACACCCAAGGCCAGCGCTCCTCCTGAGCCCCCCTCACCGGTGATCACGGATATGATGGGTACTTTTAGGAAAGACATTCCCTCGATGCACTGGGCGATGGCCAAGCCCTGCCCCCGCTCTTCCGCTTCCACTCCCGGATAGGCACCCACCAGATCAATAAAGGTGATCACGGGCCGCCCGAACTTCTCCGCCTGCTTCATCAGGCGCAGGGCTTTGCGGTAGCCTTCTGGGTGGGGCAGGCCGAAGTTTCTGGCCACATTCTCCTTGGTGTCCCTGCCCTTCTGCGGTCCAACCACAGTGACGGGCTGCCCCTCAAAGAGGGCCACACCGCCCACGATGGCACCGTCATCCCGAAAGGTGCGATCACCGTGGAATTCCACAAAATCATCGAAAACGAGGCGTATGTAATCTAGGGTGGTGGGCCTGTGAGGGTGCCGGGCCATGAGCACCCGTTGGTAAGGAGTCAGACTGGCATAGATCTCCCGCCGCAGGGTCCAGGCTTTCCTCTCCAAATTGGCTATTTCCTCACTGAAATCCAGCTTGGCCCGGGAACAGAACCGCTTGAGTTCTTTGATGCGCTCCTCCAGTTCTACCAAGGGCTTCTCCCATTCAAAAGGCTGCACCCTGCTCACCTACCTGTGCCACTCCAAAAGCCTGCTCACATACTGGGCCAGCTGCGGCCGGGGGACGATGGCGTCGATCAAGCCGTGTTCCAGAGCAAACTCTGCGGTTTGGAATCCCTCGGGCAGCTTCTCCCGGGTCGTCTCCGCCACAATCCTGGGCCCAGCAAAACCGATGAGCGCACCGGGCTCCGCCAAAACGATGTCTCCCAAGGCGGCAAAGCTGGCATAGACTCCTCCCATGGTTGGGTGGGTCAGGATGGAGACAAACAGCAGGCCCGCCCTGCTGTGCCTGCCCACTGCCTGAACCGTCTTCGCCATTTGCATTAAGCTGAAAACACCCTCCTGCATGCGGGCTCCACCGCCACCGCCGGAGACTACCACAACCGGTAGGCGCTCTGCTGTGGCCCGCTCAAAACACCGCACCAACTGTTCCCCCACGACCGAGCCCATGCTGCCGCCCATGAAAGAGAAGTCAACAATGGCCAACATGCAGTCCGTGTTCTGTATGGCAGCCTTTCCCACGAGGGCGGCGTCATCCAGTCCAGTCTGCTCTTGGGCCTGTTTGATCTTCTGCTCGTATCCAGGGAAATCCAGGGGATTGGCGGCAACAAGAGGAGGAAAGGGTGTAAAGCTGCCCTCATCTACAAGCATGGCCAAACGCTGGAACGCTCCGATCCTGAAATGATGGCCGCACGTCGGGCAGAGGAAACCTGTCTTTTCCAGCTCTTTGCTGAAGACCATCTGGGCGCAGCCGTCACAGCGGGTCCAGAGACCTTCCGGAGCCTCTTCCAGGTTCATCATCATGTATCTGCGCTTCCCGCGAACCTCAGCCAAAGGAAGCGGCGATGACCTCGCTCGCCTCTTCTGCCTCGGATTCTGGAACTAATATCTCTACACTGGCGGAATCCCCCAAATGCGGTGCACCAATGGGACGCAGCATGGTCAGGATCCCGCTGTCCCTTAACAACCCCTGCAGCATCTCTGCAATGGGCCTATTGGGGGCAATGTACACCACTTTCCACATGGTCAATGGTCCTCCTTTGCTTACTCTGACTCAGCTACGCCCAAGTCAGTGAAAACCCTTGCTTTCCCCCTTATTTTAATCGCAGAAGTGTGTTCTGTAAACTGGGCAAGCAGAATCTCGCCCTTATCCAGCTTCTCTGTGTGATGAAACTTGGTGCTTGCTCCCCTGGTGAGGCCGATGACGGTCACTCCATCCTCCAGGGCCTGAATCATGATGTACGTTTCAGCTGTTTTCACCTTCGGGACCTCCCCACACGCTGCAATCTTTCTCAATGCACGGGCAATTCCCTGCTGTTACGCGTTTTCTTTCCAGGGATCAAACCAGGTGTACACAACTCCGGCTGCCTCTAGGGAATGGTTAACTGTGCCTACACTGCCCACCCAAAACTCCGGCGGCAGGACGTGGTAGGCTTGGCCTATGAGTAGGATAGCCGGTCTGGCGCCCCGCTCTCCCCCCAAGATGCCTTTGATGATCTCCAAATCCTGGGGTTTGGGCGTAATCAAGAGGGTGGGGACCAGGGGCAGGGCCCACTCCAGAACCAAGCTAGTCCCTTGCAGGAGGCCAAAGACTGCTATCCGGGCACCCGACTTCAGCCAGCCCCGGGGAAAGTCAAGCTGCCCCTGGAAGGCCAAGTACCCTCCAGGCGTATCCAGCACTCCCTGGCACCGTTTCCCCCGCATCTCTAGTTCAATCACTTCACCTACTGCGGCGTCCAACTCGCCCCTGAGTCTTTCCGCCAGGGGCCAAAAGGGGCCGCAGGGGTGCAAGCTCACATACACTCCCAAGAGTTCCTTTTCTGCCTTCACAAGTTCCAGAGCGCTGCGGGCTGGTAAGCCCAGTTCCCCCAGGTGCTGGTGGCGTTCTCCCAAATCATCTAGGGCGCCCATGAGCACCAGTGTTTCCAGCAGCTTGTGATCTAGGTTCACCGCCGCCCTAAACTGGGCAAAGCTGGCCCAGAGCTTGGCCCCGCGCTTTTCCACGATCTCCTGGGCGCTGTACGGCGGCACCTTCCGGTTGGTGGTCAGTCCGAGGCGAATGGCCTTCCCTTCCAAGGTTATTTTGGCCTGGGAATGGAGCACGCTGGGGGGCAGAATCTCCACCCCCAGGGTCTTTGCTTCCGCTAAGAGTGCACTCTGCCCTTTCCCCGGGCTTCCCTGGTTGAGCAGTACGGTATAGAACACCTCAGGATAATGCGTCTTCAGGTAGGCGGCCCGCCAGGAAAGAAGGGCATAGCTCACGGAGTGGGCCTTGTTAAAGGCGTAGCCGCTGAACTGAGCAATGCTGCTGAATAGTTTCTGCGCCGCCTCCCGGCCTAGGCCGCGCCCCTGGGCCCCCTGCACAAAGCGCTCCCGCCAACGTTCTGCGTCCGCACCGCCCTTGGCCAGGTCTCTGCGCAGGAGATCAGCTTCTCCCAAGGAGAGACCCCCTAGGCGGTGGGCGATGGCCATGACCTGCTCCTGATAGAGGATGAGGCCATAGGTCTCGCCCAGGATTTCCTCTAGTTCGGGATGGAGGTAGGAAATCCTGCTGGGATCCCTGCGTCTGGCCGCGAACTCGCCGAACATGCTCAGAGGCCCGGGCCTGCCCAGGGCCAAAAGGGCGACGATATCCGTGAAGGATGCGGGCTTCAGCTGTTTCAACAGATCCTGGAACAGCTCGCTTTCCAGCTGGAACACTCCTGTGGTCCTACCCTGGCCCAAAAGCTCCAAGGTCTTCTCATCGTGGAGGGGGATCCCCTCCAGGGAGAAGCTAGGCCCACGCCTTTGCACTTCCTGTTCCATATTGCGCAGCAGGGTGAGGGTCCTCAGCCCCAGCAGATCTATTTTCAACGCCCCCAGATCTTCCAGGGCATACATGTCCAAGTGGGTTACGGGAATGCTGCGATCCCTGTACACAGCGCTAAACTCCTCAATGGGCCTGTGGCTCACGATGATGCCCGCGGCATGGGTAGACCTGTGCCTTTTCAGGTTCTGAATCTCAGCGGCCGCCTTGGGGTTATCCCGGCCCAAAACGCGCCGCACTTCCTGGACAGCGCTTTTGGGGCCAAAGGTGCCGTAGGTACCGATTTGGGCCACGTGTCCCTGGCCAAACCGCTGCACGGCGTAGGCCAAGACTTCACCGCGCCTTTCAAAGCAGAAGTCCACGTCAATATCGGGCTTGCTTCTGCGTTCTGGGTTGAGGAAGCGCTCAAAAACCAGGCCCCACTCCAGGGGATTCACTTCCGTGATCCCCAAAACGTAAGCCGTGAGGCTGCCCGCAGCGCTTCCGCGGCCGGGCCCCACTGGGATCCCCGCCCCTTTCGCGAAGCGCACCAGATCAGCTACGGTTAAGAAATAGTCCGCAAAACCCAGCTCACTGATGACCTGCAGCTCATACTGGAGACGGGTCCGCACCTGGGGATCGGGCTCGCCGAAGCGCTCAGCCGCCCCCTGCCAGGCCAGTTCCTCCAGCCGGGTGGAGCCTTCCTGCGATCTCATACCACGCTCACTGGGCAGCTCAACGCTGCAGCGCTGGGCCAGTTCCAAGGTGTTGGCTACCATCTCGCGGGAGCCTCCCGCCTGGCGGCAGATCTCCTCCCAGCTCAGCATGGGATAGGGCGGAACGTTCACTTCGCTTCCCTTGATAGCCGCCAAAATGCGGAGCGTTTGCGCGGAAGCCCGCTGGGCGTAGCGCACATCTTGGCAGAGGACGAACCTAGCTTGGGGGAACGTCCGCTCAAGACCGGTTTTCTCTCCCGCTTCCCGGCGCAGGAAGAAGTCCCCGCCAAATTGCTCTCCATACCACTTATAAAGTGCCTGAGCCTGGTCTAGGTGGCCCTGGGCCACATGCGCGGTGAGCTGACCCGTGCGGCCCCCTTCCAGCAGAGCTAAGCCCTGCTTAAACTGGGCCAGGGCTTCCCTGGGCACTGGCGGCGGCAGCGAAGCCAAGCGCAGCAGGCTGCCGTAGCCCCCATTGTCCAAAGCGAGAACGACAACCTGTCGCGGCTGCGAATCGCTGTCGTAATTCACATCCAATTCCAGCCCAAAGATGGGCTTGATCCCCTCCTCGCGGCAGTAGCGCTGAAACTCCCAGTGCCCGCCTGTACTGTTGTGATCAGTAAGGGCCAACGCGGTAAAACCGAGCTTGGCCCCCTGCTTCACCAGCCCCTCAACGGTGAGCACCGATTCCAATAGGGAATAGTCGCTGTGAGCGCACAGGTGCACAGCCAAGCCATTCACCCCCACTCAGTTCAGTTGTTCTGTTAGAGCCTTTGAAAATCCTGTAAGCGGCGACAAAAAAAGGGCCTTGCGGCCCTCGGCGGCAGAAACCTATGTGCTTACCAGTTCCCTGGGGGAGGTGAGCTGCTCCCGGTAGATGTTGGCTCCCAGGGCGCGCAGCTTTTCTTCGAAATACTCATAGCCGCGGTCGATGATTTCTGGGCTGTGCAGTTCGGTACGCCCCTGGGCGGCCAGGGCCGCGATGGCCAGCGCCGCTCCGGCCCGCAGATCAGTGATCTCCACGGGAGCACCCGTAAGCTGCGGTACGCCGCGTACGATGGCAGTGTTCTGTTCCGTCTTGATATCCGCCCCCATCCTGCGCAGCTCATCGACGTAGCGGAAGCGGTCAAAAATGGTCTCCCGCACTACACTAGTGCCGTCCGCCACGCACATGGCGGCCACAAAGGGCTGCTGCAGATCCGTGGGGAAACCGGGATAGGGCAGTGTTTCCACATCCACCGATTTCAGGCGCCTCGGTGCCTCCACCCGCAGTTCTGTCCCGCTGCGGGTAATACGCACACCCGCTTCTTCCATCTTCACAATGGGCACCCGCAGGTGTTCTGCGACAACGTTCTTTAGGACCACATCCCCGCCTGTGATGGCTGTTGCCAGGATAAAGGTACCCGCTTCAATGCGATCGGGGATAATGGAGTACTCGATACCCCGCAGCTTATCCACGCCATCGATGCGGATGCTCTCGGTGCCTGCCCCCCTCACTCTGGCGCCCATCCCATTGAGGAAGATGGCCAAATCCACCACTTCAGGCTCCTTAGCCGCGTTCTCCAGCACGGTGGTTCCTTCCGCTAAGGAAGCCGCGATCATCAAATTGATCGTCGTGCCCACGCTGGCCCTGTTGACATAGATGTGGGCACCCTTGAGCCGCTTCGTTTCAGCCTTCATATAACCATGCTCAATGACGACTTCGGCACCCAGCTGAGAAAACCCCTTAATGTGATAATCCACGGGGCGTGACCCTATGGCGCAGCCTCCCGGCAGAGGCACTTCCGCCCTGCCCAGGCGGGCCAGGAGCAGGCCGGCGCTGTAGAACGAAGCCCTCATCCGACGCACCAACTCGTAGGATGCTTGGTACTTGCTCAGGGTCTCCCCCCTCACATGCAGGCGCTGTTGATCATCGTACCAAATATCCACCCCCAGCTCCTGCAGGATCTGACAGATGGTGGATACATCACTCCCTTGGGGGATGTTGTCCAATACACACTCGCCCTCGGTAGCTAAAGCAGCCGCCACCACAATGGCCAGGGCGCTGTTCTTCGCCCCGCTGATATCCACTGACCCGCGGAGGGGTCTTCCACCTTCAATGATTAAGCGCGACATGTAAACCCCTCCTTAAGCCAAGTTCTTGAAATAATCGGCCACGATCTCTTCCAACAGATCTGTACGCTCCAGGTTTTGAATGAGCCGCCGGGCATCCCCATGGGCGGTTATGTACGACGGGTCTCCCGACACCAAATAGCCCACGATCTGATCTAAAGGCTCATAGCCCTTTTCCTCCAGAGCAGTCCACACTCTGGTCAGTATTTCTCTTTTATCCACTGACTCTTTGTCAATGGCTTCAAACAACCTCGTCTGGTCAGATGCATCCATCTAGAGAGTCCTCCCTCATATGTATTAGCCGCAGTGCAGCATTGAAGGGCTGTTAAGAGTATTCGCCAGATCAGCCCAGTCCATGACCGCTCTGCTACTTGGCGAAGGCAATATCCGCCACGGCCTCGGCGATGTTCACGGCGTGGTCGCCGACGCGTTCCAGATTGCTCAGGGCATCGAGGAACAAAACCCCGATTTCTGGATTGCATACACCCAAGTTGATGCGCTCAATGTGATTGGTGCGGTA
>FIZK01000111.1 GCA_900018335.1 uncultured Clostridia bacterium | reverse complement strand
ATGGGCAGCACAGCCAGGGAAGTCTCCTTCCACGTTACATAGGTGCTGCCATAGCTCACCGCGCTGCCCGCGGGAACCCTTTTTACAAAGGCAACTCTGGTCTTCAGGCTCAAAGCCGGCTTGAGCTTAAGGGGCCGGCGGGCGTCGGGATACATGCCGTACACTCCCAGGCCGACGCGCACTAGATCTAAGCGGGACTCTGGAAAGAACAGCGTTGCTGCGGTGTTGGCCGCATGGTAGAAGGGAACCGAGATCTGCCGGGCGGCCAGATCCGTTCTCACCCGGGAAAAGCGCTCCCACTGCCAGCGGGTGTATTCCAGATCCGGATCCTCAGCCCGGGCGAAGTGGGTAAACACCCCCTGGATCTCCAGCCCCGGCAGGCTCTGTACGAGCTCCACCAACGGGGCAAAGTCGCAGGGCAGAAGGCCCAGCCTGCCCATGCCCGTATCCACTTTGATGTGCACCTTGGCAGTCTTCCCTTGAGCCACCGCCGCCCTGGAAAGCAGGCGGGCAATATGAGGTTCGAAGACAGTCACGGCCAAATCGTAGGCAACGCAGACATCCAGTTCATCGGCGCCCACCGCCCCCAAAACCAAGATGGGGGCAGTAATGCCGCCCCGGCGCAGGCGCACGGCCTCTTCAGGCAGAGCTGTGGCCAGCCAGTTGGTGCCGTGGGCGATCATGGTGTAGGCGGTTTCCAAAGCACCATGCCCGTAACCGTTGGCCTTCACCACTGCCATGAGCTCACAGCCGGGGCCGATGAGCTCCCGGAATTGCTGTACGTTGTATGCGATGTTCTCTAGGCTGACCTCCGCCCACACCTGTCTGGTGAGCTTACTCATGGAGGAACCACTCCGTCCTAGTGCAGAATCTCCTGGATAAACCCGAGGCAATCACCGGCCTTCAGGCCCCTTTGGCCCCTTTCAGCGGCCAGATCGCCCGCCCTGCCGTGCACATAGGCAGCTAGAGCTCCGGCCCGCAGGGGATCCAGGCCTTGACCGAGCAAAGCGGCTGTTAAGCCCGTAAGGATATCCCCCGTGCCAGCAGTTGCCAGGCCGTGATTGCCAGTACTGTTGATATATATCCGCTCGGGGTCAGCTGTAATGGTGGGTGCCCCCTTCAAAACCACAGCCAGCCCCCACTTTTGGGCAAACCGGGCAGCTGTACCCACCCGATCCCCGTTGACTCTGGCGGGATCAGAACCGGTGAGCCGGGCCATCTCACCTGGATGGGGCGTGATCACCCACTGGCGCCGCTTGCTCTCGGGTACGCTGTTCAAGAATTCGCCGCTCAAGGCCGCAAGGCCATCGGCATCAATAACCGCAGGCCCCTCCCAGCTGCTGAGCAGAGCCTGAACCACCCTAAACACCTGGCGGCTGCGCCCCAGACCGGGTCCCAAGGCCAGGACATCCTTACCCGCCAGAAGGCCCCTCAGCTTCTCCAGGCTGCCTTCACCAAAGGTGCCAGCTTCTGTCTCCGGCACGGGAACCACAATGAGCTCGTCGGGGGGAAAGCGGTTGTAGATGCTCTCGGGCACGGCCACCGTAACCATGCCCCCGCCGCCCCGCAGCACGGCTTGTGCGCAGAGGGATGCGGCGCCAGCATAGGCCACGGATCCCGCCACAACCAGGGCATGGCCGTGGTCGCCCTTATGGGACCAGGGTTGGCGCTGGGGAAGCCAGCTCAAGGCGCTGGGACCCAACAGTTCCCGGTGTATCCCCTGGGCCTCCAGGGGAAAACCCAGATCCACTACAATGTTTTTCCCCGCATAGGCCCTGCCGGGATAGAGCAGGCAGCCCAGCTTGAGCAGCCCTAGGTTGATGGTAAGATCCGCCCGGATGGCCTCGGAGGTCACTTCGCCCGTTGCAGAATTGACTCCCGTGGGGCAGTCGATGGCCACCACCGGGCATTGGGTTTCGTTCACTAAAGTGATCAGGGATACCCATTCCTCCGCCAATTGACCGGAAAAGCCCGTCCCCAAGAGGGCATCCACGATCAGATCCGCGAAGTTGAGGTTGAACCTGAGTTTGTTCAGCTGCTTAAAATCAACCGCAGCCACATCTGCCCCGAGCTTGTGCAGGATAGCCAGGTTAGCCCCGTTCTCACGGGTTGACCGTTTGCCGTCGCCCACCAGGAACACTTTGACCCTTGCGCCCAGGGCCAGCAGCTGCCTGGCTGCAACCAGCCCATCGCCGCCGTTATTGCCCTGGCCAGCCAGGATGTAGATACGCTTGCCTTCTAGGGGCCCGAATTCCCCCTTCAGCACTTCCACTATGCGGCTGCCTGCATTTTCCATGACCACTAAAGAAGAAAGGCCGAGGGACTCAAAGGCCTTCTTCTCCAGACTGCGCATTTCAGAACCGGTCACGACCCGCATGTCTCTTCCTCCCCTAAGGCCAGCACATAAGCAACGGCCAGTTCCTTGGTATGGGACAAGCTCAGGCAGAAGCCTTTGACTCCCTGTTCAGCCGCGATGCGGTCCGCGGGCTCCAGCAGCCGCACCTGGGGCCTGCCCCAAGGATCGGAGCAGATTTCCACAGAGGAAAAGGGTACGCCCTGGGTAAAGCCCCGGCCCAAGGCTTTCATCACCGCCTCTTTGGCGGCGAAGCGGGCGGCCCAGGATTCGGCACCCTTCTCCATAAGCTCGTCCTGCTCCCGGGGGGTGTAGATCCTCTGGCAAAACCCGGGTCTCGCCAGTGCCCTGGCTATCCGCTTGACCTCAATTATGTCCACGCCGCAGCCCTTAACTGGCACGGCTCCCACCTTGCTCATCTTCGATGGCTTTCACCACGGGCTCCAGCACCCTCCTGAGCACATCACCATCGGGATGCTCCCCCATCACCCTGATCACGGGCTCCGTTCCCGATGCCCGAACAAAGAGGCGGCCGAAGGGAGCCAGCTGCTCCTGCGCGCTGCTGATGGCGGCTTGGATGCGCGCGTTCTCCTGCCAGCCATTCTTCTCCTCCACCCGGATATTCACCAGCTCCTGGGGGAATATGTCCATGCACTTACCCAGCTCTGCCAAGGCCTGACCTAGGATCTGGCTGGTTTCCAGCAGCTTCAAAGCGGTGAGCATGCCGTCGCCTGTGGTGGAGTTTTCTAGGAAGATAATGTGGCCCGACTGCTCGCCCCCGAGGATGCTGCCTGTATCCAGCATGGTCTCCAGGACATAGCGGTCACCGGGCTTGGCATAGAGCACATCGCCGCCGCTGGCCACAAACGCCTTACGCAGACCGCCGTTGGAATAGGCGGTGGCAACCACTTTGCGCGAAGGCAGCCTTTCCTGCTTGAGCAGGTGCAGGCCCACAATGGCCAGAATTTTGTCGCCGTCGATGAAGCCGCCCTCTTCATCCACGGCCAAAATGCGGTCGCCGTCGCCGTCGAAGGCAAAACCTAAATCGGCTCCCGCTTCCTTGGTCAGGCTCTGGATTTTTTCAGGATAAGTAGAACCACAAAAATGATTGATATTAGTGCCGTTGGGCTGATCATATAAAGCCGTAACCTTGGCACCCAAGCTGCTGAACAGCTGGGCAGCATAGGGCGAAGTAGCGCCGTTGGCACAGTCCACTGCCAGGTGCAGGCCCTTTAGATCCACAGACACCTGCTGTTTGAGATTCTCTATGTACAGGCCTGCAGCTTCCGGCTTGGCCACGACCCTGCCCACAGCGCCCGCTATGGGCCTGGCGCCGCTGTCTTCGGCAATCAGTTCTTCAATGCGCTCTTCCATCTCTTCCGACAGTTTGTACCCATCTGGCCCGAACACCTTGATTCCATTGTCTTCCAGGGGGTTGTGCGAAGCGGAAATCACGATCCCCCCAGCACAGCCCAGGGACTTAGTCAAAAAGGCCACCCCAGGCGTTGGTATGACCCCCACTAAGAGGGCATCAAGCCCAGCGGAGGCAACTCCGGCCACCACCGCGCTTTCCAGCATCTGACCGGAAATGCGGGTGTCGCGGCCCACTACAATGGGCTGCTTGGACTGTTCCCCCAAAACCAAAGCAGCTGCCCTGCCTATGCGCAGAGCCAGTTCCGGCGTGAGCTCGCTGTTGGCTACGCCGCGCACCCCGTCAGTGCCGAAGAATTTCCCCATACGCTACTCCTCCTCCGTTTGATTTGATTCAGTCTGCTCCAACTCCACCGTAACCTGCGGCGGGTCAATGTCCACCGCGGGAATGCCGCGGCCTTGGGAATCCAGTGCCCGCACTGGAAAAGCGCTGCCCGGTTTGACAATCTCCCCCACGTTCAGATAGGCCACCACATGATCCACCTGCTCCAGCATGCTGCGGGCCCCCTTGAGGGTGACCACGGGAGGCTGCGGCTTCAGCTGCGCCGCCAGCTCCGCCCTCTCCACACCCAGAAGGGCCAGGGTTACCGGGAAGGCCGCTTCCTGCAGTTCTTCGGTATAAACACTCACCCAGCCGGGCGTGACTCCCAGGATCTGAATACCCAGCGGGGCTGTGACCTCAACATTATACGTTTCGGTGCCCTCCTGTGCTCCAGCGAGGTTGATGGAAGCAGAAATCGCGCCCTCCCCTCTGTTCAAAAGGGGAGTAAGCCCCCGAATCCGCACTTTGACTGACTCTGGCGGCTCCACCAGCACCAGGTCCGCGGGGAGGTTCTGCACTTCCACCGCCAGGTTCACCGTGCGCTCCGCCTCTCCCAGGGAACCGTCACCGGCTGCAAGCAGCCAGAGGAGCACGGCCAGGAACAGCGAAAACAACCGCCAATATACCTCCGGCCTGGTCAAAAAGGCCCAGACTCTCCGCGCAGCCCTCATGCCATCTCGCCTCCCTGTAGATAAAAGGCAAGCTGCTCCTTGAGGCGGCTTTCCGTCAAGTAGCGGCGCAGAGATCCTCCCACAGCCAGGGAGATGACTCCCGTCTCCTCGGAAACCACCACAACCACTGCGTCGGTCTGCTCCGACAGGCCCACCGC
>FIZK01000110.1 GCA_900018335.1 uncultured Clostridia bacterium | reverse complement strand
GGTCACGGTACTGGAGAAGTTCACCGTCTTAGGCAGCCTGGATCAGGATCTGCAGAAATACATGCAGCGACTCCTGGAGAAAAAGGGTGTGGAGATCCACAACGGAGCGGATATTCAGCGTTTTGCAGGCTCTCAGGTGATCGCGGAGATCAATGGAGAGACTAGAGAGTTCCAAGGCGATGCGGTGCTGGTGAGCCTGGGCAGAAGGCCCAATGTGCAGGCCGTTTCCCGGCTGGGCCTGGAGCTGGAGCGGGGAGCTATCCGCACCAATGAGCGCTTGGAGACCAGCATTCCCGGTGTCTATGCCATCGGTGATGTGAACGGCAAGCAGATGCTGGCCCACACCGCCTCCGCGGAAGGGCTGGCGGCTGTGGAGAACATCATGGGCGGCAGTGCGGTCATCAACTACGACAAGATACCTGCCTGCATCTACACCTTCCCAGAAGTGGCCATGGTGGGCCTCACGGAGCAGGAGGCGGTGCGGCGAGGACACAAGGTTGCCATCGGCACCTTCCCCCTGGCCGCCAACGGCAGGGCGCTGGCGGAAGGCGAGCCCGAGGGGCTCGTCAAGATCGTTGCTGACGAGAAGTACGGTGAGGTGCTGGGTGTGCACATCATCGCTGCCCAGGCCACCGACTTAATCTCCGAAGCGGTGCTGGCTCTGGAGCTGGAGAGCACTGTCCATGAGCTGGCCAACGCTGTCCATCCCCATCCCACCTTTTCGGAGGTGGTGATGGAAGCGGCCCACGCCCTTTTGGGCCACGCCATCCACGTCTTCAAGAGGTAGCCGGTTCATACCGGATCATATAGAAAGCTGGCCGGAAACTTCCGGCCAGCTTCGCCATTGCGGCTCAATCAAACAGGCACTGCAGGAATTCTTCCTTGGTGATGCCCACGAAGTATTCTGCAAACTCCACTTGGCCCAGGACATCCTCCACGGCGCTTTCCCTATACTGCGTTCCGTTGAGCAGGTTCTCCAGTTCAGTCACGTCCCGGCGGCCGAAGAAGTCGCCGAAGATGTGCAGGTCCTGAATCAAACCATCCACCACATTGAGCTTAAGCTCCAATTTCCCTCCGGCAAAGCGCTTTTCCTTTTCCATCTCGCACTCGGGCGAGGCTCCGTAATTCCATTCCCACCTAGCGTAGCGTTCCTCTTTCAGTCTGTGTACAATTGCCCATTCCTCGTCCGAGAGCACATAGTCCTTTCTTGGCTCTGGAATCAGAAACTGCAGCAGGACCTCTTTGAACTCGTCAATAGTAATGGGGGTCTTGAGGTAGGGATAGATGTTGGTCACCCGGCTGCGCACCGATTTGACTCCCTTGGATTGGAGCTTGTCCGCGCTCACGTTGAGGGCCTCCTGCACCACATCAAGCTGGGAGTTGAACAGAATGGTGCCGTGGTGGAGCAGGCGGTTCTTGGACCAATACTGGGCGTTACCTGAAAACTTCTTGCCGTCAATGGTGATGTCATTGCGCCCGGAAAACTCGGCCTCCACGCCCAAGCTGGCCAAGGCCTGGATCACGGGCCGGGTGAAGTATTCAAAGTTGCTCACCATCTCCTTTTGCGCGTCCACGATGAAGGTGAAATTCAGATTGCCGAAATCGTGGTAAACGGCGCCTCCGCCGGACAGCCTGCGCACCACGTGAATACCCCGCTCTTTAATGAAGGGGGCGTTCACTTCAGCCACTGTGTTTTGGTTGCGCCCCACCACTACGGTGGGTTCGTTTTGCCAGAGGATCACGTATTCTTCCCGAGGATCCAAGTAGTTGAGGGCATATTCCTCCACAGCCAAGTTGATCCTGGGATCGGTATGGTCGTTGACGATGCGGATCATGATGCCACCTCGCTTTCCGTAGCTGTACTGAGATCTTACGTTAGCGGGGAGGGGCTGTCAATCTTTATCAATCTGGCATGTCTGCGCCGCCTTCACCGCACACTAACGGAAAAGGGATGGAGGGCAAAAGATGACAGCACATTCGGAACAACAGAGCTACATCGATACTCTAAATGAACTCCTTAAGGGCGAGCTCATGGCCATGCGAATCTACCAGGAAACAAACGCCCTGCAAGGCGATGAAAATGTCCGGGCGATGCTGCAGCAGTTTGCCGCTGATCATGAAGAACATGCCAGGCTCTTAGCCCAGCGCATCAGGGAACTGGGCGGGATTCCTGAGACGGAGGCGGGGTTGGCGGGAACCATGGCGGGTATCTGGGCCAGAATCAACGCCCTAAGGGGCCCTTCCCATCTGCTCCAACAGATCTACTCAGGTGAAGACAAAGGCGTCCACGCCTATGAAGATCGCATCGACGAACTTGATCCCCAGAGCCAAGAGCTCGTCTCCGAGATCATGAGCACTGATCATGATCATCTGAAACGCTTTCAGGAGAGAATGGAAGCGGAGAAAAAGGAAAGGCCGGAATGATCGCGACATAGTCCCGGTTTAGTCCAGGATGATTCCATAGGTCTCGTAAGTGACCTTCTTGTAACGCTCGGCCAGTTCATGGGCTCCCTGAATGCGCAGCATGCCTATGGCCAGCTGCAGGCTCTCACGGTATTGGGGCTGGCCCAAATGGAATTGGGCAATGCCCTTTCTGTACAGCAGACCCGCGAGATAATGGGCCAGATAGTTCTGGTTGCAGAAGTCGATGCCCTGGAGGGCCGCGTCCAAAGCGCTTTGGTGGTCGTCCAGGCGGTGGTAATTATAGGCGAGATTGAAGTAGATTTTACTGCGCAGCAGCTTCTCGTGCCAAGTGGCGTGCCTGCTGCCATCTCCCCGTTTCAAACAGAGCAGCAGCATTTCGCTGCTCAAGTTGGGGTTGCCCTTGGCCAGGGAAGTGGCGATCATGAACAAAATACGCAGTTCAAACTCTGTGTATTTGAACTCAGCGAACCTCTCCGGTTCGAAGTTGGGATGGGAAAACCTCATGGCCGCGCAGAAGTCCCGGAGCGCACCTGCGGAGTTGGCCGCATAATGCTTGTTCGCCCCCGCAAGCATCAAGCGGAACTGATCCGCCACCGCGATGTTCACCAAGACGCTCTTTTCTTCGCTGGCCATATATTCCTGGAAGTCTTGTTCCAACTGCTGCAGGGCAGCGAGATCATTGAAGAAAACCATGTCTTCGAAACGGTAGTAGAACTGAAAGAGCTTGTTGGCGCTGCTGTAGGAGGACAAGAGGGCTAGGAGATCCTTTTTGTAGGTGAGGGATAGGTGGATTAGGGTATCGTATCTGGGGACAACTTCGCCATTTTCAATCCTGCGGATGGTATCAGCCGCCAGCATGGCCCTGCCTGCCACGTCTTCTTGTGTATATCCCAATGACCTCCTAAGCCGTCTCAGATGGTCTCCAAACTTGGTGAGATCAAAGGAATGAAACATGAAATCTCCACCTCCCCAAGAAACCGACATTTCTTCGGGGTGCCCTGGGCCGCAAAGCGTGTTAATCTTGTCCCAAAGGAGGGATAGACATGAAAAAGGCTTTGCTTACTCTAGTGATTGTTGTATCCCTTGTCCTCGGCGCATCATCGATTTCCATGGCTGCCCCAGATGACATACCGGATGCTTTAGGTCCAAACACCTGTGCTTACGTGGTCAATCCTGTGGAAATCCTTTAGTACCGGAAACGGGGCCGCTATGCTCTGGAGTGAACGGTGTACGAGTTCTACTAGAACTTCCTGGAATCCTCCATATTGGGGAGGGGTCTGGCCGTTTGCTTCCAGTTAAAGAGAGTGGAAGGGAGGTTAGCTGTAGAGCTGTATCGCGCGCCCGCTAGCTGGACAACCATTACCCCCCGCCAGCTAGCACACTCAGCGCGCAGCGCATAGATAGCGAAAGTCGTACAAATCCCAAGGGTGTTCGGGCAGTTCTGTCCGGGCGCCTTTTTCTTTTTTTCCCTTGACCTTGACGCA
>FIZK01000109.1 GCA_900018335.1 uncultured Clostridia bacterium | reverse complement strand
CGGTGATAATCGGCCAGGAAGGCATCATAATCCAGGGTATACAGCCCATAGCTGCTTAGGCGCGTACCGTTGGGAAAGACGATGGACAGCTCCTCCACGTCGGGCTTCACCCGCTGCAGGTTGCTTAGGTCCTCCCAGATGCGGAACACGTATTTGCGGTTGTTGAAGTCATTGCCCTCAACGAGTTTAATCAGCTGATCCAGGTAAAAGTCCTGCTCCTTGGTGAGCAGGGCCTCGATATCCAGGAAGTACTCATCAAGCTCCCGGGCCATGCGGTTGACTACTTCCTGGGAGTATTCACTTACCCGATGCATGAGTCCCCCGAAATACGTTTGGTAAGAAAAGATGGTCATGATGCCGAAGGGTAGCAGGGCAATGATCAAAAAGGACAGGATCAGCTTGGTACGGATCGTATGGATCTGCGCTCTTTTCACTAATTTGGACCAGAATCTCTCCAAACCCCTAATGGATACCGCCCCCTACTTCACCAGCCACGGCTTATGGATTTCCAGCAATCGATCTATGTTGCTTTCGTTGGCGTGTTCCAGACCCACTTCCACAAATGCGGGGGGAACCTCACCGTGGCGGATGTAGTTCACAAGAAGTTCCAAACCCAAGGCCCCCATGGCGGCCATGTCCTGACCGATGAGGTACTGGATTAAGCCCGCTTTCTGCAGCAGCAGGGCGTCGTAAAAGAGGTCAATACCCACGGCGATGCCGCCAGCCTGCGCCCAGCGCTGGAAGTTGGGCAAAGCCTCGCTGGGCACGTAAAAGGGCCAGCCGCCCACGAAGTAGATCACTTCGATGTCTGGATTGTGCTTGACATAGTCCTCCAAGAGGATGATGGATTTCTCCACCGTATCCTCGTTTTCCACGATGTCCCTTATCTTCAGGTTCACCTGTCCTTCCGTGGCAGCTAGAAAGCCCCGGATGCGCTCCTCGTGATGGAAGGCTTCCCGGAAACCTGTCATGATCATGGTATCCAGCTCGGCATTCTCCAGGCCCCGCCCCTTAAGCACACCAACCAGAGCGTGGCCGATGGCCTCGCCGGCGCTGTAATTGTCGATGCCGATATGAAAAAGGCGTCCGCTGCCGGGGCTGTCCCCATCAAAGGTGGCCACGGCAATGCCCTGCTCCATCGCTTTTTGGAAGACCTTGTGGATGGCTTCCTCGTCGTTCACACTGGCTAGAATGCCGTCCACTCCCCGGCGGATCAGGTTCTCAATCATCTCCACCTGAACTTCGGAATCAAAATCAAAGGGCGCCACCCACTCCAGGCGCACGCCCAGCTCATGGGCCCTCTTCTGCGTCGCCTCAAAGGCATCGAGGAAAATGGGGTTGCCCAAAGCCCGGGGCAAAACCGCGATGGTTAACGGTTCCTGGGCATCAGCCGCCACAGCTTCAGTAGTGGTTAACACGATGGCCAAAAGCATAAAAACGGCCAGAAAAGACGTAAGCGCTTTGCTCATCATGGGATTCACCTCAACAGCACGCTTACTTCTGCATGTAAACCCCCATTTCCTGTACTGCCCCCCATGGAAGAGTTGGGCAGTTTGGGTTTCTAATCCAAACTGCCCGGGCACCACCTAATAGCTTCTATGTAGGCTTGGGTGACCACTTCTGGTTCCAATCGGAGCCGTGTGGCGTACTGCTCCATATCCCCCCACCTGCCCTGCTCGTAGGCGAAGACGAGGCTGCCAATATCCTCGTAGGGGCCACTCCCTTCCAGGAGCAGCTGCTGCACTTCAGGTGGGGCATGCACTTCCTCCAAGATCATTTCCATGGGCCGCTGCAGCAGCACATCCAGCATGGAAAAGAGGCCGCTCAAAAACAGCGCGCCGCTCTTTTCCCTGAGGTGCGTCTTGTCGGCCAAGAGCTCGGAGAAACGGCCCCGCACCAAAGAGGTGATCACGGGCGCATCTAGCTTCGTGGTCCTCATTTGCTGCATGGCGATGAGGGATACCCACTTTTTGATCTCCTTTTCACCGAGGAAAACAAGGGCTTGCTGAACCGATTCGATCCTGTGGCGGGGGAAAAAGGCGGCGGAATTGACTAGGCGCAGGAGGCTGTAGGTAAGGGAGAGGTCGCGGGAGATGATTGCTGTCACTTCTTTGTAGTCCATCTCCGGTCTGTTCACAGCGGCGATGAGTTCCAGGCAGATCAGCTGCAGGGGAAGCAGGCGCTTAGCGGTGACAATTTCCGGCCTGCTGAAGTAGTAGCCCTGAAACATGGTAAAGCCCAAGTCTCTGGCTAGCTCCAGTTCTTCCCAATTCTCTACTTTTTCGGCCAGCATGGTAAGACCCCGGCTCTGGAGCACGGCCACCAGATCCGCAAGTTCGGAGCAGTCCGCGGCTTGAAAGTCCACCTTCACGATGTCCGCCACTTCCAAAAAGGGTTCCGTGCTGGCGGTGTAGACGAAATCATCGAGGGCAATGGTGTAGCCAGCGGCCTTGAGTTCCCGACACTTCTCTAAAACCTCCGGGCTGCTTTCCACGGACTCCAGAAGTTCGATCACCAGGTACTTGGAGGGAAAGAGGGTGGCGATATCCATGGCCAACAGTCGGCTGGAGAAGTTGATGAAGGCGGGATTCCCCCCGGTTAAGGAGTCCAGTCCGAGGTGCTGAAAGGTATCCAGCACCACAACGGACGAGGCTTCGTCGGGATCCGCGGCAGAGTAGTGGTTGGTGTAACCGCTGCGGTAAAGGATCTCATAGGCGCGGATCCTCTGCTTAACATCCAAAATGGGCTGTCGTGCGAGGAACACGTTCATGGCCTTCACCCTCCGGCTTCTTTGGAAAAACCTGACACTTCTCTATTCGACCAAAATTGGCCATTTCCTGTGTATGGAAGGGGAGTGTTATGGGAACCGTTCTATGGTGGGCTGTTGAGGTGATAGCCCGATTTGTTGGGGTCAAGCAGATCTGCCGAGGAGGCCAACTGCCATATTCTGGCGGCCCATCCAGAAATGGACAAGTTTTTACAGAATCGTCCTCCTACCATGTATAAGTTCCAATTTGGCGGAATATCCTAAGATTGGAAATGGTGTACAACCTATCTAAGCCAAGGGGGTGGTGATGGGAGT
>FIZK01000108.1 GCA_900018335.1 uncultured Clostridia bacterium | reverse complement strand
CTGGCGTTGGTTGTGCTCACCTTTGTGTTCGCCAGGCAGTATACGGGATTCATCTTTAACAGAGCCGATTTGAGCAAGATCAACCTTTTAGTGG
Source organism: uncultured Clostridia bacterium (assembly GCA_900018335.1). GTDB lineage: Bacteria > Bacillota > Limnochordia > Darwinibacteriales > Darwinibacteriaceae > DTU010. The sequence continues at coordinate 15,477 of FIZK01000108.1, read as the reverse complement.
AAATCGGCAGTGTTGTGCTGCCCTTCCTGCTCTGGACCTTTGTCAACTGGGCGCTCACCACCTTAATGGAGGGCAAAGGAACCCTGAAGGATGTGTACATTGCCAGCGCCTTTGCCTTGATCCCAGTAATCCTGACAGTAGTGCCCTTAACCATTGTCAGCAACTTCTTGATTCAAGAAGAAGGCGCCTTTTACTACATGCTCATGTCCGCGGGGCTGGGCTGGGCGGTGGTGCTGCTCATTGTGGGTGCCACCATGGTCACCCACGAGTACGATTTCCGCAAGACCATTTTCACCTGCATTTCAACTCTTATGGGCATGGCCTTCGCACTCTTTTTGGGGCTGTTGTTCATCGCCCTCACTGAACAGGTGATCATGTTTATCCGGCAGTTGCTGACGGAAGCGATCCACCGCACCTAGTCTTGAAGCAATATGAGAGGGGCTGAGAGCTGTTATGCGCTCTAGAATTTTCACTCATTTTGCGGCGCTCATAGTGTTCCTGGCTGCCTTGGCATCCTTCGCTTACGCTGCCGACCAATTGGCCGGCTTTGAGCTGTGCGCGGAAAACGAATTCTTGGAGCTGTATTACAAAGCCGATACCGCGGAGATAGCAGTAGTGCACAAGGAGACGGGGGCGGTGTGGTTCTCCAATCCTCCGGGCCGTGACAAACAGGAAACCTTGGCCAGGGGCGCGTCCAAAGCCCGCCTAAGCTCACAGCTGGTTTTGACCTATTACTACGCCAACCAGCAGCAGCAGATGGACAGCTTCAACGACAGCGTGGCCTATGGGCAGTATGAGATCACGCCCCTGGAGAACGGCTTGAGGGTGAAATACAAGTTCGGGAAGGTCTGGCAGGACAGGGATTACCTGCCTACCATCATTTCCGAAGAGAGGTTCAACGAGCTGATCTTGGCCAACATACCCCGGGAGAAGGATCGGGAGTTTCTTCGGGACATGTACGGCCTCTTCAGCCTGGAAGAGGGCTATGATAGCGGTGAAGATCTGAGCATCATGGGCGTGGACTTCGATCGCCTGTTACAGGGCTGGGGCATCAAAGTAGACGAGCCGCGCTTTCGAACCAATGATAAGCGGCGGCTGTTCCAGGAGTACCTGGTCTTGATTCGGGATCACATGAAGTACGACTCTTTAGGGGAAGTCAAGCCCGAAGAGATCGTGGGTCTGCGCAATACGCCAACCCTGCTGCTCAAGTGGAACGTGATGCAGTGGGATGTTGATGATGCTGTTCAACTGGTCAAGGCGGCCGGTTATACGCCGGAAGATGTGGCTTACGACCACGAGTATTACAGCGTTGCGCCCCCGTATCCCGACCTGCGCCAGTTTGAGATTACCGTGGAATACCTGCTGGACGGCGACGAGCTGGTGGTGCGCGTCCCCACGCAGGAGATCCGCTTCCCCGATAAGGTGTGGGATCCCAAGAATGAGCAGGAGGTTTCCTATCCCCTCACCGCCATCAGCGTGCTTCCCTATTTTGGCGCGGGAAGCGTGGAGGATCAGGGCTACATGTTTGTTCCCGACGGCGCTGGTGCCCTGATCTATTTCAACCGGACTTCGCCCCTGGCGGAACCGTACAGCCGCAGGGTGTACGGCCAGGATCACGCGGCCATCCCCCTAAGGGAGTATTCCTCCATGCTCAAAGGGCAGATTTATCTCCCGGTATTCGGGGTTGTGAAAAACGAACAGGCATTTCTGGCCATCATTGAAGAGGGGGACGCTGCCGCCAGAATCGAAGCTATGCTGCCCGGCATGCGCGATTCCTACAACAAGGTGTGGGCGTCCTTTGAAGTGCGCTCTGCAGCCCGGGTGAACATGCAGGCAGAGGGTGAACTGATCCATCTGCGGCAGCTGTCCATCCTCATGTATCAAGCTAGGCTGAACCAGAGCGACACCGCCATCCGCTATGTCTTTTTGCCTAGGGAAGAGAGCAGCTACGCCGGCATGGCCCGGGCTTACCAGGACTACCTGGTGGAAAAGCACGGTTTGAGCAAACTTGAACCCGGCGGCAAACTGCCCCTGATTGTGGATGTCATTGGCTCCTTCGACCGTGTACAGCCGGTGCTCGGTATACCCACCAATGTGGTGGAACCCTTTACCACCCATGAACAGACCAAGCTTCTGGTGGAAGATCTGCTTGCCGAAGGCGTGGACAGTCTCAGGTTGCGCTACCTGGGATGGCTGCGGGGCGGTATTCGCCATGTCTACCCCAGGGGGGCTCCCCTGGAGAGAGCGGTGGGCAACAGCCGCAGCTGGCAGCAGCTCAACCGGTACCTGGAGGAGCTGGGCGTAGATTTCTATCCCAGCGTGGATTTCCTGCAGGTTCACCGCAACAGCCCGATCGACCTGTATTTTGAGTTCCTCCATGCTCCCAGGGGCCTGGACAGAAGCGGAGCAACCCTTAATACATTCCACATCGCTACCTACCAGCCCATAGATGACCGGAAGGTTGCGCTCTTGTCCCCTGCCCGCCTCGCCGGCGTAGTGGACTCCTTTCTGAAGGGGTATGAACGCCATGGAACTTCCGGGTTGGCGCTGGGGGATTTGGGGCTCTTGCTCTATGCCGACTACCGGCTGAACCCGAGCAAGCTTGTGGACCGGGTCATGGCGGCGGAGATCATTGCCGAGCAGGTGAGCAGGCTGGCTAAGGATAGACGGCTGATGATCGCCGGCAGCAACGCCTATCTGCTGCCCTACGCTGAAGTGCTGGTTGAGGCGCCACTGTACGCCCGTGGTGAGGCAATTCTGCACCAGACAGTGCCCTTTTACGCCATGGTGGTCAGCGGTTACATGGAGTTCGCGGGTGAGCCCTTCAACCTAGCGGATCACAGGGGCGATTTCTATCTCCTGAAACTTCTGGAGACGGGGGCTGCTCCTTACTTTGCCCTAACCTGGGAACCCTCGTCTTTGACGAAGAACACCGATTTCGACTACCTGTTTTCCACGTACTACCCAGATATCAAAGGCGATGTCTTGGCTGTCTACAACACAGTCCGGGAAGTTCTGGGCGATGCCTGGCCCGCGGCCATAGTAGATCACAAAGTGCTGGCCCACAACGTGTGTGAAACCACTTACCATAACGGGCTCCGTGTGGTGGTGAATTACACCTCGCAGCCCCACCGCCTGCCAGAAGGTTTGGTTGTGCCGGCAGTGGGCTACGTGGTTCTGCAAGGGGGGAACTGAGATGAAGAGGAAACGACGGCCCATGAGTTTTTCCAGGAGGCAGAAGCTGGCCGGGTTTTTGTTCACGGTCCCCTTTCTAGTCGGCTTCATTTTCCTGTTTGCCGTCCCCTTTTACCAAGCGGTGGTGATCAGCTTCCACGAGCTGGTGCTCACGCCGCAGACCTTTGAACTGCAGCCCAAGGGGTGGGAGAACTACGGCTATGCCCTGCAGGTGCACCCGGAGTTTTCCAAGACCTTCACTGAGGTTTTGGTGAAGCTGGCCACTGAGCTTCCCATGATCATTGGTTTCAGCTTCTTCGCTGCCACCATTTTGAACAGCGATTTCCGGGGTCGTACCTTTGTCCGTACCCTGTTCTTCCTGCCTGTCATTCTCGGTGCTGGGGTGGTCATGAAAATGGAGGTTCAGGACTATGCCCAGATCATGGTTAAGCACCTGGCGGAAGGGGCACCGTTCTTTGGGGGTGCGGCAGTGCGCAGCTTCTTTGCTGCCGCCCGCTTTCCTGCGGGGATGGTGGACTACGTGATCGACGCTATCCAAGCGCTGCCCACGGTGATTCGCGCCTCCGGGGTGCAGATCCTGATCTTCTTGGCGGGCCTGCAGTCCATCCCCAGAGAAGTGTACGAGGCCGCAAGCGTGGAGGGGGCCACGGGCTGGGAGCGTTTCTGGCTGATTACTTTCCCCATGATGAGCCCCTTGATCTTGGTGAATCTAATCTACACCGTGATTGACTCCTTCACGGCCATGAATAACGAGCTGGTTGTGCTGATCAGGGAAACCATGCTCCGGGGCGCGGGTTATGGAGTGAGCATGGCCATGGCCATGATTTACTTCGTAGCCATAGGTTTGATCCTGCTCGCGGTGTTCGGTCTGTTGTCGCGGCGTGTCTTTTACCACGTTTAGCCGGGAGGTGCAAACATGAGCCTTGCAGCAAAAGAAAAGTGGAGAAAACGTGTCGTAGCTCTTCTGCGCACGGTGCTGTTGATCGGCATCGCCTACGTGATCTTGCAGCCCCTCATCTACCGCTTCTCCACGGCCTTGATGAGCATGGAGGATCTGTATGATCAATCGGTGCGCTGGATTCCCAGGAAGCCCACCCTGCGCAACTTCAGGCTGATGTGGGAGCATATGGACTACGTAAATGCCTTTGGCCGGTCCTTCTTTTTGGCGGCCCTAACCAGCGTGCTGCAGCTGTTTACCTGTTCCATGGTGGGTTACGGCCTGGCCCGCTTCAAATTCCCCGGGAGCCAGATCATCTTTGGTTTGGCCATTTTCACCCTCATGATCCCGCCTCAGCTGATCATGACCCCCAGCTATCTCAACTTTAGGTTCTTCGACTTTTTTGGCCTGCTCAAAGGCCAGCCGCTCAATCTGACCGGAACCTATTGGCCGTTTATCCTCATGAGCCTAACCGGTACTGGATTTCGCTGCGGTTTGTACATTTTCATCATGCGGCAGTTTTTCAGGGGTATGCCCAAGGAACTGGAGGAGGCCGCCTATATCGACGGCGCCGGCCCCTTCACCACTTTCTGGCGGGTAATGATCCCCGGTGCCGTACCCGGCCTGGTCACCACTTTCCTGTTCTCCTTCGTCTGGCAGTGGAACGATTACCTGTATGTGACCACCTTCATGGCCGGCCGCAACTTCCTGCCGCAGGCGCTGGAGGGTGCCGCCACCAAAGTGGCCAATGCCGTCAAAGACGCGGATGCCCTGGCCTCCAGCAGCGGCTTTTTGGACGACCATTTCTACTCTCTGATCAACAACGCGGGGATGCTCATGATCATCCTGCCGCTCTTAATTCTTTACATCTTCCTGCAGCGCTACTTCGTGGAGAGCGTGGAACGGACAGGAATTGTGGGATAACACACGGGAGGTGAAAGGGTGCTAAGCAGGAGTCTTTTTGGAAAGAGTTTGCTGTTGATGGTAGTGATCGGTCTGATAATACCCTTTGCGGGGGAAGCAGGAGGGGTACCCATGCTGAAGGACTTCTATGCTGAGGATTTCTTAATTGGTTTTGCCGCCCGGTCTAATTATTGGATGGATGAACCGCTTTTGGATCACTTCAATGCGGTCACGGCAGAGAACATGATGAAGTGGGAAGCGCTGCAGCCGCGGCCCGGCGACTTCCGCCTCAACCAAGCTGATAACCTGGTTCAGTATGCCCAGGAACACGGCATGGAGGTAATCGGGCATACCCTGGTCTGGCACAACCAAACACCGGATTGGGTCTTCAAGGATGAAAACGGGAAAGAAGTGAGCCGGGAAGTCCTGCTGGCCAGGATGGAGGAACACATCAAGACCGTGGTGGGCCATTTCAAAGGCAGGATCAAGGGCTGGGATGTGGTGAACGAAGCGGTGGAATACAATCCCGCCACCGGGAAGTGGGAGCTGAGGGACACGCCCTGGCTGCGCATCATTGGCGAGGACTATATTGAACATGCTTTCCGCTTCGCCCACGAGGCCGATCCAGATGCGGAGCTTTATTATAACGACTACAACGCCGCGGATGGCCCCAAGCGCGACGCCATTTACCAGCTGGTCAAGGGCCTGTTGGACAAGGGCATCAGAGTGGACGGTATCGGCATGCAGGGGCACTGGGATCTGCAGCACCCCAGCGTCCAGGCGATCCGCGAGGCCATTGAGCTGTACTCATCCTTAGGGGTGAAGGTGCATATTACCGAGCTGGATATCAGCGTTTATACCTGGGACGACAGGGCCAACCGCTATCCCGGGGGCCTTCCCGAGGCTGTCCAGGATCAACAGGCCAACCGTTATGCCGCCATCTTCCGCCTGTTTAAGGAATACTCAGATGTCATTGAACGGGTTACGTGGTGGGGAGTGAAAGACAGCCACAGCTGGAAGAACAACTTCCCCGTGCCTAACCGCCCCGATTATCCCCTGCTGTTTGACGGCCGGGGCAACCCCAAACCCAGTTTTTGGGCGGTTGTAGATCCTTCCCGTCCTTGGAGGGAGAACCAGGAGAAATACGGCACTGCTCAGGAAGACTAAGGAGGAAACCATCATGCTCACGAGGCGCCTGCGAACAGGTTTCATACTTGTGCTCGGCTGCCTTCTACTCCTGCCAGCGTTCGTTTACTACTGCGAGCCGGCACAGGCTGCTTTGAGCAGGTTTGGGGAGATCCCAACCTACCGGGAATATCTGGCCAGCTTCGCGGAGCCGGCCTATCCTCAGCGCGAGGTGCGCATCAACGGATCCGGGTTTGCCCGGGCCACTGCCCGAACTAAGCTGCTGCTTGATCATGAAGGCTACCCCGGCTGGTCAGTCTGGGTTGATGAACAAGGCATGATCGAGTGGGAATTCTGGGTGGAGGAAGCTGGCCTGTACAATATTGAGCTGGCTTACTACCCCGCGGCTGGACGCAGTTCGTCCATGGAGCGCAGCATTGAGATCAACGGCGAACTGCCCTTCAACAGCGCAGAATACCTGGTCTTCCGGCGGATTTTCGGCGATGCAGGCCCATCCCAGTTTGATACCGCTGGCAATGAGATCAGGCCCAGGCAGGTGGAAAAGCCCATGTGGCAGACGGTGCTGCTCACCGACGCCCAGGGCTACGAAGAGCAGCCCCTGCTCTTCCATTTCCAGCAGGGCTGGAACACCATCCGCCTGATCTCTCGGGCAGAGCCTATGATCATCGGGCATCTGCGCCTCTGTCAAGCACCAGTTCCCAAGCCCTACGCGGAGGTAAGGGCTGAACAGCCTCGGGTGGAGCCGCTGCAGGGCATCTTCATCCAGATTGAAGGAGAGTCGTCGAGCTACCGCTCCAGTCCGTCCCTGTTTGCCGTGGCTGATCCCGGCGATCCAACGGTGGTGCCCTATCACCACGCCGAGACCAGGCTGAACTCCATCGGCGGGCATCGCTGGACAGAAGTGGGGGACTGGATTGCCTGGCAGGTTGACATTCCCCAAGATGGGTACTACAAAATCGCCATTAAGGGCAAGCAGAACATCAACCGGGGGGACTTGAGCAACCGCAGGCTGCTCATTGATGGCCAGGTGCCCTTCGCGGAAGTGGCCGCCATTCCCTTCCGTTTCTCCTCCCGCTATGAGATTACCCAGTTGGGAGAAGAGGAGCTGGGCGAGCCCTTCTTGTTCTACCTAACCAAGGGGCAGCATGAAATCCGTTTAGAAGCAGTTCTGGGGGATCTGGGGCCCCTCATTGAGTTTGCCGAGGATCTCCTCTACGAGCTCAATGGCGTTTACCGCAGCATTATCATGATCACTTCGCCCACGCCCGATCCCATCCGCAGCTACCAGCTGGAGCAGCGGGTACCGCAGCTCTTGGAGAGGATCAAGGCGGGGGCAGAGGATCTGCGCTACCTTGCAGCGGAGTTGGAGCGCATCACCGGGCAGCTGAGCCACGCCGCTGCCCTGCTGGACTTCGCGCGCATGCTGGAGCGCATGTATGACAAGCCCGATGCCATTCCCAATCTGCTGCAGGAGTACCGGGATGCCATCGGACAGCTGGGAACCTGGATCATGACCTCCAGGCGTCAGCCCCTGCAGATTGACTTCTTAGTGGTGGCATCTCCCGAGCAGAAAATGCCCAGGGCCAAACCTACCTTCTGGGAGGTTGCGGTGCATGAAGCCCGGGCCTTTTGGTCTTCGTTTGTCCGGGATTACACCACCATCCACGACATTGGCGGGGAGTCGGGCGAAGCCGCATCTCCCCAGAAGATTAGGGTGTGGATCGGTTTGGGCCGTGACCAGGCCCAGATCCTCAAGCAGATGATCGAAGACAGCTTCACGCCGGAAACCGGCATCTACGTGGATCTGGAACTGATCACCTTCATGGACCAGCTGCTGGTTCCCGCGACCATTGCTGGCAACCAGCCGGATGTGGCCATCGGCGCGGCCAATATGGATATGGCCTTCCGCGGTGCCGTGGCTGACTTGACCCAGTTCCCCGATTTCCCCGAGGTGGCTCAGCGGTTTAAGAAGTCGGCCCTGCTCACCTTCCGCTGGCGTGATCAGGTGTTTGCCCTGCCGGAAGTGCAGAGTTTCCCCATGCTCTTTTACCGCAAGGATATCCTGGATGAACTGGGGCTCGAGGTTCCCCAAACCTGGGATGACGTCATGTGGATCCTGCCTGAGCTGCAGAACCACCATCTGGAGTTCGGCATCTGGCCCAGCATGTACACCTTCGTGCAGTTCTTGTACCAGAACGGCATCAGCTTGTACAAAGAGGATGTGATCCAGACTAACCTCACGGCCCATGCGGCCATAGACATTTTTGCCCAGATGACCAACCTCTTTACCCAATCGGGACTGCCCCTGCAGTACAACTTTATCAACCGCTTCCGCATGGGTGAGATGCCCCTGGCCATTGCCAACTACGCGGAGTTTAACACCCTATCGGTGTTCGCCACGGAACTGAGGGGGCAGTGGGGCATGGCTCCCATCCCCGGAACTCCTCAGCCGGACGGGACCATCAACCGGGCTGTGCCCGTGGCCCAGGATGCCCTGCAGATCCGCACGGACCAGCTGGGAGCGGTGATCATGCCCAGCGGCACCACCGGATCCATCATTTTGGAGAAGTCCGAGAAGAAGCAGGAGGCCTGGGAGTTTCTGAAGTGGTGGACGAGCAAAGAGACGCAGGTGCGCTTCGGCAGGGAGCTGGAAGCCTTGATCGGAGCCAGCGCGCGCTACGCCACGGCCAATGTGGAGGCCATGCAGGAGCTGCCGTGGCGAGTGGAGGAGCGTGAGCAGCTCAACGCCCAGTGGGATTGGGTGGAAGGCGTGCCGCCCGTATTGGGCGGGTACTACGTGACCAGGCAGTTCGACTGGCTCTTCAGGGCCGTGGTACTGCAGAACGCCCCAGTGAGGGAGTCGGTGCTGGACTATGCCCGGGAGATCGATAAGGAAATTGCCCGCAAGCGCATGGAGTTCGGCTATGAAACGGAACTGGAAGAGCTGGATGAACGCTGGAAGGAGCTGTTTTGGGATCACTACAGCCATGTATGGCGTCTGGATTGGGAAGCACCGCAGCTGGGCGAGGAGTACCGGGAGATCCTAGAACGCTACAGGCTGCTGGAAGGGGGAGACGGTGAATGAAGGCATTCTGGCTGGAGCTGAAGGAAAAGAGGGTTTCGTACCTGTTTGTGGCGCCGTTTCTGCTGGTATTCGCCCTCTTCGTGGTTGTTCCCATCGCCATCGCCATCGGGCTCAGTTTCACCTACTTCAACATGATCGAGCCACCTCGCTGGGTGGGCTGGTCCAACTACCTGGCCCTGTTTTTGGAGGACGATGTCTTCCTGATTGCCGTGAAAAATACTCTGCTCTTTGCGGCCATCACGGGCCCGTTAAGCTACGCCCTGTGCTTTGTGTTCGCTTGGCTGATCAACGAACTTAAGCCGAGGATCAGGGCCGTATTGACGCTGCTCTTTTACGCCCCCAGCATCTCGGCCAATGCCTTCATGATCTGGACCGTGCTGTTCAGCGGTGACGCTTACGGGTACATCAACGGCATCCTGCTCTACTGGGGCATCATCGACAAGCCTGTGCAGTGGCTGGTGGACCCCAGGTGGATGATGCCCATTGTGATCGTAGTTGTGCTCTGGATGAGCTTGGGCGTGAGCTTCCTGACCTTCATCGCCGGCCTGCAGGGCATTGACCCCATCTACTACGAAGCAGGGGCCATCGACGGGGTCCGCAACCGCTGGCAGGAGCTGTGGTACATTACCCTGCCCATGATGAAGCACCATCTCATGTTCGGGGCGATTATCAGCATTACCAATTCCTTTGCCGCCGCGGACCAGCTCCAGGCCCTCACCGGTACTGCCCCTACCGATTGGGCCACCTGGACAATTGTGCAGCACATCAACGACTACGGTTATGTGCGCTACGAAATGGGTTATGCATCTGCCATGGCGGTGCTGCTGTTTATCACCATGGTGCTGGTGCAGCGTTTGGTGCAGAGGCTTCTGCGCCGCATAGGTTAGGAGGGAGGGATCAGCAATGCGTCTTAGAATCAGCAACCGGCGTATAGCACGCTCCACTGCAGGCGATGTGGCCATCTTGATCTTCTTGGGGCTGGGTGCCGTGTACATGGCGCTGCCCATGTTCTACGCCATCTGCCAGGCTTTCAAGCCCCTCAACGAGCTGTTCATCTTCCCGCCGCAGTTTCTGCCGCGCCATCCAACCTTGAGCAATTTCAGCGACCTCTTTCTGCTCATGGCCCAATCCTGGGTTCCCGTGTCGCGGTATCTCTTCAACTCTCTGTTCATCGTGGCCGCGGGCAGCGCGGGCAATGTGATCTTGGGGTCCCTCTGCGCCTATGCCCTGGCTAAGCACGACTTTAAGGGGCGGAACTTGATCAACAACTTGATTCTGTTCTCCCTGATGTTTGCCGGTTCCGTACTGGTTATCCCCAGGTATTTGATCATCTCTTTCCTGGGCTGGATCAACACCTATGCAGCCCTGGTTGTTCCCGCTTGGGGGACCACCCTGGGCGTATTCCTCATGCGCAATTTCATCACCCACATGGTGCATGATTCGCTCCTGGAGGCGGCCCGCATCGACGGGGCTTCTGAGTGGTACATCCACTGGCGGATTGTCATGCCCATCGTCAAGCCGGCTTGGCTCACCTTGATCATCTTGAACTTCCAGCAGCTCTGGGGCGACCAGGGAGGGATGTTCATCTATTCTGAAGAGCTGAAGCCGCTCCCATATGCCCTGGGCCAGATCATCGGAGGTGGTGTGGGCAGGGCTGGTGTGGCCGCCGCGGTATCGGTGATCCTCATGGCGGTGCCCATCACCGTATTCGTGATCAACCAGACCAAGATCGTGCAGACCATGGGCACATCAGGGATTACTGGGGAATAGCAGAAGAAGGCGCCAGAACCTCAGCGGTCTGGCGCCTGTGCTAAAGGCCCTTTACCGGGGCAGCTCCACGGTGCTGCCTTCGAGTTTAACGCGGATGGAGAGGGGTTTCTCCCCGGTGAGCTCCTGGCTCCGGGGATCCGGCTGGCTCCCTCCCACGAAGATCTCCACGACGCCCGGTTCCACCAGGCAGCGCCCGTCTTCGTCAAACACCGCCAGCTGGCGGGGGGAGAGGCGGAAGGTGACGGTCCGCTTTTCACCTGGCTCCAAGGGGATGCGGGCAAAGCCTTGGAGCGAGTGGCGGGGAGTGGGAACAGAGGCAGACAGGTGTTTGATATAAAGCTGGACCACCTCATCACCGGTTCTCTGACCTGTGTTTTCCACATCCACCTGCACCACAAGATCCTGGCCGATGGCCAGTTCAGGCGGGGCCTGCAGGTTGCTGTAGGCAAAGGTGGTATAGCTCAGGCCGTAACCGAAGGGATAGAGGGGTTTCTCTTCCGAGAAGCGGTAAGTTCTCCCGGCCATGGCATAGTCGGTAAACGGAGGCAGCTGGTCCACGGATTTTACAAAGGTTATGGGCAGGCGGCCGGCGGGGTTGTAGTCGCCGAAGATAATGTCTGCCAAGGCGTTTCCGCCTTCTTCTCCGGGATACCAGGCCTGGATGATGGCGGGTACATGCTCGTGGGCCCAGTTCACAGTCAAGGGGCTGCCGCTGAAGAGCACCAAGACGAGTGGTTTGCCCAGGGCAGCCACTTCTTTGATCAGCTCTTCCTGCATTCCGGGCAGATCCAGGCCGATCCTGTCCCCGCCGCCATCGGAGTTGGCAGCTGCGCCTTCCTCACCCTCCAGATCAGGGGAGATGCCCATGCACATGATTACGGCATCGGCCCTCTCAGCCACGGCCAGGGCTTCTGCGAAGCCCGACTTGGGGCTGTCACCCCAATATCCGGGTTTGGTGGTGGTCAGATCGCAGCCCTCGGCGAAGAGCACCTTGCAGTCTGGCTCCAGCTTGCGGCGGATGCCATCCAGGGCGGTAACCAGCTGCGTGGAGGTGCCGAAGTAGTTGCCCAGCAGCACCTTGCGGGCATCGGCGTTGGGTCCGATGACAGCCACGGTTTTCAAGTCCGTGCCCAGGGGCAGCAGGTTGTTTTCGTTTTTCAAGAGCACCATGGACTGCCGGGCCATCTCCCGGGCCAGGCTGCGGTGCTCGGGACAGGCCACAACTTCATAGGGGACGTTGGCAAAGGGTACTTCCTCCTCCGGATCAAACAACCCCAGCTTGAACTTGGTGCGGAGCAAACGGGCCAGGGCCTGGTCGATCTCTTCTTCTGAGATCAGTCCCTGGGCCACGGCCTCCCTGAGGGCTGGGTATACCCGGCCGCAGTTGAGATCGCAGCCGTTCTTGACTGCCAGCGCAGCGGATTCTTCGGGAGAATTGGTCACCTTGTGGTGGGCGTGGATATCGTAAATGGCTCCGCAGTCGGAGACCACATGGCCCTCAAAACCCCAGTCCTCCCTGAGGATCTTCTGCAGCAGCGTGGGGCTGGCGCAGCAGGGTTCCCCGTTGGTGCGGTTGTAAGCACCCATTACGGATTCCACGTCGGCGTCCACCACCAGGGCGCGGAAGGCCGGCAGATAGGTTTCGTAGAGATCCTTCTGGCTGCAGCGGGCATCGAAACTGTGGCGCAGGCTTTCCGGGCCGCTGTGTACGGCGTAGTGCTTGGCGCAGGCGGCTGTCTTTAAGTACTTGGGATCATCGCCCTGCAGGCCCCGGACAAAAGCGATACCCAGTTCGGCGGTGAGATGGGGATCTTCCCCATAGGTCTCCTGCCCCCGGCCCCAGCGGGGATCGCGGAAGATGTTCACGTTGGGGGTCCAGAAGGTGAGGCCTTTGTAGATGCCCCGATCGCCGCGGCGGGCTGCTTCGTGGTGCTTGGCCCTGGCTTCGGTGGCGGTGACTTCTGCCACTTTCTGCAGCAGGGGGGCGTTAAAGCTGGCGGCCATGCCGATGGCTTGAGGGAAGACGGTGGCAACACCCGCCCGGGCCACCCCGTGCAGGCATTCGTTCCACCAGTTGTACTCTTCAATACCCAAGTGGGGGATGGCGGCGGAGTCGTAGATCATCTGTGATACCTTTTCTTCAAGGGTCATGCGGGAAATGAGGTCGGCAATGCGTTCTTCCAGCGGCAGATCCGTTCGTCTGAACAGCATAGTATACACCATCTTTCCATTTTGTTGTCCTTGTACGTAATTATATCATGGAATCGTAAAATGCTGAAGAATGGAGAGGTATAGTATGGCAACAAATTACAGAAATCTGCGGGATTACGGCTGCTGGCTGCAGTACGATTTGCTGCCGCCGGAGCTTCTAGCCAGGTATGGTCAGCAGTTTGAGGCCATAGCCGTTAAAGGGGGTAAAACCCTGACCGAAGCCATAACTGAAGAGCTCAGGCTCGGCTTGGCAGGTCTACTGGGCACGTCTGTCAGCTTTGTGGAAGCGGAAGAGGAGGCTTCGCTGGTGGTCCGCCTGGAGGGGGAACCAGCCGAGCCCGGTGCGGAGGAGGCTTTCCGGCTGCAGGTACAGGGGGATGAAGGTTCCCTGCGGGCATTGGTCTCCAGTACAGGGGAGCGGGGGCTGCTCTACGGCACGTTTGCTTTCCTGCGCGCCCTGCAGCTGGGGGAAATCTCCCCTGGGTTTAAGCTGGAAGACGGCCCCAGCACTCCCCTGCGCCTGATCAATCATTGGGACAACCTGGACGGCAGCGTGGAGCGGGGTTACGCCGGGAAGTCCATCTTCTTCAGGGAAAACCGCCTGGTGGAGGATTTGGAGCGGGTGCGGGATTATGCCCGGCTGCTGGCTTCCATCGGAATTAACGGCGTGGCGGTAAACAACGTGAACGTGCACCAAGAGGAAACCCAGTTGATCGCTTCCAAGCTGGCCATGGTCAAGACCCTGAGCTCCATTTTCCGTGGGTACGGCATCCGCCTCTTTCTGAGCATCAACTTCGCCAGCCCCTGGGAGTTTGGGCTCGACACTGCCGATCCCCTGGAGCCCCAGGTGCAGCAGTGGTGGAAGGAGCGGGTTGCTGCCATCTACTCTCAAATTCCCGATTTGGGAGGGTTCTTGGTCAAGGCAGACTCGGAACACCGGCCGGGACCCTTCACCTACGGACGGACCCACGCGGAGGGAGCCAACATGCTAGGTGAGGCTCTCAAGCCTTACGGAGGCGTTGTGATTTGGCGCTGCTTCGTGTACAACTGCCAGCAGGATTGGCGGGATACGCAGACGGATCGGGCCAGGGCGGCTTACGACCATTTCCAGCCCCTGGACGGCCAGTTCATGGATAATGTCATCCTGCAGATCAAAAATGGCCCCATGGATTTCCAGGTGCGGGAACCAGTATCTCCACTCTTCGGCGGCTTAGAGCGCACCAACCAGATCTTGGAGCTCCAGATTACCCAGGAGTACACCGGCCAGCAGAGGCATCTTTGCTACCTAGTTCCCATGTGGAAAGAGGTCTTGGACTTCGATACCTATGCCCGGGGGGAAGGTTCCACAGTTGCCCGCATTGCGGCCGGCGCCGTGTTCCCCATGGCCTTCAGCGGGATCGCCGGGGTGTCCAACGTGGGCAGCGACCCCAACTGGACTGGCCACACCTTGGCCCAGGCTAACCTGTACGGCTACGGGAGGCTGGCCTGGAATCCAGGTTTGTCCGCGGAGCGCATCACGCGGGAGTGGGCGGTGCTCACCTTTGGCCACGATCCCGAGGTTGTACAGACCGTGAGCAGCCTGCTCCTAGGTTCCTGGGAAGCTTTCGAAAACTACACCGTACCCCTGGGTATAGGCTGGATGTGCAATCCAGGTCATCACTACGGCCCCAGCCCTGAGGGCTACGAGTTTTCCCGCTGGGGCACTTACCACCGGGCGGATCGTACTGCCATAGGAGTGGACCGGACTGTCCAGGGCGGTACGGGCTTCGCCGGGCAGTACCGTGCGGAAAACGCCCGGCTCTACGAGTCGCTGGAATCCTGCCCGGAGGAGCTGCTGCTCTTTTTCCACAGAATTCCTTACACCCATGTGCTGAGGTCCGGCAAAACTCTCATCCAGCACATCTACGACACCCATTTCCGCGGCGTTGAACAGGTGGAGGAGATGATCTCCCGGTGGGAGCAGCTGGCGGGCAAGGTTCACCCAGAGACGTTTTCCCACGTGCGGGAGCGCTTGGAGATCCAACTAGTGGATGCCAAGGAGTGGAGGGACGTGATCAACACCTATTTCTACCGGCTTACCCACATCCCCGATGCCCGCGGGAGGAAGATCTATACTTAAGGGCACCAGAAATGGAAACGTGCAAAAAAAGCGCCTGGAGCGATCCAGGCGCTTCAGACTGTCGAAAAAGGGTGCTCTCCTGCTGCAGGAAAGCACTCTTTTGGTGAATCT
>FIZK01000107.1 GCA_900018335.1 uncultured Clostridia bacterium | reverse complement strand
TACTCGTAAACCAGTTCTTTTCTGTACAGCTCGAAGGCATCGGAATACTCCGTACGGTTGTTGCCCAACTTGAAGCTTTTCATGGCCTCGGCGTACTCATCCCGCCTGAGAAGCGCACGGCCTATACCCGTATAGGCCACATCGAAGTTGGAGTTGAGCACCAAAAGCTGCCCCCAGATCTTTTCGGCCAGATAGTAATCACCGCGATCATAGGCATCAAGGGCAGCCCAGATCAGCAGCGCATAATCGGTGGGTTCAAAGACCACTATGCCTCCCCTTTTGGAGTCCAGGACAAGCATGGTCTTATCCAGTGCGTCAATGGCCACGGGACTGGAAACTTGGCCGTGGCCCGTGCCGTAGTAGCCGAAGTCGTAGAGGAGGTTGCCGTTGTTATCGTAGGTAAAGACCCTCCCCCTGTTTCCGTCCAAGACGCTGTACACCCCGTAAGGCTGAACAGTGATGTCCACCAGCATGGAGGAGGTGCGGCGGGTGGCCGTCGACCAGCGGTTAGGGAACTCCACATCCCCCATGGGTATGGAGAAGCCCAGCCGCCTGAGGAGGTCTTCGCCCTTGGCATTGATCCTGCGGATCTTGATGGCGATACCGCCTTCATCTTCTTCCTTGTCCTCGGCGTGGCTCGTGGCGTAGATAAAGCCTTCCGGATCCAAATCGAAGTTCGTGTACTCCGTGGGCAGAAATGCCCTGATCCTCTGGCGCTGCTCCTTGGTGGCAAAGCGGCTCCAGAGGTAATCGGCCAAGCTGGGAGTAACGCGGGGAGCACCCAAGAACCCTCGGAACTGGCCGTCGGCGCTGAAGCTTATGAACCCTTCGTATAAGTCCTGGGCGATCACGTAAATCCTGCCGTGCTCATCCACACCCACCTTGAGCGGCCGGTAGTTGAAGTTAGCCGGTAAAACCCCTTCCAGCTCTGCTTGGGGTGCGGGCAAGATGCGGTTCAGGCTTCCATCGGGTTTGAGGTGCACAATGCGCCCGTTGCCCGTATCCGCGACGTAGATGTGGCCCTCTGGAGTGACAAAAACGCCCATAGGAGAATTAAAGCTGTCCCCGTCTCCAAATTTGGAGATCTCCCGGAGCAGCTTAAAGTCCCGATCGGCCACAACGACGCGGTTGTTGCCCGTATCCACTATGTAGATCTCACCCTGTTCCGAAACAAACAAATCATTAGGATTGTTGAGCGCGCCTACCTGCAAGTCTTCACCGCGTACGACTCGGGAAGGAAGATACGCCTGAGGACTGGGTACCGCCTTCTCCCAGAAATCATACAGATAGCTTGTATACGGGACGGTGAAGTTGGTGATCGAGGTGCCCTGGGCGTGAACAAGACAGCTGGCCGCCAAAAGGATCACCGCTGCTGCCAACACCTTCCGCCACATCATCGCCCACCTCCCTGTTCTCTCCTCTAATGTCTGGAAGGTCTGTGAGCCCGCAGGCTCACAGACCAAAACCGTTCAGAGTTTACTGCTTGAGGTACTCGTCAATCATTGCTTGACCTTGAGGTTTGAACTCGTTGACGATGGTCGAAGCTACGCCGCCGCCCTTGATCCCCATGATCACGCCGCCGTAGGGGGTCTCACCCTCCCACCAGGCGCCGAGGAAGTTGTGGTAGTAAGCAGCGTCGCCGTCCACCTCAGACACGCCGCGATTGAGAACCTCGTAGGAGGTGCGGTCAAAGGCGCGGGCGCGGATATAGTCCTCCATTGTTTCATAGTAGTCTTCCAGCGGGAAGAGGAAGTTGTCCAGGGCAATCAGGCCCAGCGGATAGGCAGCGTTCCTGGGCAGGAAGATGGCATCGGCCACTCCAGGCGAGAAGACATAGTCATCCACATCGTCGCCCATGGGCAGGGGCAGGATGCCGTGCTTAAACTCATACTGTGTTGCATCAATCTGCCACATGGGCATGATGCCGATGGCCGTGCGGCCAGTGATGAACTCCCGCATCTGCCAGTCACCGTAGGAGATGCCTAGTACGTTCTCCCATTCACCCAGTTTGCGCAGGGCATTGATAGCCTGGGGTTCGTCCAAGGCGTAGTAGACCCTGCCGTCATCGCCCAGTCTGGTGATGGCTCCACCGTTGGAGAAGATCATGAACATGGGATCGATGAAAGCCAGGGCCCACTGATCCACCACGCCGTCGCCATCGGTGTCGCGGGTGACCTGCCGGCCGATTTCCTCCACTATCTTCCAGTTCCATTCGCCATTTTCATAGAGCTCGTAGGGATCAGGCAGGCCTTCCCGCTCAAACATATCCAGGTTCACTACCGCAAAGGGAGCGTGCCCGTAGTCATCGGGAGTGCCAACGGAGAAGTGGAACATGTTCCCGTCAAAGATCAGGCGCTCGTTCTTCTCGCGGGTAATGGGCGAGAGAGTCTCGAAATACTCGGGAGGCAGGATTTCATTAACTGGATAGAATGCGCCGCGGGTAGCCAAGCTGAAGTAGGCTATGTGCGGCAGGCGCCAGAGGTCGTACTGCGAATCTCCAGAGAGATAGCGGTTGAGGGCCAGCTCGCCCACTTCATCCCAACCGGCGGTTACGATCTGGATGTCGCCGATGTTGAAGAGTGCCTTAGCTTCTTCCAAGCGCCCAGCCCGGGCTCCACCCTCGTAGAAAGCCTCGAGGTTGTCGAAGTGTGCCACGACAGTTACGGTTGCACCTTGAAAGTCAATGTCCCCAAAGTTGTAGCGATCAGACTCGTAAGCAAACACCGCACTCGACAGCACAATGACCAGCACGGCAGCAAGCAATCCAATCCTTTTCACTATTCACTTCCTCCTTTGCTTGTTTTGCTTATACACCCCGTCGTCCAACGCAAAGTATTCGCTAGGAAGCGACCCCCCCTTCATTCAGCGATAGTCGGATCTGCCCAACGCTCGTTGGGCAGCAGCGGATACCAGCCAGGTCGCCGGGAGTCCCGGTCGTACGGGTAACCCCCCAGCTTTTTGTAAAGTTCGGCGTAGTGCTGAAGCCTCTCACGATCCAGCTTAACTCCCAAGCCCGGTTCTTCCGGCACTTGGATCTTACCGTCTATGATTCTAAACTTACCGCCCTGCACAATGTCGTCGCGCAGATGGTGGTAATGGGCGTCAATGTCAAAGGAAAGATTGGGCAAGACCGCTCCCAGATGCAGCATGGTGGCTAGCTGAATGCCCAGTTCGCCCGAGGAGTGCACACTCACTCCCAGTTGGAACGTCTCGCAGACGTGGGCTGCTTTCATACAGGCGCGGATCCCACCCCAGAAGGTGGTGTCGAGGAGGATAACATCGGCTGCGGGATGGAGAATGTTTTGAGCGAGTTGCTCGAAGTTTACTACCACCGTGTTCGTGGCCAGGGGAATGCGGGTCTTCTCCCGCACCCGCCGCATTCCGTTTAGGCCCCAGGTGGGATCTTCCAGATAATCATTGCGGATATGTTCAATCTGGCTGGCAAACCAGATGCTCTCTTCCACACTCCAGCAGGCGTTGGGATCGATCCGGAAGGAATCTTCGGGGAATTCTCCGGCCAAGGCTTGATAGGCTTCAAGTTCGTAGCCAGGGTCAAAAACGCCCGCTTTTAGTTTGTGGGTGCGGAACCCATAAGTCTCCTTCAGCTCCCTGGTGTGCGCCAGGAGCTGCTCGATGGTGCGCACTTCATCATAACGGCCGTCGTCGCTGCGGTAGCGGAAAAAGAGATAACTAGATAAAGGAACCTCATCGCGCAGCTTGCCACCTAAGAGTTTATAAACTGGCAGGCCCAAGGCTTGGCCCACAATATCCAAGCAAGCAAACTCAATGGCGGCCATGAGCTGCGTGCGGTTGTTGTATAGGCTTGCCGTAGGATTGCAGATCTTAAAGCGCAGTTCCTCCAGGGCAAAGGGATCATGGCCCACAAGGTAAGGCTTCAGGCCGAGAAACTGCAGCTCCGCGCTTTCACCGCCGCCTCCCATTTCTCCCAATCCAATGAGGCCGTCATCGGTCTCGACTTCAATAACTGTGCGGACAAAGCGCCCCCAGTGCTCGCCATTGCTGTGGCGGAGAGGAGCCTCCAGGGGGACAGTAACCGTGGTGGGCCGAATATCTACAATCTTCATCTAGACCATCCTTTCACCGCGCCTCTTCACATATCCACGAAATACTCTGGATACTCAGCCATCAGTACGTCCTTTTCCACTATGATCATGCGCAGATGGTCGCTCATGATCTTCTTTGCCGCGGCTTCTCTCCCGTCCGTCAAGGCCTGTAAGATTTCCTTGTGCTGCAAAAGAATCTGCTCCCAGCGAGAGTCGTGGGACAAACGGAGCACCCTTACTCTATAAAAATCTATGTTCAACTGCTTGACCATTTCATACGTGCGCTCTTTACCGCAGGCGCGGAAAATGGTGGCATGGAACTCATCATCCAAAGCCAGCATTTCCAGGTAATTCTTGTTCCGGCAGGACACCTCTTGGGCAGCCAGATTGGACTCCAGTTTGTGAATGTCTTCCTCCGTCAAGTGCCCGGCTGCTTCCTCAATAACCGCCTTTTCCATGATCTCCCGCACCCAGCGGCCTTCTTCCATGGTTTTCAGGTTGATCAAGGAGACATAGGTCCCGCGCTGGGGGTAAACATCCACCAAACCATCTTGCTGCAGATGGACAAAAACTTCGCGCACAGGGGTCCGGCTCACTTTAAACTCCTCAGAGATCTCTTGCTCCGACATCTTAGTGCCCGGCTTCAAATTGAGGTGAAGAATATTATGGCGCAGGGTGTTGTAGACAAACTCCCGCGCAGATGCCCTGCTTCCCCTGATCCGTCGCCTTGTAGTCAAGTCTTGGATCGGAATCGCCTCCTACGATGCAAGCTACCATGGTAGTATACTTTAATAATACGTAACACTTTTATAAAAGTCAACCCAAATTTATCCTACCGGTAAAAACTGCAGCCAGGCCAGGTCGAACTGGGAACCGGGAAGAAAGATCAGCCGCACCTGGGCCCTGCCCCTAAGGGGCTCAAGGGCAAAAACCTGTTCTTCGTAGCCTTCAGCTCTGACGAACTCCACCTGCTGCCGCTCTTCATTGCCACCGCGCACCACGCTGAGCTGAACCGCCGCCTTGGCCAAGGGGGTGCGCCCGCAGAGGATCAGCCCGGCCGCCCCCTCAGGGCCGAAATCAAGCTCACCGAAGTCCAAAGTGACATTATTGCCGATCTGTTCGATTCTCTCGCCTCTGATCACGAACTGGTCCCCGTAAACCCTGTCGCATTCCGCTGCAGGAATTCTAGCGAAAGCCCGCCTCTGCCGCTCAAAGGAAAAGCCTTTGATGTGCAGCTTATCCTGGGTGACTATCCACAAAGAAGTGACGCCCCTTAAGCGCTTGTGCAGCCTGAAAGTCTCACTCTGATAGACATTCCAGCGGGAGGGCTTTTGGTAAACCGCCTCCAGGAGAAGCACACTGCCCTCTTCCCCGGGCTTACCTTCCCAAAGCTGCAGGGGGTAGGGGCCGCTGGTTAAGGCAAAAATGGGTATGGTGACGGTGTCGGAGCCGCCTGGCCCGAAGTCCAGGTCGGTAAAACCGATCTGAGTTTCTACTCCCCTGGCGGTGGCCACTCCCCGCTCGTTGCCCGGGCCTGCCTCGCCCACCACCGCATCAAAGAGGCTGCCCGAGACAAACTGATACGGATCCTTGCAGAGCTTGCCAAGGCCCACCACTGCAAATTCCAGTTCTGCAAAAAGCCGCACGGCGGCAGTGCCATTCCTGCTCAAACAGCGCAGGCGGAACTGGCCGTCGCCCAGGGCCAGGAGGCGAACTGCCTGCTCCCCCTGTTCCACGATCCTCGCCAGGTGTGAATCAACACCTCCAGGACCCACCACCCTCCAGGTCAGATCGGGATAGGAGGTATCGACGGGGAAAAGCCTGGCCTGCACCGTGATTTCTCTGCGCCGGGAAGTGAGCACCCTCTCCCCCTCGGCTACAAGCTCAATCTTGCGCAGGGGCACTTCTCCCGGCCTTCCCGTGTGCACAGGCCGCCCTTGGTTGACTTCCTGTGCAGCCACTCCCCTTGGAGGGCCTCCTGCCGCGGGAAGGCTGTGAAACACTGCAGTTGCTTTAGGCAGTCCGGGGGAGGAGACATCAAGCACCACTTCTCCCGGCTCCAGGCGGGCAGCGATGATGGCCAAGAGTCTCCCACTGAACAGCCTCCTGCTCGTACCTTTGTAGGAGTCG
>FIZK01000106.1:4387-7405 GCA_900018335.1 uncultured Clostridia bacterium | reverse complement strand
CAGGTAGGTGAGCATGTAGTCTTCCTTGATTTCCTGGGCACTGGCCCCCAGCAGGGCCTCCAGCAGCGCAGAGACGAAACCTGCCCGATCCTTGCCTTCGTTGCAGTGAATGAGATAGGGCCCCTCCTGGGCCAGGAGGAACTCTAGACCGGCCTTGAGTTTGGCCTGAAAATCCTCGGAACGGTAATCAATGCCCATGTTCAAGGCGATGACCTGCCCCTGTTCGTAGAGTTCTTGGTAGTAGGGCGAGTTGAAGTCGGGTTCCCTGAAGTAGCTGGCCAGTTCCTCCGGTCCATCCGCCAGGTTGATTACGGTCTTGATGCCCGCTTCCTTGATCAGGGCATCGGCGTAAGCTGCCCTGGCTAGTTCGTTGTTCACAGGGCTGCTGCAGCGGTAGTAGATGCCCTTCCCCATTCCGCCAACAGCCACCTCCCGGAAGTTAGCGAAGACCTCGTCTGAAGGATAGTCGGCACGCTCATTGGTGCGCTGCAGTTGGCGGATGAGCCACTCCCCGAGGTAACTACCCTTTTCCGCCAAGGAAAGGGCCACGGCGTCCCCATCCTGGATCCCGTAGAAGCTCGCAAAATTGCCCATGTTGATGGCCAGGACCACATTCTTGGTTCCATCGCCGCCGGGGCCGCGCACCAGGAGGCTGCCCACATCAACATCGCTGTAGGCTGTGACAAAGGGGGCTTCGAGGCTCTCAGCAGGCAGATCCACTTGGATCAGGTCGCCAAACTCGAAACCCGCATCCAGGAGGGCCTGGGTGAGCAGATCCAAGCCCACATTACCGTACTTGTCCACTCCGGCCACGGTGCCGGTGATGGTGGGCTGGGCCAGGGCCGTGCTGGCCAGCGCCAAGAACATCAGCATCCAGGCCAAAAGACTCCAACGCCTCTTCATGCTTACCACCTATCTTTCCTCAAAGGCTTTTGCCTAATTGTTTCTGTAAGGGGGTGCGGTCTCCTCCCCAAGGGCAAATCCGGCCGGGAAATTATCCGCGGTAATGGGTATTTGTGCATAACCTTACATTTTCGACGGATCTACTTCGTTGATCTGAGCTCCCCAAGACCTTATAATTAATAGTAGTAATTATCTACATTAATAATATAGGGTACATCCCAAGGGGTTGGGGGGTCGATTATCATCGTGACACAAATACTGATCATCGTGGCGGCCGGTCTGGTGCTCATGGCCGCTTTTTGGTGGCTGATTCGCATCCACAGGGAAGCGGCTTACAACAGACGGCGGCTGGAACTCGCGCTGACCGGGAGTAAAATGGGCCTTTGGGACTGGTCCATCACCAATGGATTTGTCTTCCGCAACAGGAGCTACGCAGAAATGCTGGGCTATGACCCAGATGCCCTCCCCGAGCAGCTGGTGATTGACACAACTCTGGTGCATCCCGAAGATCTGCCCCGGCTGAAGGCCACCCTGGAAAGCTACCTGGCCGGAACCAGTGAGAAGTATGAACAGGAATACAGGCTGAAGGGCGCCTGCGGCCAGTGGCGCTGGGTACTGGACCGGGGGACTGCCGTCTCCTTTGATCGGCACAGGCGGCCCACCAGGGTGGTGGGGATCAGCGTAGACATCACCGAGCGGAAAAGGGTTGAGCTTAGGCTACGGGAGCTGAGCTACACCGATCCTGTTACGGGGCTCCACAACCGCGCTTATTTCAACAAAATGGTCAAGGAACTGAACAGCGAAGCAGCGCTGCCCCTCAGTGTGATCGTGGGCGATGTCAACATGCTGAAGATGGCCAACGATACCTTGGGCCACAGCGCGGGGGACTGCCTGCTGATCAGTGCCGCCAAGGTACTGAAGGGCTGCTGCCGCGCCAGCGACATCGTGACCCGCTGGGGAGGAGATGAGTTCGCCATCCTGCTGCCCAACACAGGGCAGACAGAGGCTCTGGCCATCTGCAAACGCATCCGCAAGGCCTGCGCCCAGACCCAGGACAGCCCCGTTCAGCTCAGCGTGGCTTTGGGAGCCGCCACCCGCACCAGTATGGCAGAACCCATGCGAGATATTGTTGAAACCGCTGAAGCGTGGATGTATAAACACAAACTTATGGAACGGGACGGCGATATCCAGCGCTGGAAAACCCTTGCGGAAGATGCTGAACAGCTCCATTAATCCTTTGCCGCAAAAGGAGCGGCCGGTGTGACTTTGCACACCGGCCGTTTTCCATTTCCGAGCTTTACCTAGCCGCCCCGAGGTAGGCCTCCTGCACCTTGGTGTCTTCCAACAGGGCTTTCCCAGGCCCTTCCAGAACCAGGCGCCCCGTCTCCAAAACATATCCGTAATCGGCAATTTCCAGCGCCTTTTTGGCGTTCTGTTCCACCAGCAAAATGGTGTTGCCCCGTTCCCGCAGGAGCAGGATGATCTCAAACACTTCCTTCACGAGCAGGGGGGCCAATCCCAAGGAAGGCTCATCCATCATGAGGATCTGTGGGCTGCTCATGAGAGCCCTCCCCACCGCCAGCATCTGCTGCTCGCCGCCGGAGAGTGTACCCGCCTTCTGCCAGCTGCGCTCCCTCAGGCGGGGGAAGGTGTTGTACACAGCTTCCATATCCCTGGCAATCTCCTTTTGGTCAGTGCGGGTGTAGGCCCCCAAAAGCAGGTTTTCTTCCACAGTCAAATTGGCAAACACCCTTCTCCCTTCCGGCACCATGGTGATTCCTTTGGAGACGATATCCTTGGTGGGCCGGCTCGAGATGTCCTCGCCTTTGTAGAGGACCTGCCCTTGGGACTTTTTGACTAAACCCATGATGGCCCTCAGGGTGGAAGACTTGCCTGCGCCGTTGGCCCCAATCAGGGTCACGATCTGGTTTTCTTTGATGGTGAGATTGATGCCCCGCAGGGCAGTGATCCCTCCGTAGTGGACGTGGAGATCAATTACCTTCAGCACTAGCCCACCCCCAAATAGGCCTCGATGACCTTTTCATTTCTCTGCACTTCGCTGGGGCTGCCTTCAGCGATGAGCACCCCGTGATCCAGAACGTAGATCCTTTCGCT
>FIZK01000106.1:0-4272 GCA_900018335.1 uncultured Clostridia bacterium | reverse complement strand
GTGGCCAGGGCCCGGGCCATTTCCAACCTGCGCTGCATCCCGTAAGGCAGGGAGCTGGCCTTTTCATCTTTGAAATCCTGCAGCCCGATTTTTTCCAACAAGTACATGGACTTATCGTAAATCTCCCTCTCCTCCCCCGTGTACCCGGGAAGCCTCAACACAGAAGAGAAGACATTGGATTTCAGCCGAAGGTGGCTCCCGATGAAGACGTTGTCCAGCACGGACAGCTGTCCGAACAACCTGATGTTCTGGAAGGTTCTGCAGATCCCCAGTTTGGCAATGCGGTCTGGAGTCAGCCCCACCAGCTGGTGCTGCACTCCCTCCCTGGGACTGAAGGTGATCTGCCCTTCCGTGGGTTTGTACACTCCGGTGATCACGTTGAAGACAGTGGTCTTCCCAGCCCCGTTGGGACCGATCAAGCCCACAATCTGCCCCTTTTGCACTGCCGCATTCAGGCCGCTGCAGGCCACGACTCCGCCGAATTTCATGGTTAGGTTATCAATTCTCAGCATAGCTAGCCTCACGCCCTTTTAGCCTTGTCAACAGCCCTTCCCTGCGCAGGATGACCACGAGGATCAGGATAATGGAAAAGATGACCATTCTCATGCCCGGTATGCCCTTGAGCTCGATGAAACCGAGGTTGATGGACTCATCCAAAAAGCGCAGGGCTTCCATCATCACCGTGACCACCACTGCGGCGACCACAGTACCCGTGATGCGCCCCAGCCCGCCCAAAACCACGATGAGCAGGATGTTGAAGGTCAAGGTGATCCGGAACATGTTGGGGTCGATGGTTCCCAACAGGGAGCCCAGAAGTCCACCCGCGACGCCCGCAAAAAAGGAGGCAAAGGCAAAACTCATCACCTTGTGCTTGAACAGGTTGATGCCCATTGCTTCCGCAGCCACTTCGTCTTCCCTGATGGCCATGAACGCCTTGCCGTAGCTTCCTCGAATCAGAAAGCTGGTAAAGGCAATGGTGACAAAGGCCACGCCCCAGCTCCACCAGGTGTTGGTGTAGTTGGGTATGCCCTTCAGGCCCAGGGCTCCGTTGGTGAGGGACTGGGTGTTGGTAAAGACCACCCTGATAATCTCAGCAAAGCCCAGGGTGGCAATGGCCAGATAGTCATCCCTCAGCCGCAAAACTGGAGCACCGATGAGAATACCCAGCAGGGCAGAGATCAGGCCAGCAATGAGCAGTGCTGGCAGGAATCCCATCTCCACATTGGCCAGCCAGGGTACGATGGGTGTGAAGAAGAAGTTCATTTCCTTCATACTTACGGGCATGGTCAAAAGACCTACCGTATAAGCCCCCACGGCCATGAAGCCGGCATGCCCCAGGGAAAACAGCCCGGTAAAGCCGTTGATCAAGTTCATGCTCAGTCCCAAAGTAACGTAAATCCCGGAAAGATTGATGATTCGGATTTTGTAATCATCCAGGTATCTATTGGCCAGGAACAGCGCCACCACAGTGCAGACCAGCGCAGCCAGGGCGGCAAGATCTGTTCTCCGTTTTTCCCTCATGGTTTCACCTTCTCCGCGGTTTTTCCCCACTGCAGCACAACCACACACCTCAATTCCCGGTCTTCTGCCTAGACTTTCTCCGTTTGGCTTGTTCCCATCAAACCAGAAGGCTTAAAGAGCAGAATGATGATGAGCACCACGAAGGCAAAGGCATCGCGGTAGCCAGTCAATCTAGGCAGCAGAGCCACCAGCATGATCTCGCCCAGGCCCAAGAGGAACCCACCTGCGACTGCCCCTGCGATGTTGCCGATACCTCCCACAACTGCAGCAATGAAGCTCTTCAGACCCGGCATCACACCCATTAAGGGCATCAGCTGGGGATATCTAGCTCCCCACATAATGCCCCCCACCGCGGCCAAAAAGGAGCCCATGAAAAACGTAATGGAGATGATCCTGTTGATGTCAATACCCATCAGACTCGCCGTTTCATAATCCCTGGACAAAGCCCGCATGGCCATGCCCGTTTTGGTCTTGGTTATGAAGTAAGTAAGCCCAATGAGGAGCAGGATGGTCACAACTGGAATGATGAACGTGATGACGTTGATGGACACTCCCCTGACTTTTACAACATGGTTCAAAATACGAGGAACAGGGAAGGCACGAGGCCTTCCCCCGAAAAGAACGATCCCCAAGTTTTGTAAAAGAAAGGAGGCGCCAATTGCGGAAATGAGGATGGTGATCCTGGGTGAATCCCTGAGAGGTTTGTAAGCCACTCTTTCGAGCAGCAGCCCCACCAGTCCGGTCAATGCTGGGGCGATGATGAACACCAGCCACCACGGGATAGCTGTGTAGAGCACCCCGAAGTAGGTGAGGTACACTCCCAGCATGAAGATGTCTCCGTGGGCGAAGTTGATCAGCCGCAGAATCCCGTAGACCATGGTGTAGCCGATGGCAATCAAAGCGTACAGACTTCCCAGGGAAATGCCGTTGGTCAAGTGCTGCAGGAACAATGATAAGTTACCCACGTTTGGCCCCCTCCTAACGACTCAAATCGCGGCCTACTGCGGCTCCACCGTAGTCAGATAGACGAACTTGCCGTCCTCCACTCTGTTGATCACAGCGGACTTAACAGCGTCGCCGTTTTCATCCAAGGAGATGATACCCGTGGCTCCCACAAAGCCCTCCACTTGGGCCAAACCATCCCGGATGGCCTGCGGATCGGCGGAACCCACTTTTTCGATTACATCGAGAATGACCATGTAGGCATCATAACCCAAAGCGGCAAAGGCGTTGGCTTCTTTGCCAAACTTTTCCCTGTAGAGGGAGAGGAACCTATCGGATTCGGGAGTAACTGGTGCTTCGGCTGTAAAGTGGGTGCTGAATACTGCTCCCTCCACGGCTTCGCCGCCTATGGACAGGAACTCAGGAGCCTCCCAGGTGTCGCCGCCCAAGAAGGGTACATCGATACCCAGATCCCTGGCCTGCCTAATGAGCAGGGCGGATTCGCCGTAGTTACCCGGGGCAAAGATCACGTCGGGGTTCTTGTTCTTCACGTTGGTGAGCTGAGCGGTGAAGTCTTGGTCCCCCGTGTTGTAAGCGGATATCTCCACGATGCTGTTGGGATCTCCAGTGAGCCTTCTAAAGGCGTCGATGAAGTACTTGCTCAAGCCCACGGAGTAGTCCTGGGTTACGTCTTGAATGACCGCTGCGGTTTTGGCCCCCAGCTCATTCACTGCATAATTGGCCATCACCGTTCCCTGGAAGGGATCGATGAAGCAGACCCGGAAATAGTAGTCGTTGTTTAAGGTGACCAAGGGGTTGGTGGGAGAGCAGCCTACCGCGGGAATCTGCGCCTTGTTGACGATATCACCCGCGGCCATGGAAAGTGAGCTGCCGTAGCTGCCGATGATGGCCACAACTTTATCCCTCTCGATCAGCCTGGATACGGCATTGGCAGCTTCCACCTTGTCCGATTTGTTGTCCACTACGATGATCTCTACGTCCCTGCCTAGAACCTGCGGTTTCACTTCGTTAGCCAGTTCAATACCTTCCACCGTCATCTCGCCGCCTGCCGCGCTGGGCCCGGTCATGGGCTCGAACACGCCGATCTTGATGGTCTGCGCAGAAGCTAGACCCATCCACGACGAGCAGGCTAAGACCAGTACCAGCAGCGTTAATCCGATTCTCTTCACACGGACTCCTCCTTTGGAATTTGTAAAACGCCAATTGGGGAAGTACTGGGTCTCTTGCTGCGAAAACTGGGCTTAAGACTTCTATTTACTCTGTTTTTCCTATTTTTACATTTAACTAAAGTATACAAACCCCTTGCTAAAATGTCAACGATACGGTCCAAAAGAAACCCCCTTGCCCATCGCGTTTGCGACAGCAAGGGGGTTGTCCTGCCTTTTACGGCTTTTGGCCAGCGGTGATCTGGACGAACTCACTGATGCTGAGGGGCTGCCCTTCGCAGAGCTTCTCAGCTGCCCTTTCAAACAGCTCGGCCCTGCGTTGAATAAAAGCGTCATAGTCTCTCTTCACTTTCTCCGTACGCTCCTGGTCGCTCATTTCTGCCGATGTTCAAGTTGGTCTTGTCGTTAATCAAGGCGCAGTTCATGGCGATGTAGCTGTTCTCTATACCGGCCTCTTCGAGCAGAGCATCGGGGAAGATGTGATGGTAGTGCCTGTTATCGATGTTGTCAACCCCAACACGTTCTTCGGTGGCTAAATCCAGGGCGCCCAGTTTGAGGGTGATGGCCAGAGCTGCTCTGCCTAAGATGGTGGCGTTTTTCGGCCAGGCCGCCGCGGCAAACT
>FIZK01000105.1 GCA_900018335.1 uncultured Clostridia bacterium | reverse complement strand
AGCTCGCGGCTCAGTCTTTCCTGGATACAGTGGAGCAGACCTCCCGCGCTTGCGGCCTTTACCTGCCCTGGAGGGAGATCGCCCAGCTAGATGGGGTCCGCTACGTGAAGCTGCTTAAACGCCTGCGCAGGGGGCTGGGCTCCCGGGCCATGCTCTGGGTGGAACTGGGCCCAGCGGTGCCCCCTTGGAAGATTTGGGGCGGTGTGGATTATGCGCAGGTGAATGAACTTGTGGATCGGGTGGTGCTCCAGGTGCCCCGGGCGGAGCAGCCTGGGCACCTTTTGAACCTGCCTGCGCTCCAGGACCAGCTGCGCAGGCTCCTCGGGTCTATCCATTCCTGGAAGATCCTGCTGGATGTTCCCGTCTACGCGGTGGAGTGGGAGCTGGGCCCAGAAGGCCCGGTCCAAACGCAGCTTGCCTACCAGACAGCACTATCCAGGGCGCTGCGCCGGGGAGCGCGCCTGAAGCGGGGGGAACAGGGCGAGCTCCACTACAGCTATCAGAGCCGGGGTCTCCGCCATGAACTGTATCTTCCCCACCACGCCGCCCTGGCCCAGCTCTGCGCCTTGATCAACCGCGCCAACCTGGCCGGTGTTGTTCTGGATTGGCTAGGCATGGAAGACCCCCGCTTGTGGGAGACTCTGCGCGCCCACTTCCGCACCGCTGCTTTGAATATTTCCAGGCAATAGACATGTTTTGCGGGCCGCTCTCATAGATATTAAGGAAAGCTGGTGGGCGAAGCTTGCCACCGGCTGATCCATGGCTAAAAGGGGGAGAGAGATGAGCCTGAGTGTGAAAGAAAGCCGCATCGTCGCGGTGAACCGAGTGGGGGAAAACACGCTGCAGACGGTCCTCCAAGGAAAGGTTGAACTGCCCAGCACCGCAGCTCCCATTGGCAGAATCATATGGGTGAAAGGCACCCCCGTGGTGAATTCCTTTACCCCAGACCAGGACCGGGTGTATGTTCAAGGAGCAGTGGATCTTGCCATGGTCTATGCGCCTGAAACACTAGAAGATGAACCAGCGGGGCTGAAGCGGGTGGAATGGCCTGGTGCCCTCCCCTTTGATGCCCATGTGGAAGTAATCGGAGCGGATCCCGCTTCTACGGCAAGCATTGAGCTGGCAGTACTGGCGTGCGAGTGGGAGTTGGCCGCGGGACAGTTTTCCGTGGACGTGGACTTGATTCTGGCGATAACCGCGGTGGTGGATCAGGTGCGGGAGTTTACCGCCGTGAGCAGCGCCAACCTGGCCAAAGCGGTGAAGCTGGTCACAGATGGGATTGTGCTCAATCCCGTATCTCCGCCCGTGCAGCTCACAGTAGCTAAGCAGCTCACGGGCATGCTGGAATTTGCCGCCGACGAAGATGATCTAGTGCGGACAGTCCTGGACTTGGACGCCCAGATTAAGCTGGAAGAGCCCATCTTCAGCGAAGGCGGCCTGGAGGTTAGGGGCTGGGCGGATTTGACCCTGCTTTACGAAACGGAAAACCTGTCGGTGAAAGTCCGCAGCTTCAGCGGGGCATTGTCTTTTGAGCTCAGCTACGAGCGGGACGGACTTGAACCTGGCATGGCCCTGGAGGCGCGCTTGGAGAAGGGCTGCGAAGGCTTTGTGGTCAATGACGGGCGCAGCGTCAGGGTGGAATTGGGCCTGGGCGGGGTTCTTCTGGCGAAAAAACTTCAGCCTGTGCAGGTGCTCACGGAGATCTCAGCTCCCGGCGGCTTGGTAGAGGTAAGGACGGAGCTTCTGGCCGCGGACAGCTTCGTAAGCCAAAAGGAACAGCAGGCGGTGGTGCGGGGGCTGGTTGAGCTGACCCAGGATCTGCCGCCCATACGGGAAATCCTGGCACTGCGCGCCGCGGCCCACCTAACCGATTATGAAGTGGAAGAGGATAAACTAACCATAGAAGGAGTGCTGGATGCGGAGGTCTTCTACCTGGCCCATTCGGAGGAGGATATCAAACCCCTCTTCAGGGGCTATTTCCCTGAAGCCCTGCCCTTCATACAGACCCTGGCCGTTCCCGGCCTGGAGCTGGGCATGCAGCCCCGGATCTCCCTGGAGGTGGTCTCCACCCGGCCCGACTTGATCAACCGGGAGACCTTAGAAGCCGCTGTTACCCTGCGTTACAAGGTGGATGTCCTGGAGTACCTGGAAGTGGAAGCGGTGGTGGAGGCGGTGGACGTGGAACCCGCCCCAGAAGACCCGCCCGCCATGACCTTTGTGTTTGCCCAGTGCGGCGATACCGTATGGAAGCTGGCTAGGCGCTACCACACCAGTGAAGAGGCAATCTTGGCCGCCAATCCCAGCCTGCAGGATGGAGGGGAGCTGAGGCCAGGCGAGTGCCTGTTCATCCCTCGCTAGTGGAAGAAGTGCCTGTCGATGGACCTCTCTGGGGTCCATTTTTCTTTTGGCGGGCATACTACCCCTAAGTTCAGAGCAGGGGGGATGAAGGTGCTGGCGCTATTGATGGCGGCCCTATCGGGCCTGCTCATGGCCGTGCAGGGAACACTCAACTCCGCCCTAAGCAAGGCGCTGGGCCTGCTGGAGGCTGCCTTCACCGTTCAGGTGGTGGGTGCCATCACGGGCCTGGCCCTGCTTTTGACGGGCCTAGGGCAGGGGAGTCTGCTCAAGTTTAAGGAGGCGCCTTGGTATACTTACTTGGGCGGCCTTTTAGGGGTGGCCATTGTCTACTTGGTGGCTTCAGCCATCGCCCAGGCGGGGGTTGCCTCCGCCACCACCGCGATCATTTTGGGGCAGGTGATCACCGCCGCCGTGGTGGATTATTTTGGTTGGTTCGGGGTGGAGCCCGTGCCCTTCAGCCTCTGGAAGGGGGTGGGCATCCTGCTCATGGCCGCCGGCGCCTGGCTTTTATTGTCCCGCTGAGGGCAGGAGGAATTTTCCCCTCGGTGCGGAAATAAAGCTAGGGACAGGAGGCGGATCATGGACCGAATTTCCCTGAGGGCCTATGCTAAAGTCAATTTCACTTTAGATGTGGTCGGGCGCCGCTCTGATGGCTACCATCTTCTGACCAGCATCATGCAGTCCGTTTCCCTAGCGGATACGGTCACCCTAAAGCGAAGGCCCCAGGGCATTGTGATCTTGAGCGGGCATTTGGGTCTGCCCCTGGATGAGTCCAACACCTGTTGGCGTGCTTTTACCGCCTTTAAGCGCTTCACCAAGCTAGAGGGCGGTGTGGAAGTCTCCATTGCTAAGCAGATACCCATGGCTGCAGGCCTGGGCGGTGCCAGTGCAGATGCCGCGGCAGTGCTCCACGGGCTGAACAGATTGTA
>FIZK01000104.1:7368-7492 GCA_900018335.1 uncultured Clostridia bacterium | reverse complement strand
TCCGGAACGATCAGATCGGCGTACTTCTTGGAAGGCTCCACAAACGCCTCGTGCATGGGCTTCACCGTGGAGAGGTACTGGCTGCGCACCGACTCCAGGCTGCGCCCCCGCTCCTGCACATCCC
>FIZK01000104.1:158-7319 GCA_900018335.1 uncultured Clostridia bacterium | reverse complement strand
GGATCCGTATCCACAAACACCTTGAGATCAAAGAGGCTGCGCAGGGAGGCGCTTGCCAGCACCAAAATGCCTTCCACAAGTACAACGCGGTGGGGCCGCACCATGATGGTGCGGTCCGTACGGGCATAGGCCTCGAAATCGTAGACGGGCACCTCTATGGTCTCTCCCCGCCTGAGCATCTGCAGATGCTCAATGAGCAGCTCATCTTCAAAGGCATCGGGGTGATCGTAGTTGATCTTCAGGCGTTCCTCAAAGCTGAGATCCGTGTTCGCAACGTAATATGAGTCCTGGGAGATAATCACGCAGTCTTCGCCCGTGGCCGCCTGCAGCGCCTGGGCAAAGGTGGTCTTGCCTGAGCCGGTCCCGCCGGCTATGCCAACAATTATCACCGCTATCACCTATTCCACTAAGTAGCCTACCTTGCGCAGGGCGGCGTGGATCTGATCCATTACTTCCAGGGAGGGGGCTTCAATGGTGTGCAGGTGGTAGCCGTCGGTGAGCACCAGGAGGGGTTCCCCCTGGAGTTCCTCCATCTTTTCCACGAAGCGCCGCACATCCTGCCCACTGCATAGCTGCAGAGAAGCGGTGAGCTCTCCGTAAAGGGGGTGCTCCACGGAAACATCCACCACCGTTCCCCCCAGATCCACAATCAGGTTCAGCTCCTGGGCGAGACTGTCCCGGTCCGCCCCGTGGCGCACCGCCACCCTGCTGCGGTGGGCTCTGCTGGGTACGGCCTTGGGCAGCAGATAGCCCTGGGGGGTGGCAATGATCTCCTCACCCTGGGCCCGGAGCACGGCCACGTCCCGTACGATCACCTGGCGGGTCACCCCAAACATGCTGCTCAGGGCTGAACCGGTGACGGGGCGGTCCACCTCCGCCAAGAAGGCCATAATTCTGGATCGGCGTTCTTCCTGCCTCATCTCCGTCCCCCCCAAAAGAACCTTGCCAATAGCTTCACATTGTTATACTATACACATGAATATACTCCTGTACAGATAGCGAGGAACAGCCCATGCGCCTGACGGTTAAAGAACTGCTCTACGCCGCCCTGCTCACAAGCTTAGCGCTCCTCATCCCCCTGGCCTTCCAGGGCTGGCTGCAGGTGGTGATCCCACCCTTTTCCGCGACCTTAGCCAGCCACCTGCCCACCATGCTGGCCATGACCATCAGCCCCTGGACCGCGGCCCTGGTGGGAGTGGGATCAAGCCTGGGCTTTTTCGTCACCTTGGGCCCCGTGGTGGCCCTGCGCGCAGCGACCCACATCCTCTTCGGAGTGGCGGGCGCTTGGCTCTATGCCAAAAAACAAAGGCTGTGGCCAGCGCTCCTTGTGAGCCTGCCCATCCACGCCTTAGGTGAATCCTTGGTGGTGCTGCCCTTTGGATTTGGCCTCCGGCACGCCCTTTTAGTCATCGGCGCGGGCACGGCCCTGCACCACCTGGCCGATGCCGCGATCACCGCGGCGGTGTTTAGGGCCCTAAACAGGGCCGGAATTAACTTAAGCCTTCACGGCAAAGGCCCGATCAGCCATCTGTAGCAGTTCGATAATCTCCAGCTGCTGCGGGCAGACGGACTCGCAGTTACCGCAGGCTATGCACTGGCTGGCATCCTTGTTGGAGCTCACCAACTGCTCATAAAGGAACCGATCCCCATCGAAGCTGTTGTACATGCTGGCTTCATTGAACAGCCTAAAGATGCGGGGAATGGCCACATTCTGCGGACAGGGCAGACAGTAGCGGCAGTCAGTACAGGGGATCTGAACCCGCTGGTTATAGATCTCCTGGGCCTGCGCAATAACGGCCAGCTCTTCTTTGCTTAAGGACTGGGGCTCAGCCTCGGAGAGTACCCGCAAATTCTCCTTCACATCAGACCAACGGCTCATCCCGCTGAGGATAATGGACACCTCAGGATGATCCGCCACCCAGCGCAGAGCCCATTCCGCCGGCGTGCGCTGCACGGAAGCGTTCTTAAAGAGTTCTTCCACCTC
The DNA here is from genome assembly GCA_900018335.1 of uncultured Clostridia bacterium. GTDB lineage: Bacteria > Bacillota > Limnochordia > Darwinibacteriales > Darwinibacteriaceae > DTU010. Next base: position 5,335 of record FIZK01000104.1, on the reverse strand, counting down.
AGGCGGCAGGTTCTGCACCAAACGCCCGCCCCTAAGCGGCTCCATGATCACCACGCCCAGCCCCTTGCTGGCCGCATACTTCAACCCCGCCAAACCAGCCTGATGGCATTCATCCATGTAGTTGAACTGGATCTGGCAGAAATCCCAGGGGTAGGCATCGATAATCTCCCTAAACGCGGGCAGATCATCGTGGAAGGAAAAGCCCACATGGCGGATGCGTCCTTCCGCCTGCATCTGCTCCAAAACCTCCAGAGCTTCATTCTCCAAGGCCTGCTGCCAGGAATTGCGGTTCAAAGCATGGAGCAGATAAAAATCCACCATCTCCACGCCCAGGCGCTCCAACTGTTCATTGAACAGGCGCGCACAGTCCTGGGGTTCTTTCACCAGCCAGACGGGGAGTTTGGTGGCGATATTCACCTTCTCCCTATAGCCGTCCTGAATGGCTTTGCCCACCAGTACTTCACTTTTCCCATCATGATAGCCGTAAGCTGTATCCAGATAATTTACGCCGTGATCAATGGCGTAACGGATCATGGCAATGGCCTCGGCTTCGTCGATTTCGCCGTTAGCCAGTGTCGGCAGGCGCATGCAGCCGAATCCCAGCAAGCTTACTTCTTCGTTGGTTTTGCCCATCATTCTCCTTTGCACACGATCACCCCTTCAGGTACTAATTCGCAGTCTCCCCCCATTTCCCTGCCATGGAGACCAACAGGAAAACGAAACCCGGCCTCGAACTGTAGTTCTTTAAGGAGAGATGCAGATGATCACACATCTAGTTGCAGCGGCAGCGGGTTTGGCTTTAGGGTTCTTCATTGCCTACATCCTGCTCTTCCGCAGGCAGGCGGTTCTCCAGGCTCAGCTCCAGGTCTACCAGGAGCAGCGAGCTCAGGAACAAGCCTACTTAGAAACAATCGAGCAAGAGTTTAGGGATGGGTTTCAAAACCTGGCCCAGGAGATCCTGGAAGCCAAGGCTTCCACCCTCTCCACCCAGGCGCACCAACAGCTCCAGAGCCTGCTGGATCCCCTGCGCCAGCGCCTGGTGGAGTTCCAGGAGCGCATCGAGGCCACCCACCGCGAAAGCATGATCAAAATCGGTACCCTGGAGCAGGTGGGCTTGAGTATGTCCGCGGAAGCCCAGCGCCTGGCCAAAGCCCTCAAGGGCGAAGTGAAAACCCAGGGCGACTGGGGCGAAATGATCTTAAGCCGCATCCTGGAAGCCTCGGGCCTCAGGGAAGGCCGGGAGTATGTACTGCAGGGTGCGGGCTTGGATCTGCGCAGTGAAAAGGGAACTAAAATCCGCCCCGACGTGGTGGTGATCCTGCCCGAGGAGCGCCACCTAATCATTGACTCCAAGGTCTCTTTGGTGGCCTACGAGCGCCACGCGGCAAGCCAGGATCCCGAGGAGCAGAAAGCCCTGGAGAAGGATTTGGTACGCTCGGTGAAAAGCCACATCGACGGGCTCAGCGAGCGCCACTACCAGGGCCAGAGCGGGGTTAACTCCCCCGATTTCGTGCTGTTGTTCATGCCCCTGGAACCTGCCTACGCCCTGGCTCTCCAGGCCGAACCCGAGCTGTTCCAGTATGCCTGGGATCGGAAGGTTGTGCTCACCACTCCCACCACCCTCATGGCCACCCTGTGGATTATTGCCAACATCTGGCAGCAGGCCCAGCAGACGGCCAATGCCCTGGAAATCGCCCGCCAAGGGGGCGCCCTCTACGACAAGTTCGTGGGCTTCGTGGCCACCCTGGAAGAAGTGGGCCGCCACCTGGAGCGCTGCCAAGGCGCCTACCAGCAGGCCTTCAACCAGCTGAAAACGGGCCGGGGCAACTTGATCTCCCGGGCGGAAAACCTGCGCTCCCTGGGAGCGGCCGCGAGCAAAGCCTTAGACAGCAAGCTTACTGCCGCGGCGGCAGAAAGCGAAGAAACGCCTTAAGACCTAAGCAATGCGCCAGTCCACGGGCTCCTGGCCGGAACTGGCGAGAAACTCATTGGCCTTGGAAAAATGCCCGCAGCCGAAAAAGCCGCGGCTGGCCGACAGGGGACTGGGATGGGGTGCCGTGAGCACCAGGTGCCGGGGATTGGTGATCAGGCGCTGCTTACTCTGGGCCGGCCTGCCCCAGAGCAGGAAAACCACGGGCGTTTCCTTCTCGTTCAAAAGCTGCAGAACCCGATCCGTAAACTTCTCCCACCCCTTGCCCTGATGGGATCCGGCCTGGCCCCGGCGCACAGTCAGGGTAGTGTTTAGAAGGAGCACACCCTGATCCGCCCAGGGTTTCAAACAGCCGTGGGCGGGCGCGGGGATGCCCAAATCCCTGGCAAGTTCCTTGAAAATGTTCTGCAGAGAGGGCGGCGGGGCCACTCCTTTAGGCACGGAAAACGCTAAACCATGGGCCTGCCCAGGGCCGTGGTAGGGGTCCTGACCCAAGAGCACCACCTTGGTCCGGGCGTAGGAAGTGCGCTTTAAGGCCTCAAAGATCTTGTACATATCTGGATAAATGGTGCGCTGGCGGTATTCCCCGATCAAAAACTGCCTGAGGGAGAGGTAATACTCCTGCTCAAACTCCCCCTGCAGAAGCTGGTCCCAATCATTGCCCAAATGTACTGCCACTAGCTTCACCCGCCTTTCCCAAAGCCAAAAGCTGCTCAAAGGCGTGCAGGGCTCCCTGCTCACCGTTGCTGAGCACCACCACCGTCAAGGGCTCCTCCAAAGTCCCGCCGAAAAGGGCGCGGACTCCCGGGGCCTGACCCTCGATCCTGTATGCCCCCGGCCGCTTAGCACGGTAAGGGGCCAGCAGCCTCCTTACCTCCTCTAAAGGCAAAAACTCCCCTGCGGCCAACAGCTGCCAGAGGCGAGCCAGGTCTGGCGCACTGGCAAAGAGCTGGGGCTTTTCTTCCGCCCCCGCTAAGGCGTAGATGTTTTCCACTAAGCGCCCTGCGCTAGTGGTGGTATACCCTGAGGCGGCCCACACGGGCAGCTGGTCCAGGTAAAAGTAGCCGCTGGATCTTAACTGGGCTGGCTGCAGCACTTCCCGCTGCACCACTTCCCAAGGAGCTTGGCCCGTCACTTCCGCCAGCTGCTGTTCCCAATCCCCTGCTGGGGCAGAAACCAGGGCTGCCTCGTGACCCAGGCGAACCAAGGCCAGGCGGGCAAAAAACTGCCGGGCTGAACCTAGGTTAAAGGCGGTGAAGATGCTGTTGGGGATCTTAAAGCGCCGCTGGGCCAGGCCATAGGCCCCGCGGAACTGCACTTCCGCCCCCTGCACCACCTGGCACACTCCCGAGAAGTCTTCCTCCACAGAAAAGCTGCGGTAGTGCGTATCCCAAGTGCTCACTGCCTGGGTTCCTTTCAGCTCATAGCTCTCATCGAGCCTAGGAACCACAACAGGTACCTTAAGCTCCCCTTCAATTAGTTCAGCAAAACCTTCCGCGCTTTCCTTTTCCCCGTGGGTGACAAAGACGTGGCCGAGATGGCGGAAGCGGCGCAGCCAGCTCAGGAGCCCCGCCTGGTCCGCGTGGGCGGAAAAGCCGCTGATGGTAGCGATCTCAGCCCGCACCTTCACCTGCTCCCCGTGGATGCGTACCTCCTCGGCCCCGTCCTGGAGGCGGCGGCCCAAGGTGCCTTCAGCTTGGTAGCCCACCAGGAGCACGGCGGCCTGCGGCCGCCAGAGGTTGTGCTTGAGATGGTGCTTGATCCGGCCCGCATCGGCCATGCCGCTCGCGGAGATGATCACCAGTCCGCCGCTGATGGAATTGAGGCGTTTGGAGTCCTCCACCGTTTCCGTGTAATGCACACCCGGTCCCTGGAAGGGGGAGCGGTCTTCCCGGACCATGGCCCGGGTCTCATAGTCGAACACCTGGGTGTGCTTGCGGAACACCTCCGTGGCCTTGGAAGCCAGGGGGCTGTCGATGTAGATGGTAAGGGGCGGGATGGCGCCCTGATCCTGCAGCACCCGCAGGGCATACAAGACGTCTTGCGTGCGCCCCAGGGCAAAGGCGGGGATGAGCAGGTTGCCTCCCCGCTCCATGGTGCGGTTCACCACATCGGCCAGGTGTTCCAGGCGCTCTTCCCTCTGTTCGTGGAGCCTGGTGCCGTAGGTAGATTCGATGACCAGAACATCCGCTTCGGTTATGTAGGTGGGGTCCTGCAGGATGGGCTGGCCCACATTTCCCAGGTCCCCTGAGAATACGAACTTGGTGGTCTCCCCCTCTTCCGTCACCCACAGCTCCGCAATGGCCGCGCCTAAGATGTGGCCCGCGTCGCGAAAGCGCAGCCTAAGTCCGGGCAGCACTTCCAGCTCCTCGTCGTAGACCATGCGCTTGAAATGCTCCATGGTCTTGGCCGCATCTTCCACGGTATATATGGGAGTAAGCAGGGGCTGGCCGCGCCTGGCCAGCTTGCGGTTTTTGCGCTCCACCTCCATCTCCTGGATGTGGCCGGAATCGGCCAGCATCACCGCGCAGAGATCGGCGGTAACCGCGGTGGCGTAAATGGGCCCCTTAAAGCCCAGCCTGGTGAGCTTGGGCAACAGGCCGCTGTGATCGATATGGGCGTGGGTGAGGATCACCGCATCGATCTCACTGGGCACAAAGGGGAAATCCCCGTAGTTGCGCTGTTTTAACTCCTCCGGCCCCTGAAAGAGTCCGCAGTCTACCAAAACCTGCTTGTCCCCAAAAGCCAAAAGGTAACAGGAGCCGCTGGTGCAGCCCGCGGCACCTAAGAACTGAATCCTCAATTTACAGCCTCCCTCATTTAGTGGAAAACTGGTAGATGGTGGAATGGGCGTAGCGCTCTCCAGCCCGCAGAATGGGGCAGGGGAAATGGGCCTGGTGCGGGCTGTCTGGGAAGAACTGGGTCTCTAGGCAGAAGCCGCCGCGCCACTCGTACTTTGCGCCGCCCTTGCCTGCTACTCCATCTAAGTAGTTGCCGGTATAGAACTGGATGCCGGGCTTGGTGGTGAGCACTTCCATCACCCGTCCCGTGGGGGCATGCTCCACCCGGGCAGCTAGCTCCAGCCCTGAACCGGTGCGCCGGAGCACCCAGTTGTGATCGTAGCCGCCGGCATAGCGCAGCTGGCAGAAGTCGGCATCAATGCGGGCGCCGATGGCCGTTTTGCTGCGGAAGTCCATGGGCGTCCCCTCTACTTTAAGGATCTCCCCGGTGGGTATGGACTCGGCAT
>FIZK01000104.1:0-152 GCA_900018335.1 uncultured Clostridia bacterium | reverse complement strand
GCGAGGTTGAAATAGGCGTGGTTGGTGAGGTTGAGCACCGTATCCTGGTCGCAGGAGGCAAAATAGTCGATGCGCAGCCCGCCTGTTCCCGTGGGAGAGTAGACCACTTCCACCTGGAGATTGCCTGGGTAGCCCTCTTCCCCATCGGGGCT
>FIZK01000103.1 GCA_900018335.1 uncultured Clostridia bacterium | reverse complement strand
CTTTCGAACAGGCCGCGGGCTTTCTGCGCATCTCAGAAGGCACAGAGCCTTTGGACAACACCGCGGTGCACCCCGAATCCTATTCCCTGGCCAGACAGATTCTGAAACTGATCGGGGCTGGCCCAGACGATCTGCGGGATAAGGAGACCCTCAGCCAGATTCGGGAGAAGCTCAAGACCCTTAATGTGGAAAAGGTGGCGGAAGAACTGGGGGCGGGAGTGCCCACGGTGCGGGATATCATCGCCACTTTGGGCCAGCCCGGGCGCGATCCCCGGGATGAGCTGCCGCCGCCGTTGTTTAGGGCTGATGTGCTCACTCTCGAGGACTTAAGGCCGGGCATGGTCCTCCAGGGCACCGTGCAGAATGTTGTGGATTTCGGAGCATTCGTGGACATCGGCGTGAACAAGGCGGGGCTGGTGCATATCTCCCAGCTCAGCGACGCCTATGTGCGCCATCCCACCGAAGTAGTCCAGGTGGGGGATATAGTCACCGTGCGCGTACTCAGCGTAGATGCAGACTTGGGAAGGATCAGTCTCTCCATGAAGCAGTCTGCACCCTGACATAAGGAGAGCCTAGGGATGGTACCCTAGGCTCTTGCTGCTATCTGAGCTTAAACTCCACGTAGATGTGTTCGTATTCCACCAGTACTTTGTCCACCCCAATGTAGAAGCTGGTGTTCTCCACCACCTCATCTGCCAGATTGAGCATGGGATTGTCCCTGTAGTAGTCTGGCAAGAAGGGTTCCGCTGCCTTGTTGGGCGTGGTGAATTTGGTGATGTCCGCAATTCTAGCTGCTATCTCCGGCCTCATGATGAAGTCCAGGAACTTGTAGGCACCGTCTTTGTTGGGTGCCTCCTTACTCATAACCCAGCTGTCGATGAAGATGGGCATACCTTCCGTTGGGAAGACCGGCTGCAGTTTGGGATCCGCGGCGTTGCCCTTGACAGCTTGGTTGGAATACATGAAACCAGCAACAGCCTCGCCGTTGATCAGGGAGTCTTCTGGAGTGTTGGTTTCAAAACGCACGATGTTGGGCTTCAGGGCAAACAGCCTATCCCGGGCTTCAGCAACCTTCGCCGGGTCCGTCTCATTGTACTCATAGCCCAGCGACTTGAGGGCAACGCCCATGATCTCCACGGACCAATCCACCACAACCACTTTGCCTCGCAGCTCTGGCTGCCAGAGGTCACTGTACGTTGTGATGGGTTTGGCGCCCAGCTTCTCCACCTCTTCGTGGTTGACTAAAAGGAGAGAGATGGAGATGGCATAGGGGATGGAGTACTCGCTGGTGGGATCGTAGTAGTTGCCCAGGTACACCGGGTTGATGTTGGCGTAGTTGGGCATCTTGGTCTTATCCAGCACTTCCAGCACGCCGTTTTGCCTGAGAATGTCCACCATGTAATCGGTAACTACCAACAGATCATATTGATCGGGATTGGCTTCCAACAGGGACTGCATGTCTTCGTTGGAGGGTGCTTCTTTGTAATGAACTCTGATGCCCGTTTCCTGTTCGAACTCCTGGATGATCTCCCGGGGGATGAAATCGCCGCCCCAGGTCATGAGGGTGATCTCCCCCTCTTTGGCTCCCGCTGCGCCAGCAGCGGCAAGGACCAGAACAACGGCAACAAGTAGTACAGCGCTTCTCCTGTTCACTAGGAAAACCTCCTCTTCTTGGTAATGAGTTGACTGAATCCAATAATCAAGAATGTTCCCATCAGAATCAAGCTGCAGAGGGCATTGACTTTAGGGGTCACGCCCACACGCATCATGGAGAAAATGTGCACCGGCAGGGTTGTGCTGCGCGGGCCTGACATGTAGGTGGAGATGATCACATCATCCAGGGACATGGCCAGGCACAGCAGCGCTGCGGTGACAATGGACGGGGCAACCAGGGGGAGAATGATGGTCCTGACCATCTGCCGCCGGCTGGCCCCCAAATCTAAGGCGGACTCGATAATGGATACATCGATCTCCTGCAGCCGCAGCCGCACCATAATGTATACGTAAGGTACGCAGAAAAGAGAATGGGAAAGCACCAAGGTCAGGATCCCGAAGGGCAGGCGAAGAGCGTTGAAAAAGAAGAGCAGCGACACGCCCAGTGCCACTTCGGGGACGATCAAAGGCAAAATCATCATCCCCTGGATGGCCTTTTTGGTGCGGTTGGTGACCCACAGGGAGATCACTGCCGTGAAAGTGCCGAGCACAGCTGAGAGCAGGGCGGTCAGGACCGCAACTTGGATGCTTACCCTAAAGGCCTGGGCAATCACCCGGTCGCTGAACAGCTGCCGATACCAATCCAAGGTCCAGCCGGTCCACTGCGCCGTGGAAGAGCTGGCATTGAAGGAGTAGAGCACTACGCTGAGCACAGGCAGGTACAAGACAACAAAGAACAGCGACAAGTAGAAAATGCCGAAGCCACTCACTTTAGCCTTCATTGAAACAACCCCTCCCCCGTCTTGTCCTTACTGGCCTTCATGTACAGGGAAAGGACCATGAGCACCAAGGCAATCATCCCCATGGAGAAGGCAGCGGCCAGGGGTCTGTTCCTGCCCCGGGTGGCCATGGTGTGGATCAGGTTGCCAAGAAAGACCGTGTTCCCTCCCCCTAAGAGGTCGGAAACAAAGTAGAGGCCCAGTGCGGGGATGAACACCAGGGTGAATCCGCCTGCAATGCCCGGCAGGGTGAGGGGCACAGTGATGTGGAAGAACGTCTTCCATTTGCTTGCCCCCAGATCGTAGGATGCTTCCAGGAGCGAACGGTCGAGTTTGTCCACGGAGTTGAAAACCGCAACGATCATAAAGGGCATGAGCATGTAAGCAGTACCAACAAGGCTGGTACTGAATTTGTACATCATGGGAAGGGGTTTGTCAATGATCTTTAGTGCCAGCAGCACGTTATTGATCAAGCCCGCATTCCCCAAAAGAATCATCCAGCCGTAGGTCCTGAGCAAGCTGGAGATCCAAAAGGGCAGCATGATCAAGCCCAAGGCCAGGGCGCGGCGGCGGGGCGGCAAGTTGGAGGTGATATAAGCCACAGGGTAACCCACGAGCAGCGTAATCAAACCGGTGAGCAGAGCCAGCAGCAGGGAGTTTAGGAACACCCGCAAGTAAATAGGGTCCAGCACCCGACGGTAGTTGTCCAGTGTAAACTGGTAGACGATATTGCCCAAGTGGTCCCTGGACAAAAAGCTCAGGGCGACAACAAGAACCATGGGGATACCCACTAAAAGCCCGATCCAAACCAGAATGGGTACGGCCAGCAGGTTTCGCTTCCAGGTCTTCATCTTACAAACCTCTCTCTTCCCAGCCGTCTTCCTGGGGGAGCAGATAAGCTCCGCTTTCTTCCCAGGATACGAAGACGGAATCCCCCACCTGGCACTCGCATTCCAGCTTCTGGTACTCCACAACGGTGAGGATCCTGCCCGCAACCCGAACCTCAATTCTGATCTGGGATCCTGCGTAGTGGATGGAAACAACCTCTCCCCGGAAGGCGTTATCCATCTGCTCGCAGGAGATGCGCATTTTGTCCATTAGGATGGCCAAAACCGCCTCGTCATCAGCGCTCAGGGCACCGCGGGCACTGGGGGAGCTGCGTACAGCAACCACATCTTCACCCAACCTCACCTGGGAATAGTCGTCTCCAACCTGGAGCACCTCAACGGGGAAGATGTTGCGGTCCCCAATGAAGCTTGTGACAAAAAGGTTGGCGGGGTTGTTGTAAATCTCCCTTGGGCTCCCCAGCTGCTGCACCTGCCCTTGATCAATGACAACAATGCGGTCTGACATGTTCAGCGCTTCTTCTTGATCATGGGTGACGTAAACAAAGGTGGTGCCCGTTTTGCGCTGCAGCCTCGCCAGCTCCGTCTGCATGTGTTTGCGCAGTTTTAAATCCAGGGCACCTAAAGGCTCATCCAAAAGCAGAATGGCCGGTTCGTTGATCAGGGCCCTGGCAATGGCTATCCTCTGCCGCTGACCCCCGGAAAGCTGGTGGGGCATGCGCTGCTCATAGCCGGACATCTGCACGAGCTCCAGCACTTCTGCTACTTTTGTCTTCAGCTCGGCCTCACCCATAGACTTCTTCATGCGGGGGCCGTAGGCAACATTATCATACACATTGAAATGGGGAAAAAGGGCGTAGTTTTGAAAGACCGTGTTCACATTGCGCTTGTTGGGGGCCAGCTCTTTGATGGAGGTACCTGCAAGCAGAATGTCCCCCGACTGGATGCGCTCCAGCCCCGCGATGCAGCGCAGCAGGGTGGTTTTTCCGCAGCCAGAAGGCCCCAAGAGAGTCAAGAACTCCCCTTCATTGATGTCAAAGGATACGTCTTTTAGGACATGGACATCTCCGTAGTACTTGTTCAGTTCAACCAAAGCGAGTAGCGGCTGCTTCACAGACAACTTCCTTCCCCGCACATACTAGCAAAAAGAACCTTTAAGGTAAGTATAGAGGAGTTAAGGTCCGTTGTCAAAGCCTGAAGCTCTATGGATCACCCTTCCCGCAGCGCATCCACTGGCGCCATTTTCGCCGCCTGCCAGGCCGGATAAAGGCCAAAGAGCTGACCCATGACGACGGCCACAAGCAGCGCCAGCGCAGCAGCGTGGGGGTGCAGCCCTCCCACGTCGGATAGGCTCGTGTAGATGGCCTCCTCCAAGATGGTGCTGATCAGCGCGGGTGCAGTAAAGTAAGCCGCGATCAGCCCCAGCACCGAACCGGCAGCGGAAAACACCAGGGATTCGTTGAGGATCTGCCCCACGATAATCCGCTTGGAAGCTCCCAAAGCCTGCCTCAGCCCAATTTCCCGTGTCCTTTCCACCACGCTCACCAGCATAATGCTTAAAATACCGATGGCACTGACCAAAACCGCTATGAAGGCGAAGGCCCCCAGAAAAAGGGTGATCGTCTTGAGCTGTTCCGTCAAGTAACGATTGGAATCCTGCAGGTACTCTCCGTTGACCTCCATGTTGTCCAAAGCCCGGTCTGCCAGCAGGGTCCGGGCATCCTCCACAGCTTCGTAAATTCTGCCTGGTTTGGCCTTGACAAAAACGTTCATGTAATGGGGCTCATAGTCGTCAAGGGAAACCCACACAGTGGTGGAGCCCAGGGGAAAGAGGAGGTGAGCTCGGGTGATAAATGACTCCACAAGCGGCGGCAGCAACTTGTAAACGCCGATGACCTCAAACTCCATGTTGCCTTCCCCAAAATCGCCGAGATCGATCACTTTCCCCAAGGCTGACTGGTTGGGCCAGAGCTGTTTAGCCACCACATCTGAAACCAAGACTACCCTGCTCTTCTGCTCTTCATCTGCTTTGGTGAAAAACTGCCCTTCCACTATCTCCAGCCCCACCGCCTCCGCATAGTCGGAAGTGACTTCGGCCTGTGTCTGCACGGTGTAGACATTGCCATCTACAATGATGCTGGTCATCCAGCGCTCTTCCAAGATAAAGGCCTGCTCAACGTACTCGCTCTCCAGGACCCTGACCATGTCCTCGTACCGCAGGTTACTGGTGGAGCCTACCATCAACATTTCTCCATCGAATTCCTGGTACCGAGACACGGAAATTTTAGCCAAGGAATCGCCGAAGGCCCTGTTCGCAGAATCGATGCTTCCTGAAGCGCCGAAGTTCAGGGACAAGATGACCGCCACAATCCACACCCCCAGCGCCACCTGCAAAACGGTGAGCAGGGAGCGCAAAGGCCGCTTTCTGATAATCCTCCAAGTAAATCTGAGTGTGTCCATCATCTTCCTCCCCTCAGTCTATGCGCAGAGCGTCCACGGGGTTGGTGCGGGAACCCAGGTAGGCCGGGTAGACGCCGAACAAAAGGCTCACCAGAAAGCCCATGACTATGCCTAGGCCCACCCGGGCACCCCCTTTTCCGGCTGCGAAGGCGCCATATCCCCTCTCCAGGAGCACGGCAAAGCCATAGGAAAGGAGAATACCCACCAGCGCACCCACCAAGCCCAGGAACAACGCTTCCATCATGAACTGCCGGAACACCTGCCGCCGTGAACTGCCCAGGGCCATGGACAGCCCGATGGATTTGGTGCGCTTCAGCACCCGGGCCAGCATCAGATTGAGGATGTTGATCACGGCAATCACCAGCCCCACCGAAGCCAGCAGGCCGATGATGAAGGCATAGCGCTGCATGTGCTTCATGGACTCCCGCCAACTTTCCAGGGGATTGCCCACGGCAATGCTGTCCTCTCCCCAGAGCAGTTCACATTCGCGGCGCACCTGTTCAAGGGCGGAAGCCAGATCCACCCCTGGATCCAGGCCCACCGAAATGTTATAGAAATGGGTGGTGTCATCGGGCCCGCTGCGATAGGAGGGGATGACTGTCACCGGCGCCCAGGCCATGCGGTTGTCTGCAAAGAGGGAGTAGGAATCAGTGTCGTCAGGAGCAGCCAGCACTCCAATAACTGTGAAGTCCACTGCTTCCGAATCATCGAAACTCAAAGGAACGGTCCGGCCGATGGGGTCCTCATCTCCGAACAGATCCCTGGCCAGGGTTTCCGTGATCACCAGCACGCGGCTGGCGCTGCGTACGTCGTCCAGGAGGAAAATGCTGCCCTGCTGCACCCGGGCGCGGGAAAAGGCGAAGTAGGACGGGAGGGTACCTGTGAGAAAGATCTCATTGCCCCTGAATCCGTACCAGATATCCTCCTCTTTGTTCTCATCCTGGGGAAGCAGGTTTGTGTATGCCAGCCAGCTCAGTTCCACATACACATGCATGCTGGGCAGGAGCTTCTGCAGCTCCAGCACCTCATCCAACGGGGCGCTCCAGGATATACCGGTGGGATCCGTGCTCACCAGAGCGATGGGGGCCAGCTGCCGTTGGGCTTCTTCAGCCCGGCTCACGATCTGCAGAGAGCGAAAGTAGTCCAACTCCTCGAGTTTGCGGTACTCCTCCGCCACGGACCAAAACATGGCCAGCACCGTGATGATCACCCCGATGCCCAGCCCGATGGCGAGAGTTACAAGTATGGATTCCAACGCCTGGCGCTTGGAGTGGCGCAGCGACCACTTGAGCTGATCCACAATAGACACCTGAGCACCTCCTAACTGATTAGATCAAAGACTGCTTTGGTGAGATCGCGGCCGCACAAATTCCAGAGCTCAGCCACAGTGCGGGCGTAGTCCAGCTCACT
>FIZK01000102.1:148-1686 GCA_900018335.1 uncultured Clostridia bacterium | reverse complement strand
TACCAATAGCTGAGCCCACCTGCGTGCAGCGGAATGGAAACAGACCAATAGCCGCCGCCAATGGGCTGCATATCCCTGCGGAACTCCGCTCCACCCACATGGTACCGGCCAGGCTGCCACTCTTCAGGCTGGTAGCGAACACCCGGATCGGGGAAGACGGCCGGGGGATCATTGAGGTCCCGCAGTTCCAGATCGCCGGCTAACTGAACCCGGGTGGCCGTGGGGTTCTTGTAGACAAACCGCACGGTGTAGCCCGTGGGCGACTCTGGATCCTCCATGACCGTGGGCCCCTCTACTGGGGCAATGCGCCACACCTTCCTCTGGGCCAGCAGCCACTGGGACGTGGCGGGATCCTGGAAGGCGGGTACCAGCGGTGCGTGCCTGTCGATGCGATCCTCGGCGCCCTGCGGCTCAAAGGCTTCGTCGGGGAAGACTGTGATCTTGATCAACTCATTGATCCGCTCCTCATCCAGGCCCCGGGCCTGGTAAGCAGCGACGATGCGTTCATAGGATTCCACCGCGCCCTGACTTCCCAAGAGGTGGTCGTTTTCCCCTTGGAACAACCACATGGGAAGCTCCGCCGCGGCCACAGCCTCAGCTTGTTCTGGGCTGTTGGGGAAAAAGCCCGTTTGGATGAACGCTGCGAACAGATCGGAATGGTTGGAGACCAGATGCCAGCCAATGATGGAACCCATGGACAGGGAATAGCCGTAAATGCGATCCGGGTCCACGGCAAATTCCTTGGCAAAATTCCTGACCAACTCGGCGGCCTGTTCCGCCTGAACATCCATGCCCTGTTCAGGCCTGGTGCTCTGGGGGGCTAGGAAGATCACATCCTCATGGATGGGCACATCCTGCTCACCGAACCACAGCACCGGGGTGCCGTCGCAGATCAGGTGCCCGCCCACGTTATCCGCATCTGGAAAGTATCCCTGGCCGTAGCCGTTGAAGAACACCACCAGCGGATACTGCTTCGCCGGATCGTAGTTGGCGGGCAGGCGGTAGTGGTAATTGAGGGGCAAACCCACCGTGGGGTTTTCCACAACGCCGTGCACGAAATGATCGATTCCCCGGTTTACCACGGCTGGACCAGTAAGCGTCAGCTTTTCGGAGCTGGCCTTGGCCAGGAGCACACCGTCTGTGGAATAGATGTCTGTGCCGATATATACCTCCGTGGGCTGGTTGGGATTGGCCATCATCCCGCCCAGATGAGAGATCTTCGTTCCCCCGGTGAAGCTGGGCTCCACCATGACGACAAGGTACCTGCCGGGTCCCTCTGGGCGCTCGCTGTCCAGGAGCATCTGAGGATCGGACACGGTGAAAACGTCAATGACTTTCTGGTCGGCCATGTATCCCGGGTCAGTGAGATCACCGGTGTCGAAGTAGGGGTTAAAGGTGGTGTCCCGCACCCGGAAGTCTCCGGAAGTTAAGCTTGAAGCGTCAACCTCCTGGGCAAACTCCAGGACCACACCGATCACCCTCTGCCCCCACCAACCCAGCTCGGTTACGGCGCGCACACTCTTCACGCCTAACCCTGC
>FIZK01000102.1:0-125 GCA_900018335.1 uncultured Clostridia bacterium | reverse complement strand
CACCAACCCAGCTCGGTTACGGCGCGCACACTCTTCACGCCTAACCCTGCATCGGCCAGGACGAGCCCTGGGGAACCGGCAAGCATGAGAACAATTAGCAGCAGCGACAACGTTCCGCGTACCCA
>FIZK01000101.1:8853-9131 GCA_900018335.1 uncultured Clostridia bacterium | reverse complement strand
GGATCCCCCGGCTCTGGTTCGATGACGCCGATCCCTAAGGGCGCCACCAACTGGGTAAAGTGCTTTTTGGCGCTCAGTACATCACCAGGAGACTCATTCCTGCGCATTTTGTCCAGGAGGCGGAACATCTCTAGGCTGCGCTTCTGCCAATCACTTTCCTTGCTCCGCAGCTGCCCTAGTTCATCCTTGATGGTTTGGTTTTCCAGGCGCAGGGTTTGCAGTTGTTCTTCCAGGGTCTGTACATACTTGCCCAGGCGCACCCGGGGCAGAGTCTGCTC
>FIZK01000101.1:0-8808 GCA_900018335.1 uncultured Clostridia bacterium | reverse complement strand
GGGCAGGCGGAGGGGGTGGGGCCACTTCCACAGCAGGGGGCTGACTGCTCCGCCTGGCATTGCTCACCATACCGGCTGCGCTGCCGAGGATGCCTAGGATGGACAGAACTAGAAGACTGGTGGGGTGCATTCCCTCCACGGGCTGCTGGAGCAGGCGCACGGAGACGACTAGGAGGGACACCGCCAGGGCAAAAATGGAAAAGAACACAAGGAGGGCTTCACCGCCAGATTGCTTTCTCTTGGTTGGCTCAGCGCTTGCCAAGATGATCACTCCACTTCTACAAGCTGAAAGACGTCTTCATTCAGGGGAACAAGGAGGTCCTGGCCAATCCGCAGCTGGTAGGGGTCCACCTGGTTCAGTTCGATGATCTCCCTGATGAACCGGTCACTTGGGGGAGATTCAAAGCGGTTGGCGATACCCCAGATGGTGTCGTTGGCTTTGATCTTCATGACTAGGGCCAGGTCCGCCTCTGCCGTTTTCACCAGGATGATCTTGGGTTTCTCTGGGGTTCGGGGCACTCCTGGGGAACTGAGGTCTGGAGACAGCGGGGCCGGCGGCTCAGTTTCCGTCTCAGGGACAGGCTCCGCGGCAACTTGCACCACGTTGGGGACAACCTCGGCTGGCGCCGGCACCGGAGCGGTCGCGGCTACAGCCTGCACCTCGATGGCTTCGGCCAGCTCTTGGAGCTGGGCCGCAGTGCTTTCGGCCTGTCCTGCCACTTCCGCAGAGAGCATACGCAGGGCCGCGGCTAGAGCCTGGACCTCAGCTCCCTGCTCGCCGCTCTGGTTCTGCAGGTCACTTAGATCCACTGAAAGCTGGGCCACTTGCTCCGTAAGCCCGGCCACGGACTGATCCACTGCCTGGACTGCCGTGAGGATGGGCCCTAAATCGACAGCTTCCCATGCAGCTGCCAAGGCTTGGAGCTGCGCGGTTGTGGTTTCTGCCTGGCTGGCCACGTCGGAGGACAGGGCCTGCAGTCCGGCGGCCAAGGTTTCCAGCTCCAGCCCCTGTTCGTTGCTTTGGCTCTGCAGGCCGGCGAGATCCAAGTGGAGCTGGGCAACCTGCTCTGCTAGGTCAGCAACGGAGGCGTCCATGGACTGTACCGCAGCCAGTACCGTGTCCAAAGCAGTACTTTCTGCGGCCGCCACCAGCACATCCAACTGCGCTGAGGTGTTATCAGCTTGTACCGCCATCTCGCCTGAAAAGTCCAGCACAGTGGTGGCCAAAACGTCCACTGCCGCTTCTTGGTGGGCGACGCGGGTCTGCAGATCCGTGAGGCCCAGGTGCAGTTGGGATACCTGGTCCGCCAGAGCTCCCATGGTTTCATCCATGGACTGCAGGGCTTCTAGCAGTTTGTCCAGTTCGGCGATTTCAGCGATGACTGGTTCTGGTTCCGGAGTTGGGCCGAATTGGGTGATACCCAGGAGATAGCCGCTGGCAAGCAGGGCTAAAGTGAGCAGCGCACCAGCCACAAATCGAAAGGGTGTACTCTCAAAGCGTTGTCCCATGCCGTGGTCAGTCCTTTCTGCACTCATTTCTAGGGCGAACTAGGTAAGAAATTAGTTACTTATGCTAAATATTCAACTATAGGGAGGGAACTCCTTCCATTATCTGAAGGGAGAGGGAAAATCCCAAGCAGCGGAAAAGAGGGTCTGCTTGGGATTTTCGGTTCATCCCCTTAAGGGATCGTCGATGAGGGTGGCAAAGACGAACTCATGCACATGGCCCCTATTGAGGGTGCTGATGCCGCTGGCGAAATGGACGTGCCTGCCGTTGCCCACGGGAATGGACGTCCCGGTGAAGCCCCCGACTTCGTGCAGGTGGATCTCGGTGAAGTCGGTGGTCATCTCGAAGGCGTGAATATGATCATTATTGCCCACAGGTATGACTTGGCCCGTCATGCCGGCGAAGCGGTGGTTGTGGGGTATCTCCGGGAAGATCATGGTGCTGCCCTGGATTTCGTGGACGTGGGTCTGGGTGGAGATCACGTCTTGGGCCGGAGTGAAATTGGTGTTGTTCAGAGCAATCCCTCCTTGTCTCGGTGCTTTGTACAGTATATGTTTTGCAGACAGGCGGGGACCGGGAGCGGGGTGCTGTCCTGCAGGTATTATTTAGCCCATGGCGAAATGTTTTGGCGAATAGCCCTGGAGCCTACCGGAGGCTCCAGTGAGGAGATGGTAAAATGGGCGAACGGATCAGACCAAGTAAAGAGCAGCTGCTCGCGCTGTACGAGGCGGCAGTGGCGTTTTGGGAGGCAGAGCCTTGGCAGGGGCTGTACGATGCGGATCTGGTCTGCGTGGAGAATCCGCTGGATGGGGAAATAGGTTACTGCTCGGTCATGGGGAAAGGAGGCCAGCACTTCGGGCTCTGTGTCTTCCTGGGCATGCGGGGCCTAAGAGGCTTCTATGAGTTGATGGAACTGGGGGACGAAAAGGAGAAGGCTCAAGCCGTCTTTTCCCAGGATTACATCCTCTGCTCCTTTGGAGAGCGGGGGGAGCTTGACGAGGAGGACTTAAGGGAAGTTGCAGGGCTGGGCATAACCTTCCAGGGGGCCAACGCCTGGCCCCAATTCCGCCGCTATGAGCCGGGCTACCATCCCTGGTATCTCACGGCAGAAGAGTGTGTTTTCTTAACCCATGCACTGCAGCAGGTGCTGGAAGTGGTGGCCCAGTATGAGCAGGGTGAAGTTGACATAGATTTCGATCAAGCCCGCACCGTACTGCGCAAAAGCGAGGAGAGGGATGGCAAGTTGACCTGGCAGACCACTCCCTGGGAACTGCAGCGGCCTGTTTTGCTCTATGAGCCCCTGGAAATCGTCAACGAGCTGCTCCTGCATCAGCTGCGCAGGGCTCCCAGGAGCATCAATGCCGTCTGGGAGGTGGAAGTGTGCTACCTGCCCGTGATTATCCAGCCCAGCAAGGAGGAGCGCCCCTTCTTCCCGCGGGGGTTCGTGCTGGCCGATCACAGAACGGGGATGATCCATGACTGCCATGTCTACGAAGATCCTGGGGAAGATATGTTCCAGGTAATTGACAGGCTCGCCAGGCACATTACGAATTTCGGTCTGCCCAAAGAGATCCGGATCAAGTCCGACTTGCTGGTCGCTGTCCTCACTGATCTATGCAGCAAGGCCGGGATCAGCCTGCAGCGGGCTGCCAGCCTGCCCCAAGTGGAGGCTCTTTTGAGCGAGTTGGGCCGCGAACTCTAGCGGCTTCCCTAGAGGAAGACCACTTGCTTGATATCTGCCCCAAAAACGTCGTGGGCTTTGTCGGCTATGAGTCTCTTTTCTCCTCTGGTCAGCGGGCGGAAGGGCGTGATTAAAAGTTTGGCCCGATCCTTTTTCCATTTGGCTTTCAGTCTTCGCCGGAGCAGGATGGTGGGGAAGACGATCCCCGTGTTCGTAGTTACCTTCTGCTTGTCCCCTTCATCTAAGAAGCGGCTGCGGTCCCTGTAGCCCAGGATCAAGGGATCAAAACCGGTCAGGAAGAGGCAGTCCGGGATGCTTCCTTGTCCAGGGAGGTCCCGGAGGTGGAAGTACTCCCGGCCTTGGTAAGTGATGCTCCTGAGAGGGAGTCCCGTCTTTTCCACAAGGGCTGCCACTTCTCGCTTGCGAAAACCGGTGAAATAGGCGCAGTCGGTGAGGGTGGCGGGGCCGAAGGAGTGGAAATAGCGGCGAAGCACTTCCTCGCGGGCCTTTTCCTTATCCAGCAGGTGAGGTGAGCAGGTGACAAAGCGCTTGGCTGTGCCTGGGGCATAGGCGATCAGGCCCCGACAGCACATGTC
This sequence comes from uncultured Clostridia bacterium, assembly GCA_900018335.1. Lineage (GTDB taxonomy): Bacteria > Bacillota > Limnochordia > Darwinibacteriales > Darwinibacteriaceae > DTU010. Next base: position 5,024 of record FIZK01000101.1, on the reverse strand, counting down.
CCTGAGGAGCCCTCCCCAGCCATGGAACACCTTGTCCAGCACTTCCGGCTCCATACCTGAGGCCCGGGCCTTTTCCCTCAGATCGCTTCTTTTGGTTATGCCCGCGGCGATCCAACCGCGCAGCTGCTCTGCCCAATAAGGCTTGAGCGCGGGATCTAGACCCCAGCGGTCATCCCAGGCATCTTTCACACCCACAGCTGAAAGGAAGAGTCCCAGATCGGATTCCAGCACGGCATGGAGGGTGCCCCGGAAGGTCCAGGCGGTGACCAGACCCTCAGTCCAGCTCTTTTCATCATAATCAGCTGCCCTGATCTGCAGTGAGTACTTGGGGTTGTTGGCAAACTGGGCCTGCAGCCCCAAAAGGTCAGCTGCGACGGTGACTTTGTCTGTTTTCTTCAGCAGGTGCAGGTTGCTTAGGGAAGCATAGAGAAACTGCTCTAACATGAAAAATCGCCCCTTTGGCTTGGAGTGCCGCGCCTACTTGCCACCGGCCCGGTTTGCCAAGCACTTCGCCGCGGTCTAAGGAAATCCTGCGCGGGTTCTGCCTGGGGCAGGGGGGCGTATGATCAGAGGGAGGAAGGTGATTTCATGTCCAAGAAGCTCACTAAAGGCGGTACTGCCCTCATTGTCTTGGGCGGCATCATGGCCTTGATAGGTTTGGTCTTGTTCCTGCGGATCTTCTTTACCGTGGGCCGGGGGATGGACGATCCGTTCCTGAGTCCCTTCAGGATGCACGGCCTCAGAAGCGGTCTATACTTTGAGGGCGGAGTAGTGGGCCTAGTGCTGCTTGGAGTCGGCAGCTACATGGTGAAAGTGGGATTGGGCCTCGCACTGGTGGGGCAATCCGACAGCATCGCCAGCTGGCTGCGCCGACTCGTGAAGGGTGAGGGGAAGGGGAGAGGCTGTCCCAGCTGTGGAGCCTCCGTATCCAGCAGTGCCAAGTACTGCAGCCAGTGCGGCAGGCGGCTGGAGTAGCCTTACTCTAACCCTGGCCAAACGTTGTACGGGAGGGGCTGCCCTCCTTTTTTTCTTAAGGCTTTGAGATGGGGGAGGAATGGAGTTTCGGCGCGGAGAATTTCTTGGGAAAATAAGGGAGAGGGGCGAGAAAGAGTGCCCAAACTGGTGAACCTGCAAGTTAAGGAGCTGCCCCAAATGTGCGTTGTTGGCAGGGCGATCAAGGTGCCCAGTAGTATGGAGACCAATCCCATCCCCGCCTTATGGGGACAGTGTTTTGGTGATGGAACCTTCGAGACCCTAGACGCCCTGGAGAGCTATCATCTGGAGAAGGATTACGTGGGCTGGATGGGCGAGTGGGATGAAGAGGGTTTTGTGTACATCTGCGGCATGCTCATGCGGCCAGATGTGCCCGTGCCGGAGGGATTTGACTTCCGGGAGCTGCCGGCGGCGAAGTCGGCCGTGGGCTGGATCCAAGGGCAGGAGTGGGAGGTGGTTACCGCGGCCCATGAACTGACCGTGGGAGCCCTGGCGGAGCAGGGGTATGAGCCCAACTGGGCGGCGGGCTGGTCCATGGAGCTGTATAACTGCCCCCGCTATACTAACCCAGATGAAAACGGAGAGCTGATCTTGGATTACTATATCCCCATCAAGTAGCCGGTGCACGGAAAACGAAAGCAGCGCCCACAACCAATGCCGTTGTGGGCGCTGTTTGAACTCATCTCTGGATCTTGCTAGGCTTTCAGCAGCTGCATAAACTCCTCACCGGTGATGGTCTCCTTGGCCAGGAGGTATCTAGCCAGGGCATGGAGCTGATCCATGTTGTCCTTGAGAATGCTGATGGCCCGTTCGTGGGCTTTGTTGATCAGCTCCATCACCGCCTTGTCCACTGCCGCTGCGGTTTCCGAAGAGCAGGTGGGCATGGTGTCATCCCCCAAATAGGGGTTGGTCACCGTCTCCAGGGCCACCATGCCGAACTTGTCGCTCATGCCGTAGCGGGTAACCATGGCCCTGGCCAGGCGTGTGGCCTTTTCGATATCATTGGCCGCGCCGGTGGTGGCAGTGTTGAACACCAGCTCCTCCGCGGCCCGTCCGCCGGTGAGGATGGCCAACCGGGCGAAGGCTTCTTCTTTAGTCAGCAGGTAGCGGTCATCTTCCTCCACCTGCATGGTATAACCCAAGGCGCCTGAGGTGCGGGGGATGATGGTGATCTTGTGCACCGGGGCGGTGTCGCTCTGTTTGGCCGCCACCAAGGCGTGCCCAATTTCGTGGTAGGCGATGATCTCTTTCTCCTGGGGTGAAATGGCCGCATTCTTCTTCTGGTATCCGGCGATGACCACTTCCACGCTTTCTTCCAGATCCTCCTGCTCCACGCGGCTTCTGCCCATACGCACTGCCCGCAGGGCTGCTTCATTGATCACGTTGGCCAAATCGGCCCCAGAGGCTCCCGCGGTGGAGCGGGCAATGGCTTCCAAGTCCACATGGGGACTCATGGCCACTTTGGCGGCGTGCACCTTGAGGATGGCGATCCTTCCCGCCAGGTCAGGCAGTTCCACAGGGATGCGCCTGTCGAAGCGTCCCGGGCGAAGCAGGGCAGGGTCTAGGGATTCCGGTCTGTTGGTGGCGGCCAGTAGGACCACACCTTTGCGGGAATCGAAGCCGTCCATCTCTGTGAGGAGTTGGTTGAGGGTCTGCTCCCGCTCATCGTTGCCGGAAAATCCTCCGTGGTCGCGCTTCTTGCCGATGGTGTCGATCTCATCGATGAACACGATGCAGGGAGCCTTTTCTTCTGCTTGCTTAAAGAGATCGCGCACCTTGGCCGCGCCCAGCCCCACAAACATTTCCACGAACTCGGAGCCGGAGATGGAGAAAAAGGGCACCTGGGCTTCGCCGGCCACTGCCTGGGCCAGCAGGGTTTTGCCTGTGCCTGGAGGCCCCACCAAAAGCGCTCCCTTGGGTAGGCTGGCCCCGATGCTGGTGTATTTTTCCGGGTCATGGAGGAAGTCCACAATTTCCATGAGGGCTTCCTTGGCTTCGTCCTGTCCCGCCACATCGGCGAAGGTCTTGCCCGTCTGGGCTTTCACGTAGATGCGGGCACTGCTTTTGCCAAAAGACATCATATTACCCATCCTGGTCTGCAGCTGCCTGGAGAACAAGCGGCCCAGTCCGATGATGATCAAGGCGGGGACGATCAGGCTGAACAGGTAAGTTAAGAATGGATTGGGCTGGGTGGGCCTGATCCTGGAGAAGCGGATCTCGTTTTCGCTGCTGCGCAGCCTGTCCAAGAGATTAGGATCGGGCATGGCCACGGTGACATAGGTCTGGCGCTGTCCATGCCGGTCCAGGGCGATGAAGGCGATCTCCTGGCCATCACCGCTCAGTTCCACTTCGAGAACGCGGTTCTCCTCCAAAGCTGCTAAGAAGGTGCTGTAGTCAACTTCGGTCACTTGGCGGCGCATGAACATGGGGAGTACAACTGCGTTGATCACAAACAGGATGACTAGGGAAATGAGGTAATAAAAGATAATGGGCTTCTTGGGGGTACGATTGCGTTCAGCCATGGTCTACCTCCTTATCTGTGCGGTCTCAAAAGCCTGATGCAGGCTGGTCACAACCTCTTTCAGCTTTTCCATTCCGCCAATAATCTGCGCGAAGTCATCTGAGGAATACTCTTGGAGCACGGGGTTGAACTTGCTGCTCAGCTCCTCCTCGATGAGCTGGAGCACACCGGTACCCTGGGAGGTAAGGGAAATGAGGACTATGCGCTCATCCTCTGGGCTGCGGTCCCGGCTCACCAGGCCCTTTCTCTCCAGGGCCTTACACATGGCCGAGGAGTTGCCCGGTGCGGAACCCAAAGCCTGGCTCAGTTCTCCCACCGTGGCTTCGCCCCGGTGCTGCACCTCCATGAGCAGGCGCATTTGGGTGGTGGTAATCCCGTGGGATTGCGCCACGGTTCCCACCGGGCCGTCCAGCCCCTGGCTGATGGCCCGGAGCAGCTGCCACAAATGGTTTTGGAATTCACGGATATCCATGGAGTGCCTCCTTCGGATGTTTCCTGGAAAATATGTTACAGGAAATGTATTCACTATACATAATAGCATACATAAATAATATCGTCCATCAAGGCGCCGCGAGATCATTGCTAAATGGTGGTAAAAAGGGCTGGCCACTCCTGGAGTACCAGGAGTTTGCTCCGCCATTGTGGTATTTGAGTGGAGAGATAACCGTGATCATGGCTGGAAAGGGTGTTGCTTTCCCATGAAGATCTCTGCATTCATAGTTGCGGTGCTGCTCGTCCTCCTTGGCGGCCTGACTGCGGCCAGTCTGTACTTCTACAACTTCGCCATCAAGCGCGGCCAGAAGGAGTTTCTACGGGATAACAGGGATCTGCAGGCCACCTTCAGCCAGAGGAATGAGTCACGCGGGCCCACCCCCGCCCAGTGGGTGCAAAGCAGGCCGTGGGAGATTTGGCAAATCCGCTCCCGGGATGAACTCAAGCTGGTAGCCCATTACCTGCCGGCGCCTTATCCCACGGGCAAAACGGCCATTTTGGCCCATGGATACACGGGTAAAGGGAAGGATATGGGGCGCTTCGCCCGCTTCTATCACGAAGAGTTGGGGTTCAACGTGCTCATGCCCGATGCCAGGGGGCACGGGGAGAGCGAGGGGGATTACATCGGCTTCGGCTGGCATGAGCGCCTGGACTATCTGCAGTGGATTGGGGAAGTGCTGGCCAAGGTGGGCGAGGAGGCTCAAATCGTTCTACACGGCCTGTCCATGGGAGCAGCCACCGTGCTCATGGTCAGCGGCGAGGAACTGCCAGGGCAGGTTAAGGCCATCGTGGCCGACTGTGGGTACACGTCTGTTTACGATCAGCTCGCCTATCAGCTGAGGCGCCTTTTCCGCCTACCCACCTTTCCCCTCCTGGATACCACCAGCCTGGTTACTAAACTCAAGGCGGGGTACAGCTTCCGGGAAGCTTCCGCTCTGGAGCAGGTGAAAAAGGGCAAGGTGCCCCTGCTGCTCATCCACGGTGCGGAGGATCGCTTTGTGCCCACAGAAATGGCTTG
>FIZK01000100.1:178-7651 GCA_900018335.1 uncultured Clostridia bacterium | reverse complement strand
TCCATAAAACCTCCGTACACCCCTACCAGAAACACAATCAGCCCGATGAATGCGTAAAGGAACCCCTTGACCAGGCGGGCAAACTGCCTGCGCTCCAGGTGGAACAATATCTTCTGCAGCACAAAAAGGGACACGGTCAAAGGCAGGAGACTCACGAAGCTCTCCTGGAAGGCAGTGGGAATGAAATCCCAGAACGGCTTTAGAATGGCTGTATTACCGACTTCTATGGCTTCCAGGCTGGCCACGGCATATTCTTGAGTGCCGATGATTATGTTCAACACGAGCACGCTCATGATCGCCCCTGCAGAGGCAATGGCCACGAGACCAAAGCTGTCCTCCTCGGAAGCTACGCTGTCTTTGCGCAGGCGTGAGATACCCACCGCCAACGCTAAGAGAAAAGGCACGGCAAGAATACCTGTGGTGGCGCCGGAGGAGTCAAAGGCGATGGCCAGAAACTCCGGCTGGGTGAACAGGGCTAGGACAAATATTACCAGATAGGAAAGGAGCAAAAAGAGCTTCAGGGACATGCGCACAACCACACGCAGAAAGCCCAAAGAGACCATGATGGCCAGCCCGGTGGATACCACTATTAGCAGCATCCAAGAAGAGATGGCCGAGAGGGTCACAAAATCCACTTGATAGGCCAGCACCATCAACCCCGGCTCCGCTATGGAGATGAAGAAGCCCAGGACAAGCCCCCCCAAAAGAACCACAGGAAGCTTGTTGGTCATGACCAGGGAAGAGCCCGTAAGGCTGCCCATGGGGGTGATCCCGATGTCTACTCCCAGGAGAAACAGGGAGAGGCCGATAATGATCAAAACTGCGCCCACGAGAAAGCGGGCGATGAGCGAAAACCCCAGCGGTACCAAGGTGAAGTTCAGCACCAAAACCACCGCTGCGATAGGGATTACCGTTTTGACATTATCCTTGAGCAGACCCACAAGTGCATTCAAAGGACCACCCTACCTTTCCGATCTAAAATGCGCCCCAAGCGCATACAGCGCCGGGGCGCCTAAGCAGCAACTCAACGCCGCATCAGCAAGGGATGAATACCAGCTGTCGTTCGGTTCATATGATATTTTCTCCCACAACGTTCCAGTTCCTGCCTTCCAACTAAACATATTTCTAGCAATTTAGCCCAGCGAGTCAGAACGGGCAGGAGAAGTTCAGAGCCTTGAAGTCCAGTATTTCCAAAGCCCGCTCCACCCTTTCGGGCAGGGCCTCTTCCACCTTGGAGATCTGCGCCATGGACAGGCCCAGGGAACGCACCAGTTCTTCCTCAATCCCGTATTTGTGGACAGACTCTAAAAGCGACTCATAATAGTTGAAGCTGATGGTGTCGGCAATATGCATCAAGATGGTTTCTTGTTTGTTCACTTCAGCCCGCCTGGGGGCATGGTGATGCTGCACCACGCTGCGGATATCCGCAGGCAGGTGCCACTTTCCACACACCCACTCTCCAATGACGGAATGGGTAAACCGCCCTAACACCTTCACCTCCGCCTGCAGAATGGGTATGCGCTCTTCTGTGGCGATCTGGAAGATCCTGTTCAGGGTCACGGGCAGACAGCGGTCCAAGGCCAAGATCCCAATATCATGAATCAAACCATAGTTGATGAGTTTGTAGGAATCGTACTGTTCGCTCAGGCCAGCCTCAATGCAGAGGAGCTGCGCAGCAAGTCCCGTACCCAGGCAGTGGCGCAGGAAGTTCTCCCGATCGAAGTTCTCCAAAAGCTGGCGCCGGGGAAAGAGAGCTTGGAGCAACACGGACAAAATGATGTGGCGGGTGGCCTCCAAACCCACCAGCAGTATGGCGTCATCCAGACTGCGGGCCCTCCTGCCGTGCCGCATCCGCCCCAGATTCACTGCATTCTGCACCACTTCGCTTAAGTTCCCGCACTCCTCGATTTTCCTGATCAGGGCATCGCGATTGATCACGTTGGGATCCTTCAGCTCCTCAACAACACCCGCGATCTGGGGCGGGAGTTCTGGGAGATCCCGTTCCAACACCTGCAAGACCACTGTTGACACTGCCACCCCGCCTTCCTAGCCTAAACTAAGCTGCCTGCTTACGTATTCACCACCCGCTGCTCATTTCCTGTTGAGAGAGGAGAAACGTGGAGGGGAAACCATCTGTATGCCGAAAGAGAAAAGCAGCGCTGGGAGGGAAAGAACATGGTAGTTGTAGGAGTCGCAGTAGCTTTCGGGTCAGTAATGTATCTTGCATCCAAACGGGTTGCCCTGTGGCTGTCGCTGCTGGCGGGAACGGGCATCCTTGGCCTGCTGTCTCAGATGGGCCTGCCGTCCTTCACCACAGCCCTGGCTGATGGGCTCTTCAGCCCCATGACGGTTCAACTGGTCCTAGCTGTGGCTTTGATCAGCGGCTTGGGCAAGGTCATGAAAGAAAGCGGAGATCTAGAGCTGATGGTAGGCTCGCTGGTGGCCCTGTTCCCCAGGCCCAAAGTGCTGACCATGCTTCTGCCTGCCCTCATTGGCACTATCAACGTGCCCGGCGGAGCCATTATGTCCGCCCCCATGGTGGAGGAGAACGGGAAGGCGTTGGGTCTGAACAACGCAGCCCATGCGGCGGTCAATCTTTTCTTCCGGCATATCGGCTACTTCGTTTACCCCCTCCATACATCTATCATTGTACTCAGTGAGCTTTTGGCCCTCCCCAAACAGGCCATCATCCGCGCCAACTTTGTGCCCATGCTGGCTGCTGTCATCACTGCTTACTTTTTCTTCTTTAGGGGGAAAGGGCCCGCTCATGGGGAGCCTAACAACGAAACCAACGCTGCGCATCATCTAAAAGGATTTCTGCTGGGCTTTTCACCGGTAATGGTCATTCTTGGCCTGGTGCTCATTTTCGATCTCCCGTTTTACCTGGCCACGGCTGTGGGCCTGCTTCTGGCATTGATCAGGGGAATCCAAGCTGAACACTGGGGAAGAACCTTCCTAGAGCGCCTCAAACAGCTGGTCACCAGCGGAATAGACTACAAGCTGGCTCTGGCCATTCTCAGCCTCATGTTGTTTAAGTCCGTAGTGGAAGCCGCGGGGGCCACAAGCATCCTGGCAGCCTCATTGCTGAACTACGGCATTCCCCTGCCCGTCTTGGTGATCCTCCTGGGACTTCTGGCCGGCTATATCTTGGGCACCCACCTGGCTGCTGCAGGCATTTTGGCGCCCTTCTTCGCGCCGCTCCTGCCCCAGGCAGCGCTGGCCCCATACACTTCCCTGCTCCTCATTTCCATTATGCTGGGCTATTTGGTATCACCGCTGCACCTCTGCTTGGTCTTGACCACGGAATACTTCGACGTTCCCTACGGGCAAACCCTGAGGAAACTAGCTGTACCCCTCTTGACCATGCTGGCCGCGGCCCTGGTCCGGCTTCTTCTAGCCCTGTAGCAGCAACTCGCGCTTAAGGGAGGATGCAAGATGCTAGAAAGCCGCCTGTTTAAGATCCTCTATTACCTCCTGGACAAGGGGAAAGCCACAGCCCGGGAGCTGGCAGAACGGCTTGAGGTTTCTACCCGCACCATTTACCGGGACATTGACGCCTTAAGCAGCGCGGGCATCCCGATCTACACTGAAACCGGAAGGGGCGGCGGAATCCGACTCATGGAAGGCTTTGTGCTGGATAGGGCCCTTCTCTCGGAGCAGGAAAGGCGCGAGATACTCTCCGCCCTACGAAGCCTTTGGGCCCTAAGCGGGCACCAGCAGGATGTTGTCCTGGAGAAGCTCTCAGCGTTATTCCAGGTGATCTGCGCAAAGCTGCTGTGAGCGAGCCAAAACAAAAGGGGCATTATTATGGCGGGATACGAGAGCAAGCAGGCCCTCATCGCGGAAATTGAGAAGACGGCGGCCCTGTATATCAAGGAGTTTGAGGGGATACCGGAAACCGATAGGGACCAGCTCATGGAGGGGGTGGATCGGACGCCCGCGCAGATGATCGCCTACCAGCTGGGCTGGCTGGATTTGATCATGGGCTGGGACAGGGACGAAGCAGAGGGGAAGCAGGTGATCACCCCCTCCCCAGGCTTCAAATGGAACAACTTGGGCGGCCTTTACCAAAGCTTCTACGAGAGATTCTCCACATACTCTTTGAGCGAACTGCAGGAGCTGTTCAAAGAGCAAGTCACGGTGTTTGTGGACTGGCTTGCCAGCTTCAGCGAAGAAGATGTGTTCACACCCGGCAGCCGCAAATGGGCGTCCTCCACGCCCTCTAACTGGCCGGTTTGGCGGTGGGTGCACATCAACACCGTCAGTCCCTTCACATCCCTCCGCAGCAAGATCCGGAAGTGGAAGAAGCTAAATGCAAGTGTATGATCGAACAGTACCACCCCCAGGACACTCTCCCCGGGGGTGGTTGCTTTCGAAACGGAAAATTTCTGACAGAACCAACTATCGTTTGACGTTAACCAGACCGCATGGTATATTTTTCCTAAATGGTCAGAGAGGTGTTCCCAGTGAGCGCGATCAGTGTTTCGGCGTTAACCAAGGATTACGGCCCCCTCCGGGCAGTGGACTCCGTCTCCTTTACGGTAGCGCAGGGGTCTGTTTTCGGCATTCTGGGTCCCAATGGAGCGGGAAAGACTACGACCATGGAATGCATGATGGGGTTGAGGCAGAGGACTTCGGGCGAGATCAGCGTCCTGGGCCTGGATCCCGAGGAGCAGCGTCATAGGCTGTACAGCAGGATAGGTGTCCAGCTCCAAGAGACGGTGTATCAGAGCTCGGCCAAGGTTTACGAACTCTGCCAGCTCTTTGCGTCCATGTACGATGCACCCCTGGAGTATATGCCCCTCCTGGAACGCTTCCGCCTGGAAGGCAAGGCCAGAAGCTCTGTGGGGAGGCTTTCCGGCGGACAGCGTCAAAAGCTGGCCATTGTGCTGGCCCTTTTAGGCGACCCGGAGCTCCTCTTCTTCGACGAGCTCACCACGGGTCTTGATCCCGGAGCCAGGCGTGAAATCTGGGAGTATGTCAAGGAGTTGAAAAGGGAAGGCCGTACGGTCGTCATGACCACCCACTACATGGAGGAGGCGGCCATTTTGTGCGATGAGATCTGCCTGATCAACGCAGGTCGAATCGTGGCCCAGGGCACTGTAGATGAGGTAATTGACCAGGCCCAGATTGACTTGGTTATCAGCTTTGAAACCGACCAGGACGTACGTACGCTTCTAGAGGCTCTTACCCAAGTAACCCGGGCCGAGCAGCACGGCAGTTCCGTGACGCTCTACACCAAGAGCGAACAAACCCTCACTGAGCTGGTACTGGCCCTCAAGGACCAGGGCGTTCGCTACAAAAAAATCAGAGTCACTTACCCGGAACTGGAAGATGCCTTTTTGAAGCTAGTGGGCACTAAAGCAAAGGGGGTTGGTTAGATGTTCAGGCAGCTGGCTGTATTCGAAATGAAACTGCAGATGCGCAATTTCCTGGCGATCTTCTTTGCCCTGGTTTTCCCCCCCGTCATGCTGCTAATTTTCGGAGGCATCTACGGTAACGAGCCCCAAGCACTCACGGGGGGCCTGGGCACAGTGGATCTCATGATTCCCGCCTACATCTGCATGATCGTCGCGGTGACGGGCCTCATGTCGCTGCCCCTGACTATTGCATCGTATAGGGAACAGAAGATCCTCAAGCGCTTTATGGCCACACCCACCCAGCCTTTGCAGATCCTTTTAGCGCAGCTCATGGTCAACTTGCTCACAACCGTCATGGGTATCGCGCTGCTGTTGGTGGTGGCTAAGCCCATGTTTCAGCTCAGATACTCAGGTTCCATCCCGGAGACAGGCCTCGCTTTTCTCCTGGTGGTGCTGAGCATGTTCAGCCTTGGTCTGATGATCGCTGGGGTGGCAAAAAACGGGCAGGCGGCAACTGCCCTCGCCTATATCATCTACTTCCCCATGCTCTTTTTGTCGGGGGCGACCATGCCGCTGTACATCATGCCCGACAGCTTGGTTGCCGTATCCAAAGTACTGCCCCTCACCTACGGAGTAGAGCTTCTAAGCGGCGTCTGGCTAGGCGGACGCCTTCTCAGCTACAGGCTGGAGTTGGCGGTGTTGGCGGGAGTAGCCCTTGTCTGCACCGCTCTTGCCGTGCGCTTTTTCAAATGGGAGTAGCCTGGCGGAAATAAGGCGCGAAGCTCCATGATTACTGCGACAATGAACTTTACCAGGGCAATCCGGGTGTGATATTCTGTTCTTGTGTTGCGCCGTTTGCCCTGGTTGTTTTATGTAGAAAGGAAGACAAAGCTATGCACAGTGTACAGGGTTCCAGAGTCTGGCCCCGCTTCCGAGCGAAGTTCATCGGGGACCGGGCTTTCTACCGCATGGTTTTCAGCCTGGTTATTCCGGTCATCGTACAGAACACGGTGACCAACTTTGTCAACCTGCTGGACAATGTCATGGTGGGCAGTCTTGGTACAACCTACATGTCAGGTGTGGCCATTGCCAATAATCTGTTGTTTGTGTTTAACGTGAGCATTTTTGGGGTAATATCCGGCGCTAGCATTTACGGCGCGCAGTTTGCCGGTGCCAAAGATTGGGAGAGCTTCCGACAGACGCTGCGCCTAAGACTGCTAGTTGCGGTGACGGTGACCGCCGCCGCCGTGTTCATCCTCACCAAGTGGCCCGTGGAACTGCTGTCTTTGTATCTTCGCGGCGAAGGAAGCCCAACAGACAGCGCGGCCATGCTCAATTACGGGATGCAGTATCTGAAAATCATGCTGTGGGGGCTGCTGCCCTTTGCCCTCACCCAAAGCTACGCCAGCGCGCTGAGGGATGCGGGCGAAACAGTCCTCCCCATGCGGGCAACACTGACCGCTGTGTTTGCAAATCTGATCCTCAATTACATCTTGATCTTCGGGAAGCTGGGATTGCCCGCCCTCGGAGTAAGGGGAGCTGCGCTGGGAACCGTGCTCAGCCGCCTCGCCGAGTTTGCGGTGATCGCCGGCGTGGCCCACAAAAAGCTAGACCGTTTTTTCTTCCTGAGGGGCCTCTACCGTTCTCTCCGCATCGGTGGAAACCTGGCCAAAAACATCATGCTCAAGGGTATGCCGCTTTTCGTCAATGAGGCTCTCTGGTCCTCTGGTATGGTTACACTGGCGCAAATTCTGTCCACGAGAGGTCTTGTGGTGGTGGGAGCACTGAACATCTCCAACACCCTTACCAACATGTTCGGAGTCTTTTTCTTCTCCGTGGGAACGGCCGTGGCCATTGTGACGGGCCAAGCTCTGGGAGCGGGCGATGAGGAGCTGGCCAAAGCCCAGGTCTGGAAACTGATGTTTTTCTCGGTGACCATGGCCTGCATCATGGGAACCCTCCTGCTGATCAGCGCCGGGTGGATCACCCAGATTTACAACACCGAGGTAGAAGTGCGCAACTTGGCTGCGGCGTTCATGCGGGCATTGGCGCTGTGCATGCCCTTCCAGGCCATGGCCAACGTCTCCTATTTCGCCATGCGCTCCGGGGGAAA
>FIZK01000100.1:0-146 GCA_900018335.1 uncultured Clostridia bacterium | reverse complement strand
TGGGTGTTTTGCGTGCCCTATACCTACGCCCTAGTCACCTTTACCAGTTTGGGGATCGAGACCCTCTACCCCCTTCACCTGCTCATCCATCCACTCAAAGCGATTCTCGGCTTGGTGGTGGTCAACTCAGGGATCTGGGCGAAGAA
>FIZK01000099.1 GCA_900018335.1 uncultured Clostridia bacterium | reverse complement strand
ACCGAAGATTTGACCTGCTTCGTTGCTCACGCTCTGCCAGGCACCGTCAAAGATGTCCTCTTTCATCTCTTCTGGGATGAGGGGGGCCAGATCCGTCAGATAGCCCCTCTGGGCGAAATCGATGATCTGGGCAGACTCGTAGTGGAAGATATCGGGAACATCTTTGGTCTCAAACGAAGTTACCATGTAGTCGTGGATGGAGTCCCAGGAACCCTGCACATACTCCACCTGGATATCTGGGTTCGCCTTGTTCCACTCTTCCACAATGGCCAGATTAGCTGCAACTGACTGTTCCTGCCAAGCTAGGCTCACAAAGCGCAGTTTGACTGGCTCAGCGTAACTCAATGTAGTCAATCCCAACACGAACACCAATGCCAACAACAAACCAGCGCGAATCGACCGACGTGAACTCATTGAACTGCCTCCTTAAGATTTATTGTTTTACAGCCCCTGACATCAGGCCCGAAACCAGGCCCTTCTGCAAGAACGTAAAAACCACAAGTGTAGGGATGGTGGCCACCAAACACGAGGCGGCCAGGGGCCCCAGCCTGGTCATGCCCTCGCTGCCCGTAAAGCGGGAGAGGTAGACCGGCAAGGTGGTAAGCTGGGGACTTTTCAGCAGCACCAGGGCAAAGAAGAACTCGTTCCAGGCGGAAACAAAGGCAAACAACCCTGAAGCCACAATCCCCGGCAGCAGTAAGGGGAAGACGATCTTGGTTAGGACCTGCAGCCGGTTGCAGCCATCGATAAACGCAGCTTCCTCCAGCTCCAGCGGTATGCTCTGTACATAACTGCGCATCATCCAGAGCACAAAGGGCAGGCTCCACACTGTGTAGACCAAGATGATCCCCGTGTGGGAGTTGGTCAGGGCCAGGTTCCGGAGCAGGACAAAGAGGGGGATGATGATCAGAATTGATGGAAAGAGCTGCGAAACCAAAAGCCAACCCATTACCGACTTATTGATCACCGTCCGAAAGCGAACTAGGGCGTAAGCTGCCGGCACAGCTAGAATCAGCACCACTATGGAGGAAACAACCCCGATCTTGAAGCTGTTGTAAATCCCCGACAGGAGATCCTGCTGGCCAAAGGCGGCGCGGAAATGGTTCAGGGTGGGNNTCCAGCGGTAGTTCATACCCTAAACCTCGCTTTCCTTGAGCTCTCTCCGGATATACAGCACCACCAGGAGGGACACCACCAGCACCATCACATTGCCTAAGGCCGCTGCGTACCCAGCATTCCCGTAGCGGAACCCCTCTTCATAGGCGAAGAGCATGGGCAGCCTGGTTCTTCCCCCAGGGCCGCCTTGCGTCAGGGTCCAGACCAAGCCGAAGGCGTTGAAGTTCCACATAAAGCGCAGGGACACGATGGAAGTGATGATGGGTTTCAGCGACGGGAGAGTGACATAGCGAAACTGGTTGAACACCCCCGCCCCATCGAGGCTGGCTGCCTCATAGAGTTCCTTGGGTATGGTCTGGAGGCCAGCCAAAAGCACAATCGCCGACTGGGGCAGGCCGCCCCAGATGCCCACCAAGATGATGGAGGGCAGGGCCCAGGCCACGCTGCCCAGCCAGTTGATGGGCTGGTTAATGATACCCGCCTGCATAAGCAGGTGGTTCAGGGGACCACTGGTATCGGGTACAAAAACCATGTTCCACATCAGGCCCCTAATTACCGGAGGCATGGCCCATGGCACCAGCACCAGGATGCGGGCGAGCCGCTGGCCAAACAGATCGGCGTTGAGCAGTTGAGCCAACCCCAGCCCTAGCGCCACCTGGCCCAAGGTGGTGCCAATGGTCCAGATGGCGCCCACCCGAAAGGAGGACCAGAAGTAGCTGTCCGTGAGCATGTAGCGGTAGTTCTCCAGGCCGTTGAAGCGCATCTCAAAGCCGAAACGGTAGTCGGTAAAGCCNNGAAACGGTAGTCGGTAAAGCCTAGATAGATGCCGCGGA
>FIZK01000098.1 GCA_900018335.1 uncultured Clostridia bacterium | reverse complement strand
TCTGGATCGCCCGAACCCAAGCTGTTCTGCAGCCAGAACTGAAAACCAACCATGACAACCAGAAGCAACAGGCCCCCCACTAGGGCAAGCTTGTCTTTGTGCCTGCTTACATTGACCACCCGCATGAGCAGCACTGCCAACAAGCTTGCTGCCGCCAAAGGCAGCAGGGGCAGGGCAAAAAAGACCACCACGGCACTGAGTACATACCCCAAACCTACACCAGCCAAAAGCCCGTAGCGCAGCCAGAGGGGCAGTAGGATAAACAGGTTGATGGCATACTGACCGGTGAGCACAACCCCAAACTTGGCCCCAAGAATTTCCCGGGAACGCAGCGGTAGGGGCACTAGAACCGGCAAATCGGTGCTGAAATAGAACGTGGAAAGCACGGAAAAGAAGCCGAAAAAGAGCCCCGCCAGGGCAACCAAGAGCGCGCCGTTGAGGAGCGCCAGATGGGGCTGGCCGAAGGCAAGCCCGGCCATGAACAGCTGCTCCGTCATTTTCCAGATAAAGATCACAGCCATGACCACTGCGGGGGTCACGCCAGCGACAATCAGGATAGGCTCCCAGGTGCGCTGTCTCTTCTTGATGTAATAGAACTTGGCCGCGGAGAAGCCATAATGGTCATTGAGCAGTGTGCGGTACAGGGTCCAAAACCTACTCCTCATAAGCGTCACCTGCATCGGTAAGCTCTAAGAACAGTTTCTCCAGGTTGGAACCCACCTGACCAGAGGTCTGGCGCAGCTCATCCATGGTGCCGCAGGCGATGAGCTGTCCCTTATTGATGATCCCCACACGGTCGCAGAGCTGCTCCGCCACTTCCAGGACGTGCGTAGAGAAAAACACAGTATTGCCCTGGTTTACATGGTCGCGCATTATGTTCTTAAACAGGTGAGCAGATCGGGGATCCAATCCTACCATGGGTTCATCCAGGATAAACAAGGGCGGCTGATGCAGGAGCGCACCTGTTAAGGCCAGCTTCTGCTGCATGCCCCGGGAGTAACTCTGGATGAGATCACCTAAGGCCCCAGTAAGTTCAAACATCCCTAAATAGTGGTCCAGACGCCGTTTGCGCGTAGCCCCGTCCACACCGTACACATCGCCGATGAGGTTGAGGTACTCCAGCCCCGTAAGCCTCGGATAGAGATTGGGATTATCGGGCACAAAACCGATGGAACGCTTCGCTCCCAAGGGATCGGCCGCCAAATCCTGGCCATTGACCACGATCTTCCCCCGATCCGCCGTGAGGAGACCCACCACCATCTTGATGGT
>FIZK01000097.1 GCA_900018335.1 uncultured Clostridia bacterium | reverse complement strand
AGGAGCGGCAAATCCTCAGGCTCCGCCAGCCAGGCCAGGCCGCAGTGGGCACTGACGATAACGGGCATGGGGATCAAACGGCCGGGTAAGCCCTCCTGTTTGCAAACCCTTTCCCAAGCCATGGCCTGGGTGGTGGTGAGGAACGTGATCACTGCCCCCCGCTCATCCATGCCCCTTCCCTCCATATTCCTGTGCTATGTTCTGCAGAGCTTCCACTGCTGCATCCAGCTCTGCTCTGCTGTTCAGATGCGACATACTGAAGCGCACCGCCCCCTGCTCACCTGTGCCCAGGGCCTGGTGCAGCAAAGGAGCACAGTGCCCGCCGGAACGGGTACAGATGCCCCGCTCCGCCAAGAGCCTGCTCACGATACTTGCTTCCACTCCCTTGATGTTTAAGGCCACGATGGGCAGGCGCTCCCACACCTGGAAATCACCGTAAACCACCACTCCTGGGATTTCCGTGACCTGTTGATAGAAGCGGCGGGTCAGATCCGCTTCTAGCTTTACGATGTTCTTCAGACCCTGATTCTGCACATAATCCAAACCGGCCTGCAGCCCGGCAATGCCCGGAGTGTTCAACGTCCCCGCTTCCAGGGCTTCGGGCATCTCTTGGGGATGTTCACGGGAGAAAGTCTGAATCCCGCTGCCCCCCACCTTCAGGGGCCGGAGGTGTAGACCGGAACGCACATAGATCCCCCCCACGCCCTGGGGGCCGTACAGGGATTTATGGCCGGTGAAGCAGAGAATGTCTATGGACTGTTCAGCGAGGTTGTAGGGATACCAGCCCGCGGTCTGGGCGGCATCCACAATGGAGACTAAGCCGTGCTGGCGGCAGAAGTGCAGCACCACGTCTAGATCCATAAGGTTGCCCGTTAGGTTGGACCCGTGCGTAAAGACCACCGCCTTGGTGGCCGGGCGCAGGGCGCGCCTAAGGGCAGCCAAGTCCACCACGCCTCGGCCGTCCGCGGGCAGGATGGTGAGATCCACGCCCTGGCGCTGGAGCAGAAATAGGGGCCTAAGCACGGAGTTGTGCTCCTGGGCCGTAGTGATCACGTGATCGCCGGGCTCTAGCAGCCCAAAAAGGGCCAGGTTCAAACTCTCCGTGGCATTGGCGGTAAAGGCGATGCGGCTGGGATCGCTGCAGCGGAAAAACTCCGCCGCGGTTAGCCGCGCTTGGAAGATCAGGCGGCTGGCAGCAAGGCTCAGCTCATGCCCGCCCCGTCCGCTGCTGCCCGCGCGGTTCAGCGCCTGGGCAACCGCCTGCACCACTTCCCTTGGTTTAGGAAGCGAAGTGGCGGCTTGGTCTAAATAGATCATGGGAAACGCTCCTTCCCCCTTGATCCTACCACACCGCCACGGCCCCGTCCACACGGCTCTCCGTGGCGCCAACCAAGGCATCTTCGGCCCGCAAAATGACCTGGCCCCGCCCGTAGCCAACGTTGTGCTCCGTGACGGTAACCTCATGGCCCAAGGCGGCTAGCTGCTGCACCACAGCTTCCGACATGGTCTGTTCCAGGTGCACCTGGTTACCCTTGATCCACTGGAAGCGGGGAGCGTCCAGCGCCGCCTGGGGATTGTGCCCGAAGCGCACCAGGTTCATCACCACCTGCACATGACCCTGGGGCTGCATAAAGCCGCCCATGACGCCAAAGGGCCCCAGGGGCTGGCCGTCCCTAGTTAAGAAGCCTGGGATGATGGTGTGGTAGGGCCGTTTCCCCGGAGCGAGGCAGTTCACGTGATTCGGATCAAAGGAGAAGTTGTGCCCCCGGTTGTGCAGGGCGATGCCCGTTCCGGGAACCACCAGGCCTGAGCCAAACCCCATGTAGTTGCTCTGGATGAAGGAAACCATGTTGCCCTCGCCATCCGCCGTGCAGAGGTACACAGTACCTCCCTTGATTTCTTCCGTGGGCGGTGGCAGCAGGGCATCTTCCCTAATCAGCTTTCTCTTTTCCTCAGCCCACTCCTCGGAGAGCAGGTACTCCAGGGAGGCCTGCATGTGCCGGGCATCGGTGACATGGCGCTGGGCTTCGGCAAAGGCCAGCTTCAAGGCTTCAATCTGCAGATGGTAGGCGCGGGCGGAATGCTTCTCTTCCGGTGCAAAATCAAAACCGCGCAGGATGTTCAAGGCCATCAGGGCCACAATGCCCTGGCCGTTGGGGGGAATCTCCCACACTTCCACTGGGCCGAACTTAGTGCCCACTGGCTCCACCCATTCAGGCTGGAAGGCAGCTAGATCCTCGGCCCTGAGGAAACCGCCGTGCTGCCTGGAAAAGGCATCGATCCTCTCTGCCAGCTCGCCGCGGTAAAAGGCTTCTCCCTGGGTCTGGGCAATGAGGCTCAGAGTCCGGGCGTGATCCGGCAAGCGCACCACTTCGCCGGCCCGGGGAGTCCTACCCTCAGGGGCAAAGGTGCTGAACCAGGTCTGGAACTCCTCGCCTTTGAGGTTCTTGCTGTAAATTTCGAAGGAGCGCTGCCAGAAGTGGCTGAGCACGGGTGAAACGGGGTAGCCGTTCTCCGCATAGTCAACTGCCGGGGCAAAGACCTCCTCCAAGGAAAGCCTACCGAAACGCTTAGCGAGGGCTGCCCAAGCCGCGGGGGCCCCTGGAACGTTCACCGGCACAAAGCCGTACCTAGGGATTTCTGTGTAACCCCTCTCCCTCAAAGCTTCCAAGCTGATGGCTTGGGGCGCCGGCCCGCTGGCATTGAGCCCGTAGAGTTTACCTTTGAAGGCCACGATGGCAAAGGCATCTCCTCCGATACCGTTGGCCGTGGGCTCACAGACGGTCAAACAGGCAGCAGCCGCCAGGGCGGCATCCACCGCGTTGCCCCCTTTCTTGAGCATATCCAAACCCGCCTGGGCAGCAAAAGCGTTGGATGTTGCCACCATGCCCTTCCTGCCGTAGGCGGGAAACCTGTGGGTGGGATAAGACACCTCCAGCCCGCTAAAATTCAAGTTCATGCTGCTCCCTCCTGTGCTGTGTTTTCTGCGCGCAGACTGAGCATCTCCGGGTTCGTGTTCATGAAGCGCAGGTACCAGCTGCTCAGAATCACCCCTTTGAGGATGCTGGAAACGCTGATGGTCCACCACACCCCGTCCAGCCCCAAAGCGGTTGCAGACAGGATCAGGGCCGCGGGGATCCGCAGGGCGTTAAGGGAAATGCCCACAACGGACGGGGGCGAGGTTCTGCCCAGCCCGATAAAGGCCCCTGCGGTGAAGAGCTCCACAACCTGGGGCAGCTGGGAAACGCCGATAATGCGCAGGTAATCTGCGCCCAAGGCAATGGCCTCCGGTTCGTGGAGGAAAATGGAGATCAAGGGCCGGGCCGCGAACACCAACAGTGCAGTGGCGGATAAGCCCACGCCGGAGACGATCCCGAGGCCGACAAAATAGCCGCGGTACACCCTCCGTCCCCGACGAGCCCCGTAGTTCTGGCCGGAAAAGGCACTCATCGCGGACTGGAATCCGCCGCCCGTCATCCAGGATATGGACTCGATCTGGGAGCCCACCCTCTGCACGGCGATGGCCAGCGGGCCCCAGGCGGAGATGATCCGGGCGATGCCCATGGAGATCAGGGTATAGAGGGCGCTCTGCACAGACATGGGCAGGCCCATGGTAAACATGTCCCGCAGATAGCCCCAGTCCGGCTTGGCAAAGAGCCGCAGCCCGGCAAAGAGCTCAGGCCTCCGGCGGGCTTCCAGGATAAACACCGTGGTGGCCAGCAGCTGGGAAAGCACCGTGGCCAGCGCTGCGCCGGCTACCTCCAGGCGGGGTATGGGGCCCAGTCCGAAGATGAGGATGGGATCAAGGATCATGTTGGTGACCAGCCCCAAAGTATTGATGCGAAACGGGGTGGTGCTGTCCCCTGATCCGTTGAAAATGGCTGTGAAAACTGGGTTGATGGCGAAAAAGGGCATCCCTAAACAGATGATGGCCAGATAGGTGCTGGCCATCCCCTGGATCTCAGGACCGAGGCGGTAGAAACCCAAAAGGGGCCCTCGGAAGACCGCTATGACCGTGGCGTAGAGCACGGCGAGCACGAAAATGAGCTGCAGACTGTGGCGGATCGCCTTTTCCACGCCTGCCCTGTCCTGCCTTCCCGTGGACTGGGCCACCCCAACTTCCGCGCCAATCCTGGGAATGACGATAAAGGCGTTGGCCAGCCAGGTGAAAAAGCCCGAAGTGCCCACTGCAGCCACAGCTCCACTGCCCAAGCGGCCCACCCAGATCATGTCCACAAGGCCGTAGGCCATCTGCACAAAAGAAGTGCCAATGATGGGCATGGCCAGCTTAATCAGGGCCTTAAAGATGCTGCCTTCAGTTAGTTGAACTGTTCTTGTGCTTCTTAGCATGGTCCATCCTCGCTCCATTCAGTTACTGCTGCCCACAAGTATTCTCCAGGCCCGCTGCCAATCCTGCATTTGCCCCCAGACACAGAAAAGGCCGGGAGGCAACCTCCCAGCCCTTTAGCCAATCCATCCTTACTCTTCGATTTCCAGTTCCCCGAAGAACACATACCTTTCATCGTAGGCATAGTCCCTGGCTATTTCCCCCAGCCTGAGCTCCAGCTGGTCCCGCCTCTCCAGCGTAAAGCGCTCCCTGTAGTGCAGGGGCCAGCCGTCGGCATAAACTCCGTGGAGAACAACTGGGATGGAATTGCGCAGATCGTTGTGCAGCGTGATGGAAAAACTGAAGTCCTTCACGCCCACGGTGTAGAAGGCATCCTCCAGGAAGCTGGCGAACACGCCGTCGATCTTCTCCCCGTTGAGCATGAGCCCAAAGTCAACCACCCCGTCTGCAGGAGGCAGTACCACGATGGCCAAGGCCTCATCGATCCAGGCCTCTTCCACGCTGCTGTCTAAATGAAGAATGGGCACTTTCAAATCCACCAGCACTTTAGAGGAGTACTCTTCGCCTCCCTGGCGGAAGTTCTTCACCTCTCTAAACGTTTCCTCAAGGATCTCCTTTAGGCGCTCGTTGAACTCCTCACCCGGCGACTCCAGGATGAGAGAACCAGTGGTCAAGAGATATTCCTCTTCCCCGGTTGCCACATCCAGGATGTCCTGAACATAAAGGTCTGTGTGAAACTCCCCGGCACATCCTGCCAGAAGCAAAACAGCGAGGATCAAGCCTAAGCCCATCAGTTTCTTGGTTCGCATGGGAACCCCCCTTAAGGTTTAGTGTATGCAACATTCTGCAGGGGGGTTCTGTTTCCTGCCTTTTCCAGTTAGTTCTTTTGGACACAAGTCAACCCTTCACCGCACCGCTGGTCAGCCCTGTTACCAGGTGTTTCTGGAGGAACAGGAACAACAGCACAATGGGGAGGGCTCCCAGAACGGAGGCTGCGGCAAACACGCCCCAGCGGCTGGCGTACTGATCCTGGATGAAGAGCTGCAGCCCCACCGCCAGGGTATACTTCTCCGTGGAGCTAATGAGCACGCTGGCTAAAATGAGCTCCGAATAGGTGCCGATGAACTGCAGCATAAACACCACGGCCAAAATGGGCCGGGCCAAGGGCAGGATGATCATGTAGAAGGCCTGGAAGGGAGAGGCCCCGTCGATCATGGCTGACTCTTCCAGGGAGGTGGGGATGGTATCCAGATAGCCTTTCATGAGCCAGGCGTTAACCCCCATGGCTCCGCCCAGGTAAACCATGATCAACCCCGCATGGGTATTCAGGCCCAAAGCCGGAATCAGGCGGCCAATGCTCAGCACCAAAAGGTAGATGGACACCGCGGCCAGCATCTGGGGAAAGACCTGGATGAGCAGGGAGGCAAAAAGCCCCGTGCGCCTACCCTTAAAGCGAAAGCGGGAGAAGGCGTAGGCGGCAAAGGAGGTCATGATCACCACTAAGGTGGAGGTAATCAAGCCGATAACCACCGAGTTTTTGATCCAGAGGGCAATGGGATACTGCTCGCTGGTGAACACCTCCCGGTAATTGTCCAGGCTGGGATTGGGTGGAATCAGCCCCTGCCCCACCAAGGTGTTGGCGGGGTTAAAGGAAGCGGAGATCACCCAGAGGATTGGAAACAGGGCGAACACCACAAACACCAGCAGAACGGCGTGGCGCCAGAGGGATCCTAGGATACCGTGTTTTCTATACATTCTTCCGCACCTCCTCCAGGGCGCCCGTGAAGCGGAAGTTGAAGAAAGTGATGGCCCCCGTGATCAGAAAGATGACCAAGGTAACTGCGGAAGCCAGCCCGTAGTCCACGCCCCGCCCGCTTTCAAAGGCCAGGCGGTAGGTGTAGGAGATGAGGATGTCCGTATGGCCCGCGGGAGTCTGGGCGCCAACAATGGGCGGCCGACCTCTGGTTAAGAGGTAGATCACTGAAAAGTTGTTGAAGTTGAAGGAGAAGGAAGAAATGAGCAAGGGGCCAACGCTCACCATGAGCAGGGGCAGGGTAATATGCCTGAACTGCTGCCAGGATGAGGCGCCGTCTACCAGGGCTGCCTCGTACATCTCCACATCGATGCTCTGCAGTGCACCTAGACAGACAATCATCATATAGGGGAAGCCCAACCAGAGATTGAGAATGACCAAAGCCACCTTGGCCCAAACCGGATCCTGCAGCCAGGGCACTCCGGAGCCGATGGTGGCCTGGAGGACACGGTTGATCACGCCTAGCTCCGTGTGGAAAAGGCCCCGCCAGATCAGGGCAGAAATGAAGGCCGGGACGGCATAGGGCAGGATCAAAACCGAGCGGTAGAACCTGCGTAGGCGCAGATGGGGGTCGTTGAGCAAAATGGCCAAAAACAGCCCCACGGAAAACGTGGTGGCCACGCTGAGCAATGCCCACTGCACGGTCCAGATGAACACCCTGATGAAGGGGCCCGTCACCTGGGGATTGGTCAACAGCTTGCTGAAGTTATGAAAACCTATGATTTCCCTAAAGCCCGGCGTAAGGCGCGTTCCATCCGGGGCTTGGAAGTACCCCAGGACGGGCTGGTAGATGATGCCGCTTTCTAGATCCAGCAGCTCATCCCGCTCCCTGCTGTACTGATACTGCGGGCGGTAGACCCCGAAATAGTTGATGTTGCGCATCTGCAGCTGCCTGGCTTCATCCAAGGCAAAGGACAGGGCGGAAATCTCGTTGGTGGCCCGCACCAGATCTGCCCGGGCAAGCTCCGTGAATTCGGCCAAACGCGCCAGGCGGGCATCGCCTTCCTGAACGGGGGTGAGCTCGCCCGCATGGCCCAAAAGCAGCTCGCCTTGGGGCCCTGTGAAAACAAACCACAGCTGGCCTTCCCCGTCGCGGTAGGCTTGGTAAGTGTAATTCCCCGCCTCTGCATCTAAAATGCGGCGCTCCTGCAGCTGGGTGATGACCTGTTCTTTGGTGAGGATGTTGCCCGTCCCGTAGTTGGTGACCGATACATACACCGTGTAGACGATGGGGTAAACCACCAGCAGGATCATGAAAAAGGCGGCGGGCAGCAGATAACGGTAGGGATACGCCCTTTCGGAAATAAAGACGAAATTGACCAGGGCGGCCCCCAGCAGCAGAAGCACCAGCACCAAGTAGGCCTCGCTGCTGTAGAGAAAGAGCGCCGTCCAGATGAAGACCACGTTGAGAATACCCAGGAATACTCCCTTGACGAGCTTAGCCAATTCCACCACTCATTTCTTAGTCTAGCTTGGTAGGAGATTCCCCTTGGAGGAGCTCCAAGGGGAATCTGTTCAATCATGGATTACATGCTGTCCCTGATGGTCTGGATGATGGTTTCCACAGCATTCTCAATGGCTGCCTTGGGCGCTGCCTGCTGGTTGATGACCAGCTCGATGGCGTCGCTCCACGCGGTCCAGACCGAGTTCATGGCCGGAATCTGCGGCATAGGCGTCGCCTTCTCCGCAGCCTCCATTACGCCCCGCATATCGGGATCTTCGTTGATGATCTCCGCGGCGGGCAGGAAAGCGGTGGGACGGGGATCTCCCTCATAAATGGCCAGCATGGTGTCCTTAGTGGCCACAAACTCGTTGAGGAAGATGTTGGCCAGCATTTTGTTCTCGCTGAAAGCGCTGACCATGAATCCCTGGGCGCCCAGGAAAGGCTTGCCGAACTGTCCTTTGTACGAAGGAATCTGGGTGAAGCCGTAGTTCACACCGGCAGCCCGCACATCACCAAAGGCCCAGGGGCCGGTCATCATGGTTGCTGCCTGGCCGTTTTGGAACAGGCTCATCATGGTGTCGTAGGGTGTAGCCCTGGCAATGACGCCCTCGTCCAGGAGCTTCTCGAAATACTCAAAACCTTCCACGGCGCCTGCGTTGGCCAAGCCCACATCCAGAGCATTCAAGGCACCCTCTTCGTCAAAGCCGAAAACATAACCTCCCAGTACGCTGAAGAAGGGGAAGGTGTGGTACGGATCGGGCTGGGGCAGCACCAGGCCGTAGATGCCCTTGGGCGCCAGCTCGTTCTTGGTTAGCTCCTCCAGTTCTTCGAAGCTGCCGATGCCATCTTCACCCACCAGATCCTTGTTATAGAACAAGCCGATGGACTCGATGGCGTAAGGGATGCCATAATACTGACCGCCCCAGGTAAAGGCATCCAAAGCGGATTGGACGAACAAGGACGGGTCCTCAATGTCGATGGGTTCAATGAGACCGTCGGTCACCAGCTGACCCAACCAGTCGTGGGCACCAACGATGATATCAGGACCTTCCCCGGTGGGGGCCACGATGGCCAGATTGTCGCGGATGTCGCCGAAGGGCAGTTCCTGGATCTTCACTGAAATCCCGTACTCGGCCACAAACTTCCTGGCCACTGCAGTGAGGACGGGCGCCCTCTCACCGTCGGAC
Organism: uncultured Clostridia bacterium; assembly: GCA_900018335.1. Classification (GTDB taxonomy): domain Bacteria; phylum Bacillota; class Limnochordia; order Darwinibacteriales; family Darwinibacteriaceae; genus DTU010. The sequence continues at coordinate 2,021 of FIZK01000097.1, read as the reverse complement.
CAGATCAACAGTTCACCGGGAACAGAAGCAGCAGCAGGCAGGCTCAAGGCCAAAGCCAAGACAAATACCAAACAAAGAGCGGCTACTTTTTTCATTCAGGCACCTCCGTTATTTTTTCTCCATAAGACAACGCAGCGAGACTGAACCCATCACCTCCGCGTGATAACGTTTGCACTACTAGCAAAAGGAACAGGGGGACCGGGTCCCCATGGGATATTGATTCTCCAGCAAGGGGCCGCTTCCTTCCTTTTCTGGCAAATTTTCGTTGAAAAAGTAAATGCAGCCCAAGCTTTCTTGTGGATATGTTAGCACCACTCCGACCCACACGCACCGTGGCCCGCAGGTCACCACACAAAGGGAATCAGGCGGTAACGAACCTTTTGAGCGTAAGTGCTGTAGCCTGGCAGCTTCTCCATGAGCATCCTGTCTTCCAAGCTGGTCCGCACGACGATGAGGGCGGCGATCAGGATCGCCAACACCAAGACCCATTTAGTCTGGAAGACAAGGCAGACACCGAAGCAGGACAGGAGAACAGCTGCGTACGTTGGATGCCTAACCACCCCGTACACCCCCGCCTGGACCACAAACTGCCCTCGCTCTCCCTGTAAGCGAGCCGTGGACTCCAGGAAAGGATTCACGCGCAGAGCCGCCAAAGCCAGGCCAGAGGAAGCCCAAACAAAAGCCATACCCGCCCAAAAGGCGTTTTCCATCAGCGGTCTTTCTCCGAACTCAAGCCCGGCGACCAAGTGAATGATAAAAAAGTGCAGCAGCCAGTAGAGCCCCAAAAGCCACTTGTCCCAAACTGGCGAGTCAGTCACCACCTTGCCCCTTTGAGCCAGGACATCCGGGTTGATCCGGTATATGTACGCCCAGCCTAGAAGAGCAATCGCCAAGCCGGTGCCAAAGTAGACCCAAGAATGATAATCAGCGGCAAACCCCGAACCCACAAGGAACAGGAACAGCCCCAAAAGGCGCTGCACCAGCAAACGAATTCCGTAAAACACTGCGCTCCTGTTCATCAACCTATCCACCCTTCCCTGGGCCTCAGCCACAGCGATCACGACGCCCTTATTTGTTCCCCATCCTGTGTCTCTTTTCCTATTGGTCCATTGCGTGCCCATTATTGACATATGCCCATAAACAAGTTATGCTAAAGACAAATGAACATATGCCCAAACGGAAGGAGGAAAGAAACAGGATGCCTAGAATGGATGGAACAGGACCATGGGGTATGGGCCCCTGCGGCCGGGGCCTGTGGCACGCAGGCTGGGGGTGGCGAGCTGCTCCGGGCTGGCGACCTTGGTTTTACGCAGCAGGCTTTTCCCGGGAAGAGCTGCTGCGGGAGCAGAAAAGCGCATTGGAGAAGCAATTAGCCTGGATCGAAGAAGAACTGAAAGTAATTCAGACCGAAGTTAAGGAGTGATTCTCTTGCCGAGACCTCGCAAAGGGCGCAGGGTTTGCTGCCTGCCGCCGCACAGCGTATTTGGACCCCTGCACGGCCCTCCCCAGGGCGAAGTGGTCATGACCGTGGATGAGTACGAGTCCATCCGCCTGCTGGATCTGGAAGGGCTTACCCAGGAAGAAGCGGCGGAACGCATGGAAGTGGCCCGCACCACTGTGCAGCGCATCTACGCCACCGCACGCCAGAAAGTGGCCCAGGCTCTGTATGAAGGAGCTGTACTGCGCATCGAGGGCGGGGACTATGAGCTGTATTCGGCTGATCAGGAGGCTTACGGCTGCGGGCGCTGCCGCAGGAAGCGGCGGGGTTTCGGCAGAAGACACGGTATGTAGAGGATCCCAGGGGCTGGCCCCTGGGATCTTTCTTTACCGCCCGCGGCGCTGCTCGTAGTCCGCGGCTATGCTGGTCTTCCACTCATCCTCCACTTTGCCAGTTCCACCGTCTCGCTCATCACTGCGAAGTTAAGGGAGATACCCTGGGGATCGGCATGGAAGCTTTGAGCCCGGTCTGCTTCGATTCCATAGCGGGCTGCAGTCTCAATGGCGTCCATATTGGCCCCCAA
>FIZK01000096.1 GCA_900018335.1 uncultured Clostridia bacterium | reverse complement strand
GATGGCCAGAGCTGCTCTGCCTAAGATGGTGGCGTTTTTCGGCCAGGCCGCCGCGGCAAACTGGCCTGCCTTGGCAGTTTCATATTCCTGCCCATCAAAGATGGGAACCGCCTCTTCTCCTTTCTCACCCAGCAAAACAGCGCGCAGCGCCACATAATCTGCGTAAGCATTGGTAGGAGCTGAACTCTCATAGCGGTCCGTGAGAAAAGCCCGCCACATGTATTTGCGCAGGAGCCGTTCGCACCAGCCCCGCCTATCTCCGGCTTCGGGAATGGCCGAATAGAGGGCAGCAATAACCCAGAGAACCGCGTTGGTGGGCAGGCGCTGTTCATCAAAGACTCCTTCGCCGGCCAAAAGGTTGGCCATTTGATTAAGACCGTAAGCCATTTTGTCCCACTGGTTCATCATCAAGGTCTTGTCCATCTCCAAGGCCCCTCTCTGATTGGGGGGCTTGTCCTGAAAAAGGGCAGATGTGTGGAGAATCAACCTGGACAGGTCGCCGTACCGTCCGAGGGCAGGATAGTCCTCCAACATCTGTCTCTGCCGATCGGGCAGCGACTGGCCGAGCACGCTTTCCACTTCCGCCACGATGATGTCGTACTGCGACAGGGGCTTGGAGTTGGTGTTCATGTTGATGAAAACATCCAAGGCCACATCCTTTGGTGTCCAAGAGGGTAGAGAAAGGTGCGGCAGATTGTAATTGCGGATCGTGGAACGTAGATGCATGATTTTGTCGCTCACGTCCTTCTTCCAGTTAAACCAGGCTTCCAGCTCATCAAGGTCCACAGGCCTTCTGCTGTTGGTTGCTTGCGCGATCCATTGGTCTATTTCCTCTTGAATATCTTCCGGCCTAAGTAACTGTGTTGGGATCATACCCCTGCGAAAAGATAACGGGAAACAAACGCTTCATGTTCCCCAACATCTAAAACCAGGGTAATCCCCAAGGGCAGGTTTTTGATGATGGTGTTTATCATGCTCACAATGCGCTGTGTATCCCAAGCTTCAGCCCGTTGGAAACGGGGAAGTTTGATCTCTCCTCGTTTTACTTTCCCATACCACTCTTCCAAAAGCCGGTTGCGGGCCTGCATTGAACCACTCCTCTTCAGATCGACATGCGAATAGATATGTTAGCCACAGCCCTAGATTAACTCAGTCAATCTCCAAACCCATGTACAAAACGTCAACAAACTCGCCAGCAAGCAAAAACTCCCGGGTCTTGCGGCCTTCCAACTTGAAGCCGTGTTTTTCATAGAGGTGAATGGCCGCGTGGTTATCCACCCGCACCCTCAGGTTCACTTTCCGGATCTCCTCCGAACGCCGACACCAGTCCAAAAAGACGGAAAGCATTACGTTGCCAATGCCCTTGTTCCAGTGCATTCTGCGCACGCTCATCCCGAACTCCCCGGCATGGCGCATGCGGCTGCGCAGCCCGCCGGCAAAGGACAGACTGGCCACAATTTCCCCATCCAGTAAACCCAAGAGATGAATGGCATTGGACCGTTTCGCCATGGCCTCCAGATACTCAGCTTCCTGGGCCGCGGTGAGCTCGAACTCCCCAGGTCCAAAGGTGAGGTTATCGCTCTCCCCGCTCACAGCTTCCACGTACTGCACCAAACTGGCGGCGTCCGCCGACCTTGCTTCCCGGATCTCCAGCTCTTCACCGCTTTTCAACCTCAGGCGTTTAGGCTGGAACTTTCCCATGCCTCTCACCCTCCTCCGTCCTTGAACCACCAATCAGCGGCTTTATAGACCTAACAGAGTAACGCTGGCATCCAGCTGGCCTTTGAGCCTGGTAAAGAACTGGATCTGAAAGTTGATGCGATCCTGCCAGAGCCTGGTTGCCGTCTCTGTGGCAAATTGCAGCTCACTGTATTTTTCCAGCTTAGACAGGGCGGTGGCTGTATAGTCCAGCTGCTCTTCGTAGGATAGCTCCGTAAACGACCGATACTGCAGCCCCTCATGGATTCTATACACATCAAAGCGGTCGATGTTGTCTGCATCCCCTATGCTCAAGGCCAAGGGAGTTCGCTCCCCTGGGAAGTCCGCCTCGTTATCCACGTGGATGGCAATGCCGTAGCAGATTTCCTCTACCTGCTCCGGTTTGAGCCCCAAAGTCTGCAAAAAAGGACGAGCCATTTTGGCCGCATCCCTGCCGTGATTCAGCCAGCCATCCTCCCCATGGAATTCACCTACGTAACTGAGATCATGGAGCAGACAGCCGATGACGAGCATTTCCTCATCAAAGCCTTCTTCCCTGGCGATCTGCCGCCCGATATTGGCCACGCGCAGGGAGTGTTCCAAACGGTACTTCCTCTCCTGCGGACGTTCCGAGAAATATGCGCTCTGTTCAAACTGTTCTTTGAGAAACTCCATGGTTCGCTCGATCCTGCTGCCCACTGTTGCCGGCTCCCTTCTTGTAACCGCACGCTCTCCACCTAACATTCGCCGTAAACGGGCAAAGTCCTACGCTCGCAGGAAGACGAGGAGGTAACTCAACAGGTAACCGAGTCCAGCCAAAAGCTGGGAGGATCTAGGAGAGAATCCTAGTAATTGCTTACAAGCGAAGTAAGTACTCGGGGGGGATAGCTGTGCTCATAAAAGAGCTGCCATTAGTTGAATACCTAACTGGGCTGGACTTTACACTGCCTCCCCTGGGGAAGTTCTTGGTTCTTTCAGCTGTAAGAAGGGAAGGAGTCCTGCTGGGTGCCTATCTTAACGAGGGGGGTAAGCAGAAAGTCGTGGGGCTGCTCGCCCTGGGCTTTCGGAAGGGAGCCAATATCGAGTACCTTTTCGTGCAGGACCAGTTCCGGCGCCAGGGCGTTGGTGCGGCCTTGGTGGCAGGGGCTGCGGCCATGGCCCGGCACAAAGAAGCATCCGTGCTCCGGGCCCGTGCTTTGATGGGGGATTCCTTTGGGGCCGCCTTTGCCCGCATCTTGGAACAGGCCGGTTTTGAGGTTTGCGATCGGGCGAATTTGATCCGAGTGCCCTTAGATGCCAGGTCCAAAGAGACCTGGGAGGAATTTATGCGCCGGCGGGGCAGCAGGATCTGTAAGAGACTTAGGGATGACGGGTATTGGGTAGTATCCTTTGCGGAAGCAGGTGGCGATGTGCTGCAGAGATTCCAGGAAGACTGGAAGCTACATTTCCCCACCCATCTTGACCCCAACACCTTTCTCAACAACCGCGAGCACAGGGCTGTCCTGGATTACAGTTTCATCGCCCTCAAGGGCCAGGAGCATGCCGCTTACAGCTTGGTCACCACCATCGATGACAGCACCTTAAGCTTCCAGCACCTGGCGGCAAGCTTCAAATACCAGGGTTTAGGGGCCTTTCTTCTGCCCATCGTCGCCTTTGCGGAAAAGGCCACAGCCGAAGGCCGGTTCAAGGTGTTCTCCGCCATGATCTACGAGCGCAATGAGAGGATGAACCGTCTGGTGGAGAAATTTCTTAGACCCTTCGCCACAGCCGTGACTGAGCAGAGATTCTATCTACTCCACCTGTAGAAGGGTATAATGAACAAACCTCGATGCCAAGATCGGGGTTTGCTTAATCACTTAGTAGAAAACCGTGACACCCCGTTCCTCCAACTCCGCGAGGACCAGCATGGCATCGGATTCAGGTGATATATCCAGGGCGTTGTCCCGGACATCCACGTAATCTAGATCCGGCAGCTCCTTCAAGAAACTAATATCGCTTACCTGTGTCCCGGTCACTTCCAATAGTCTGAGCGTCCTCAAAGCCACCAGGACCTTGATATCACTGAGGTTGGGGAGGTTGACCAGATTGACAGCCGATAGGGTTGTCAGGTCAGCTAGGGGCCAAATATCGGTGATCCCCACATTACCCGAGAGATCGAGGGCCATTATTTCTGTGAGCCCCATGCGTGAGAGAGCGCTGAGATCGCTGATGTGGTTGTCTCTCAGGATTAAGCTCTCCAATCTGGGCAAGCGGGAAAGGCCACTGAGATCGCTGATTTGATTGGACGCGAGATCGAGGTGGAGCAGTTTTGGAAAGTCGCGCAGCTCAAGCTCCACGATTTCATTCTCTGGAAGCAGGAGCCCTATCAGTCTGTGCAGTCTCCCTAAGGGCCTGGCATCGCTGATCTTGTTCCCGGTTAGCCTGAGAAACTCCAGGTTCCACAAGCCGGACAAGGGGCTAACATCCGCGATCTGGTTTCTTTCCAGGCTGAGCCACATGAGGTTGGTCAACTCAGACAACGGACTGAGGTCGCTGATTTCATTGTCGGATAGATCCAGGCTCTCTAGGTTCACCAGGCTACGCAGGGGGCTCACATCTGTGATTCTGTTCCTGCTGAGGCCCAGGTACTCGAGACTTGTCAACCCCGACAGGGGGCTGAGGTCGCTGATCTCATTGCCATCCAGATAAAGATCCCGCAGCACAGATAAGCCTGCCAAGGGCGTCAAATCGCTGATCTCGTTGTCCAGCAAGGAAAGACGCTCGAGGCTTACCATATGCTCCAGCCCTGTGAGATCCGTGATACCCAGGTCGTAGACGTACAATTCCGTGATGTCGCGCACGTCATCTGGGGTAAGGATCCCGCTGGGCATGTCCAGAGCTTCCCGCACCGCCTGCTCCAAAGCGGGGTCGGCGAAGAGTCCGCCTGCCTTCTCAGGCGCCGAAAGCGCTGCGTTTGTCAAACCCCCAAATGTGACTAGAAGACACAGTGACAGCAACAAGAGCAAAACTTGCTGACAGGCCTTCCTTGCCCAGCTGGTTCTCATCTGATTGCTCCCCCTTCAATAGCACTGCTTCCCGCACCTCGGATTTGCAGTAACGTATTGTCACTTCTTTTGCATTTTTTGCCGGAATCCTGCCGGGGCGTGGTTGAGATATGAAATAGAGCTGACCCCCTGGTCCCCACAAATCAGCGCGCTACCACCCCAAGGTAGAAGGGCGGCAGGCTTGCCCCGGTTCTAGGAGAGCAGTTCTTTTAGGAGACTATCGAAAAGAAGTGGTCCTTTCAAAAGGTTTTCCTGCAGTTAATGGGGAATACCCCGGTATCTTCCAGTTGTTGCTAAATACACAAAGGCCAGGTGATGATCATGTGGTGGAAACGGTTGGGTTTCGTAGTCTTGGTTGCCGTGTTGCTCTGTTCGACTGTTTGCCCGGCTTCTGCCCAGGCCCCCATCAGATGGGCAACGTATGTAACCGCGGATGGAATCGTGTCTTTTGATTATCCAGAAGGCTGGCTTGTGCAGGAGCTTGAGGGCGGTTTCATGATCCACGACGAAGCCAGTTATGAACAGTTGTGGCTGATCGTCCTGCCCTATGAAAGAGACTGGAGTGCGCTGGAGCATGCCGACTTCTTCCTGTCCCTCCTGCAAGTGGACTACCCCGACATGCAGGGTATGGACTGGGAAGTGGACGAGACTGGGGACATTGCCCTTGTGGATCTGCTCTACGGAACCGGGAGAAACAGTGCCCTGGGTTATGCACTGGTCATCAAGGACAACGACTACGCGCAAACCCTGTGGTTCCATTACCTGGCCAACCAGGCTATGTTTGACGCAGACCGGGCCCTGGACATCCTGGGAGGTTTCGCCGGCTCCCTAGCGTCTTACCCAGGCACCGTGCCGCCCGCCGACTCCGGGGCACGGATGGCGCGTATTGATCGCAATGTGGACGGCTTCTTGTTTGTCTTAGAGTTTGCCTTAGGCTCACCCCTGAGCCTGGCAGAGGAGACAATGATCGCAGAAGAACTGAAAGGGGTCTTGATGGGGTACTCTGAAGATGAGCTCCTTGCCTATGATGACTTCCCGTACATTGTGGGGTTCATCATGGCCCTGGACGACCCGGAGCAGCTCGCGGAGTTGAAGATAGGCCTGGAAGAGTCGATCTGGGAGTGGGTGGAGCAGAGCGACCCTAATGATCCCGTTGTGGCTGCAATTCGGGAAGCCTTGCTCGAAGCGGATCGCGTACTAGTCCCCGGGCGCACTCCCCTCACAGAAGTGGCGGCCACGGCCTACGCAGAATTCTACGTGTTTGCGGAACATCTCGGGAAGGGCGGCGCCGCCGACCTTAGATCCATCTCCCCAAGCAAAGTTCGGGAGGTCAAGGGCAGGCTTGTGGAGGCGTGGAACGAGTTCGGCCAAGGGGATAAGGAGCAGGTACTGCAGCTTCCTGCCGTCTGGACAACGCTGCGCAGGGCGGTCAGCCTAGGCGATGATCAGGACCGGGAGTATGCGGTAAGGGTGATCACAAACGCGCTACCCCGGGCAACCTACGGGCAGTCTCAAGACGCGTCGTACGATCCCATTAAGTGGCTGAACTACCAGACAACGCTGGAAATCCAGAAGCAGACTTTCAACTACTACATGTGGTCCATGGGCTACAACCAAACCATCTACGGCTTCTAGAAGCTGACTAGGGCTCAGTGCGATTGTCACTGAGCCCTGTTGTTTGAGGGAGCCGGGCTTTCCGCGGACGGGGGGAAATGGTAACTCACAAGGTAACCGTCCAGGCCCAGTGCCCGGAAGGAACACCGCCAGATGCCTA